>DASPMU010000001.1:0-2836 GCA_035626895.1 Alphaproteobacteria bacterium
TTTCCAGGAGACACGATCATTATCTACGTAAGTCTCTATTATTATTCCATCTTTTTTTATTCTTGCATAATCTTGCGTATTTGTATATTCTTCTTCAAATCCAATCACAACGCCTTTGAATGTCCCGACCGCCCTGCTAGGAACAACTTTGCAGCTATAGATCGCTATTGCTGCTATTGATGCAATTCCGAGTAATAATTTTGCCTTATTCATTCTTATGATTTTCTTAGAAAGTCTTTTTTATTTATAAACTATTTCAATAATATTTATAAATCAAGTTTTAATTCTCTTCTATACTACCGCGGGTCATTAGCGCAGCCTGGTAGCGCAGCAGACTCTTAATCTGTTGGTCGGGAGTTCAAATCTCCCATGACCCGTAACGCAGTGAAGGGCGTGGGGGCCCGAATGAAAATGAGGATCTCCCATGACCTGTATTATCTTTTAGAATTACTTGTTCTTAAGTTTCTCGCGAACTATTTTATGTATTCTCATCTTAAGCCTTATTCGTTTTATTAAAGGCCCGGATTTTGAAAGGAGAGCTATTATTAGCAATAACACTACGCCTCCTGCAGCGTAGTAATAGATTTTTAAATCGTTTTCAGGGACAAATACTTTTAATGATGTTTTGGCGCTCGATTCTCCTAATGAGGAACTTACAGAGACGACTAATAAATAGTCTCCTGGAGGAGTATCTTCAGGAATATTTAAGCTGGCGACAAAGGATGCCTGGGTTTCTACAGCTACAGTTTTGCTGGCATGAACTATGGATTTATTATTAGAACTATTAATTACTTCATAATTCAAGGTAACATCAAGGCGCTGAGTATTATCTAAATTCAAAAGAAACATAGTGAACCATACTTCACTGCCTGGATTAACATTCCTGTAATTATCTGATAACTCTATTTCAACATTGAATGGATTTGCAGAGTAAACACTCACTGGCAAAGACAATATAATGATGGCTATGATGATAAATACGCTGTTTTTTTTATAAAAATTATTTGGCATTTTATTTCTTTGTCTCCACATTGTCGAAAAAATTGAATATCTTATTTAATAATTCCTCGCCTTCAGTTTTTGGACTAAATGCCAAGAAAACTATTTTATTTTCAGAAACATGTTTTGTTATTCCCTGGATAAATTCGGCCACTTTGTTTTCATTATTATATATAAGCAATGTCGACAAGGCGTCTATTATCAAGAATTTTTCTCCAGGAATGTCTTTAATGTATGTATTTATGGCAAGGCTTAGCGTATCAAGATCGTTTGGAGATAGATTTATTACATCATTACTCATAACTTCTTTAGATACGCAATCTATAAAGAATAGTTTAGATGTATCTATGCTGCTTTTTTGAAACAATTCATTTACGCTCTTTTGGGGCTTATTCAAAGAAACATATATTCCTATTTTTCCTCTAAGAGTCTTTAATTTTAGAATAATCTCTGATTGTAATTTATCAACAGGTTTTATGATCAATTCGGATGTCATATTATCTTTTTATTATTTTCAATCTAGCTCAATATTTTTTTAACCCTGCTTATCAAATCAGCTTTGACAAAGGGCTTTGTTATATAATCTGAAACTCCTTCCCTTAAAAGCTCTTCCATACGCTCGCCGCTTACTGGAATAGCGCTAAGAAATGCGTACTTGCATTTTATTTTTGGCTTTAATTGAGCATATATGTCCCATCCTGACATATCTGGCAACATTACATCTAGGAGTATTAGATCAAACTTTGTAGATCCGGCTTTTTTTAACCCATCTTTGCCATTTAATGCAGTATCCACTTCAAAGCCTGCCTTTGTTAATATTATTTTAACTGCCTCGTTAGTATCTGGATTATCTTCCACATATAGTATTTTCTTCATTTTTTATACCTCTGTATTAATTATATTCTATATCATTAAAAGCATTATTTTTTTAATCTTAGCCTTTTTACTTTTTATTTGTTTCGATTATTAATTATTTTTATCTGTTTTTTTATCGCCTTGGCGCTGAGGATCTTTGCTTTCAGCAGCGTTTGGCGCTGTACTGTTATCGCCAATTTTTTTGGCACTATCTTTAGAATTAACTTTTTTTACTTGGTTAATCGGCAATGTAAATCTAAATGTTGTGCCTTTGTTTTCGATGCTAGTGACGGATATTTTTCCGCCCTGGAGCTCGATCATTTTTTTGGTTATTGATAATCCAAGTCCAGTGCCTCCGTATTTTCTCGAGACTGTCGCATCAACCTGATAAAAGTTCTGGAATAAGCTATTAATCTTATCTTTCGGAATACCTATTCCAGTATCAATCACTGATACTACTATGAATCCTTTTTCTTCATTTTTGCCAGATTCTGTCTTTACCGTAACAGAGCCTTTTTCAGTGAACTTTATTGCATTGCCCACTAAATTATTTAATATTTCTTCAAATCGCATAACGTCCGTAGTGATTTTCTTAACTCCGCTGCATGTATATTTTAATTTTATTTTTTTATTATCGGATAATATTTTAAGATTGCCTATTAGGAGGGATATTTTTTCTTCAACGTCCATTTCAGTTATATTTAGCTCGAATCTTCCAGAATCAAGCCTTGAGATTTCTAAAATATTGCTGATTATTGTCTTTAATTGATTGCTGTTACGCTTAATAGCATCTAATCCATGCAGCTGTTCTTTGCTAAATTTGCCTTTATAATCATCCAATATTTCTATGTATGCAGAGATTGCCGTCAATGGAGTCTTGAGTTCGTGAGACGCTATATTTAGGAAATCTATCTTTGCTTTATCTAAGTCTTGCAAATGCTTATTTGTTTCTCTTAGTCGCTCTTCATATTTTTCTCTATCT
>DASPMU010000002.1:0-5464 GCA_035626895.1 Alphaproteobacteria bacterium
TGCTTGTAGCATTCACAGCTGCATCAATTGCTCTAACTGCATTAGTGTATAAGGCAAATACTGAAGTAAAAGAATATCAAAAAAATGTGGCTTCTGAAAATTATCATAATGAAAAATACGGTTCTAAAGATTTTTAATTAATTTTTTATCAACTAGTGACGAAATCGTCGCCAAAGTCTTATATTGTATGAGGAATCCAAAAAATATATAAATGTCCTTTGTGTATATGCATAATTCTTAGAAAGTGGGTATGATGCTACGTGAGTAGACATATTGCGCTTCTAAGCTTTAGCAGAGATGTTAAAGATATGAAAAAACAACACCAAAAGTTTAGGGGGTATTAATATGAAAAGAGAACATACATCGAAAATAGGTAAGTGGTCATTCATCGCTGGCCTAGTAATAGCAATACTAACAGGATTCTTGCAATATGCATGGTTCCCAGCAGTATTATTTGCTCTAGGAGTAGCAGTTGGATTCTTCAACGTTTCCAAGGATGAAGTCCTCTTATACTTGGCTGCAACAGCAGTATTGATCTTGAGCGCATCAAGCCTATTGAATTTACAGAATTTGATCGGCGGCGGCGCAACAGCAGTTTTAGCATCAATACTTGCTAACTTCAATGCATTCGTTGCAGCATCAGGTCTTGTAGTTGCAGTAAGAACTGTAATTGCATTAGGCCAGAACGAATAATCCCAAAGAATTTTCGAACGGGATTTTCGTAACTTTTTTATTTTTCTTTTTTCTAACATTAACTTTTTATACTCCACAATTCTAAAATATTTAATGAGCTTCGAATCTTGGTTTAAAGAGCAATATTATTCTGTAAAAACTATAATTATATCCTGTTCCATTCTTTTCTTATCTTTGTTAATTTCTCGTATTTTCGGATTTTTTAGAATTTATGCTCTAGGAATTATTATAATTTGCGTTGCTGCTATACTGCTGGCTCTTCTTGTTTGGCCTGTAGAGTTGATTATAGGCTATAAAAAAGAAATTAAAAATAATGCGACAAAATCTAGCAACTATAAAAAAACAAACTCTTTTGGCATTGGAGCTGCTATATTGTCGGTTTTAATTACACTAGTAAATCTATTAATGATTTTTATATCAGGCGATACTCCTGTTTTTCCCGATCCTACTCTTAATCATATCCCACAATATATAACTTATTGGATTACATATATGCCGTCTATGTTAGGGTATGTTTTTACTATTCCATGCTGGGATAATGTACAATGTGGAAATATAGTCCATCCTATAGGGACTTTTTTTGCCGGATTGGGTTTGACTTTCATAGCATATTACGTATTTTCTATATTTGACAAAATGTTAAACAATGCTTACGAGAATAAGAATAAAGTTAATAAGTAATTTAATCTTCTTTCTAGTATGATTCCAGGATTTGATCCAATAATAGATAAGAATTCTAGAGTTTTGATACTTGGTAGTTTTCCAGGTCCTGTAAGCCTTGCTGTCCAGGAATATTATGGAAACAAAGGAAATGATTTTTGGAGAGTGATGGGTGATCTTTTAGAAACAGACATGCATAGCATGACTTTTGAAGAAAAGAAAAAAACGCTTCTAAAAAACAAGATCGCGCTCTGGGATGTCTATGCTCAAGCTCATAGGGTAGGATCTGCTGATGCAAATTTTGTTCATGTAATATATAATGACTTTGCCTCCCTATTTGAAGAATATCCTAAAATAAAATTAGTTTTGCTAGAAGGGACAGTTCCTTACAAATCTTTTCTTGAATTAAATATTGACAAACTATTTCCACGGCTTAAGATATACAAAATACATTCGACATCAGGAGTCAATAGAAGACTTAATGTCAAACAGAAGGCAGATATAATAAGAAAAATCCTCCTGGAAAACGACGTCAAACAATAATATTTAAGAATGACAATATCTAATGCTTAGAATGGGAACTGAAACTTTCCTTAAAATCAAAGAATTGCTTGATTCAAAAGGATTTGAATATAAGCATCTAGTGCATGAACACGTCGTGACAAGCGAAGATGCGGCAAAGATTCGCGATACTAATATCCATGACGCGCTAAAGGCAATAATTCTAAAAGCGCAGCTTAAAGATGGAACGTTCAAATTTTTCCAGGCAGTGATACCTGCAAGCGAAAGAATCGACCTGAAAAAACTCAAAATACTTCTTGACAGCAAGAATGTCTCTCTTGCAAGCCCTCATGAAGTCTTGAAGGAAACTGGCTGTACTGTCGGAAGCGTTCCTCCATTCGCGCAGCTTTTCGGAATGGATGTTTATCTGGATAATTCTGCATTAAAAAGAGATACTGTCGTATTTAGCGCAGGCACGCACACTGATTCTATAAAAATGAAGGCCCAAGATTATTATAATATAGTCGAGCCAAAAGTTGAAGAGATTAGAAAGATATATTGATCATTACCTTTCTTTCAATTTATTCTAATAACAGCAACGCGCACATTATTCCGATTCCAAGAAGTATCATGACTAGATGCATCAAGTTTTCTTTTACGTTGAAGTCTTCGTGATTATGTTTATTTAGTTCTGGTATCAAATCTGTTCCTGCTATATACAATAAGTTCCCTGCAGCGAATGGAATCAAGAATGCAAACATAGTTTCAGAGCTGCTAAATAATATTCCAACTATTGCTCCAAGAACAGCACTCAATGCTGTAAGGAAATTAAAGAATAATGCCTTGGCTCTGCTGAATCCGCCGTGGAGAAGAACTCCGAAGCTTCCGATTTCCTGTGGTATTTCGTGAAATATTACTGCAACTGTTGTTGCAACCCCAACTGGAATGCTTATGAAATATGCTCCAGCAATTATCAAACCGTCAATAAAATTATGTATAGTATCTCCTACGAGATTCATGTATGCAAACGAATGAATGTGATTATCATGATTATGCTCATGCTTTTCATGATAGTGGTTTTCGTCATGGTTGTGCTTGTCATCTTCTATATTTCGATGGCAATGTCTCCAAAGAACGAATTTCTCTATTATGAATGAGAATATTATTCCTGCAAGGACGTAAAATCCTATCATCAGGCCATTAGTTGCTTCTTCGAATGCCTCAGGTATAAGATGTATGAAAACATCCCCGAACAGCGCTCCCACGGAAAAACTAACGAAATATAATAGTATTTTTCTGAAATTTTTTGTTTTTACAAATATAGTCAATACTCCTATTAGAGAGACTAAACTGACTACAATTACACTTGCTATTATGTATGCAAGTAGCGTTATATTGATCATTGTATGACTTAGGATGATTTGTTTATTTATATATGTTGTTGAGTTTTATTATCAATAAGGCTTTTTATATTTCTTTAGTTCTGATTCTAAAACCATTATTTTTTTCTTAAGTATATGCTCATGCTTATGGTGCTTATGATCTTTATAGATATAATAGAATCCTAAGATAACGAAAAAAATAGACGCGATATTCATCAATGGATGATGCATTATCTCCTCAAGTGGACTGTGTTCATTCTCTTCTTGGGTTTGCTCTGAAACTATATATCCAATGTTTGCCGCTGCTGGAATTATATGCGATAATGCATGAAGCAATCCTAGCAATCCAGTAATGAAGATTCCAAGGTATTTTATTGTTTTTGACTTAAAATTTTTGTTGTGTTTCATAGCGTCCTCATATAGTATTTAGAATTAATGAATACATTATTGCTTCAGGGCTTCTGATTTCCTTGGCTAATTTGAAACCTCTAAGATTTTTTTGTTCAATCCTTGGGTAAATATGTTCTTTATCTTTATCTACCGTCCGGCATATTATGATTGCATCATTGTTTGTTTGCCTTATTCTTTCCAGTATCTCTTCTTTAGGCCTGCTCAGTACTGCAAGAATGATGTGTGTATATCCTTTGTAATCAAAATATCTCCCATCGCAATATGTTATTTTTATCGGTAAATTTAATGCCTCAAACAATTTTTCAGATAACGCTACGGCTACTATATTATTATCTAGGCATCTGACTTCGCAATTAAATTTTGTATAATATGACATTGCACTTTCAGGAAACGGACCACTTCCTATAAACAATATTTTGGAATTGCTGTTCATGCACGTGTGTATTCCTTCAAGTTCTGCAAATTTTAAAGTTCTTGCTATCTGCGGAGAGGATATGGTGGTTTTTCCTTGAATCATTTTAAGGCATTCAATGACTTCACAATATGTCTCGAATTCTTCATAGAATTTTTTTGCCTGCAAAGATTTTATTTCTCCGGATTCTATAGAGGTCAAGATTCTAGTAGATCTATCATTGATTAAATCTTTGCCTTCAGTTATTGCGTAGTCTAAAATCGTTTCAGATTGAGATATATTCATTTTTTTTATCATGTTTTATTTGCTTGTGGATTGATAATTCTTCTTCGAGATTTTTTATCTTGTTTTTCATAATGCTTTCATTTTTATGATATTTGTGATCCTTATATATGTAGTAAAATCCTGCTGCCACAAAAAGTATAGATGCAGCATTAGTTATAGGATGATGAAGCGCTTGTTCGAGAAAATTTATGTTTTCTTCATGTAAATGAGCATGCATATTCTGGTGCCCGAAATATTTCACATCAGACATGCTGTGCCCGATATTTGTTATTGCTGGTATAATATGTGAGGAAGCATGAAGGATTCCTAGGATCCCCGCGCCTATTGTACTTGTATAGGCTGTTATCTTTTTTATGGATTCGTATTTTATGTTCATAATATTAGGAATGATAAAATATTTAAATGTCTTATTGATTCTTATTATCAATAATAAAATATTGATGAGATTATTGCATGAAATCAAGAAACACTAAACAAAAAGAACAGCTCGCTGAAGCATCGCTGAAATTCAGCTCGATGTTCACGGCAGAAGAACTTCTGGAGAAGGCGCAAAAAGATATAAAAAATCTTGGAATAGCGACGGTGTATAGATTCCTCAATGACTCTGTAAAAAACGGCTCACTACATTCCTATACTTGCGACCGCAAGACTATTTATTCAAACCATCAGAATAATCATTCTCATTTCATATGCGAGAAATGCGGCAAGAAAATGCATATTGACATAAAAAATATTGATTTCATAAAGAAAAATATTCCAGGATCGATCTGTCATTTTCAGGTCGATGTTTCAGGTGTTTGCGATAATTGCAGAAACAAGTAATTTAACTAAAGCTTATCGAATAATTGTTCCATCAGAGTTACTTGTTGTATTTAGGATAGTGTTTCTCAAAAACTTTCAATTTTTTTCTTATGTAGTATCCAATGCCTAAAAATATCAATGACTGGAAAAATGCATAGACGAATATCCTAAGAGAGATGTCGACGAAAAATACTTTAGGAAACAGTGTTATTAAAAGTGTATTGGAATCAAACATCCAGTTTCCCTGAGGGAAGAATATTTGGTGGAATGTATAAAATACAGAATCAAATGCAAATATGCTGATTAAAAATATTGCAAA
>DASPMU010000003.1:0-2115 GCA_035626895.1 Alphaproteobacteria bacterium
TCCCCTATTATTCCTTCAAGTCATACTAATTATGTCGTATTCTGTACGATAACGATTGCATTCGAGGTTATAATATGAAAGTTCCAAAGACAATGAAGAGACATTGCCCTTACTGTAACAAGCATACAGAGCATACTGTAAGTCAGGCTAAAAAGAAGGGAGTGGGTTCCGTTCACACTCAAAGCAGATCATCTTATACAAGATTAAGAGCTAGAGGATCATGGAGAGGAGCAGGAAATCAGGGAAGATTTTCAAGACCGCCAGTAGGATCCAGAAAGATGAGCGGAAAGAAGCTTACTAAAAAGACTGACTTCAGATACACTTGCAAGTCATGCAGCAAGCAGCACACTCAGGCTAAAGGCAAGAGAGCAAAGAAGATTGAGATCATCTAAAGAAAATCAATTTTAACAAAATAACATTCGAGGAAAAAAATGGTAAACATCAAAGAACCAGTATCAAAATTCATCAAGGTAAGATGCCCTAAGTGCAAGAACGAGCAGATCATATTCGGAAAAGCAAGTTCTGAAGTTCCATGCTTGGTATGCGGCAGAGCAATCGCAAGCCCAACAGGCGGAAAAGCAAAGATCAAGGCTCGAGTACTTGAAGTATTAGAGTAAAATCTGAATAATCTATTTTATTTTTAGATAAAATTTATATTCTTTAATTCCATCATATTCAAAATGTTCATCAAACGCCTGGGTTTCCCAGAAGAATCGGATCTTGTAATATGCTCAGTAAATAATATTCAGCACAATTCTATATTTGTAAATATACACGAATACGACAGACAGGGAATGATCACCATTTCAGAGATCGCTCCAGGAAGAATCAGAAACATCAGAGATTACGTAACTGAAGGAAAAGTAATCGTATGTAAAGTTCTATATGTCAACAAGGAAAGAGGATACATCGACTTATCATTAAGAAGAGTAACTGAAGGCCAAAGAAGACAAAAGAACGACGAATTGAAGCAGGAACTAAAGGCAGAAAAGATCCTTGAGATGACTGCTCATGTATTAAAGCTTGACGTCAAGGCATTATATGATAAGGCGGCAAAAGCATTCTTGAATAATTATTTCTATATCTATCAGGCATTTGATGATTTCCTTGCAGGATCTATCAGCTTGGCTGATTATTTTGATAAGCCGATTGCTGAGCAGCTTGAAAAAACAATAAGGGAAAAAATCAAGCCTAAGGAAATATTAGTTGCAGGAGATGTCACAATAAATTCTTGGGAAGAGAACGGCGTTGAAGATATCAAGAAGGCATTCTCGCAAGTAACTCAGGATAACATGACAATCAGCTATCTTGGCGGCGGAAAGTACAGGATGCTCCTAAAAGGAACAGATTACAAAGTTCTTGAAAAATTGTTAAAGGATGTTTCAGATTCAGTAATAAATTATATGAAAAAACACAAGGCGCATGTAGAATACGAGCGCGTTAAAAACCTGTCAACTGAAACAGCATCAGCATAATGTATATTGATTATCCTTCGATAACAAAAATGAAACATATTCTAAAATGTAGCAAATGCAAAAGTTATGGCTTAAGTGAAATTTGCGCTTGCGGACATAAACGAACAGACTACAAGCCGCCAAAATATTCTCCTGAAGACAAATACGGAAAATATAGGCGTGAAGCTAAAAGGCTCGAAAAAGAAAAGAAAGATAATTAATTCTCGGGTAAATGAAATGGATAAAAAAATAAATGTCAAGCATATGAACGGCTGGGAAGTGTACGAACATTCCAGTCCTAAAATAACTTCTCCAGTAATGATCTGCGGAATGCCCGGAATAGGAAATGTAGGAAAAATCTGCATTGATATATTGATAGAGGGCACTAAAGCAGTATTAATAAAATCATTTCATTCAAAGCATCTTCCAAACTCAGTATTCGTTAATGAAGAAAATCTTATAGATCTTCCAAAGCTCTCACTTTATTACAAAAAAATAAACAATAAAGATTTTTTATTCTTGACTGGCGATGTCCAGCCTGTTGATGAACAGTCATCATATGATTTTACTGAATTGGTGATTCAAATCTTCAAAGAATACAAGGGAGATCATATATTGACAACAGGAGGCATTGGGCTCAGTGTTGTTCCTGAACATCCTA
>DASPMU010000004.1:0-6218 GCA_035626895.1 Alphaproteobacteria bacterium
GGAATCAATAAATGAAAAGACAATCCAGGAAAATCTATATCTGGAATCCGAGCCTGAAATCATAATTCGAACAGGCGGCGAAATAAGGACGAGCAATTTCCTGATGTGGCAATCAAGCTACAGTGAATGGTTCTTTATTGATAAGATGTGGCCTGAATTCACAAAAGAAGACTTGCTTAAAGTATTAGACGAATTCAAGCAAAGAGAAAGAAGGTTTGGAAAATAATTTTCAATATATTTGAATTCTAATCTAGTGAGTTATGCTACGTCTTCACTGAAGATTTCTGCTTTGAACTTATAGATTTTGTTTTCCGGGTTTTTCCATGAATCCTTGGAAAGCCCTGCTTTCTCTGATACTGATTCCAAGAATTTTTCTGCATCCAGATTATATTCCACTGCAACTTGAGGTAAAAGCAAGGCTGAGGATGCACCTGAAATTATTAATCCATCTGAGCCTATAGAGATATTTTTTATATATTCTTCAGGCGAATTCCCTTTGATTAATTCAGGCCTTGAAAGAAGAGAGATTTCAATTACAATATCTTTTAATTCATTTTTTGCCAAGGGTGTAAATCTTGGATCATCAAATGCTGCACCCTTGCTTGATGCTATTATCTGCTCGTATAAAGGCATTATTGGCTTTGGAAAACCAATGCATCCACGAAGCTGGCCGTGTTTATGAAGAGTTACAAAAGATCCTTTTAGCTGGGTTAAGTGCCCGACTTGAGAAATATCGGGGTCGGTATCATTAAATATTGAAATTATTGCATTTCTTGCTAAAGATAACAATAATTTTTGATCTTTCTTATTCATAGAAGAAGTAATACTAAGGCTTATTTATAGGTTTTGAATCAAGCTTAGGCAAGCACAAAATATTAATCAGTATTTATAAATAATTTAATTTTAGAAACAAAATTATGTAAAAGAGTTTATGCTCTTATTTTCTTGAAATCTTCAAGGAATGACTCGTTCTTTTTTTCAAGTCTCTTTACTGCATCAAGGAGTACTTTCTCAGGATCCTTCTCGTCTGTTTCAACGATAAATCTTGGAATTCCAATTAATGGATGCTCGACATTATATGCAGAGACTTTTATGGACTTATCATTCCATAGTTCTTTCTTCAATGCGCCGGAGAATGTATGATCTGTTCCGACTAAGTCAAACACCAATCTCTTCTTTCCTTTTTCTAGTACTCTTAATTCCATACTTAAAGGAAAAAAGAGTTATTTATAAATGTAGTGGTTAAGAGAGTAATTATCAATTTCTTATCTGATTTAGCATATATTTCTTCACAATGTTCAGAACTATTATGTTGCTAACATAATATTTAAAAACATGATTGATATTCTTTTTATTAATTGTGTGGGGGATTAGATGCTAGACGAGAAAAAGTTAAAAGATGCTTTTAAGAAGATACGTTCTGAAAGAGATGAGCATCTAGAGAGCATTAACGAGCTAACAAACGAATTGCAGTCGGCATTTGAATATATTTCTGATCTTGAAAATAAGTATGAAAAGCTTAAGGAAGTAACAGATGAACTTTTGATGTTCAAAAATAGCATGCTTCTAAGCGATATCTCTCACTTTTCAAATATTGTTTTAAGCTTAGATGAGCAAAAATTGTTCTTAACAATGTATGTTTTCGGCGAAAAAGAACCATTATCTTACAAATACCTGACCAAGAAACTATCTGTAGAGCAATCTGTTGTCCAGGCCTTGTTATCTTCTTTATTAGATAAAAAGATCCCTATAACCAGGGAGAGAATTAGTAATGAATGGTACTTTAATATAGATAATAGATTTAGAGAGCTCCAAACCAAAGAAAATGTCATAAAAATACACGAATCTGTTTCTAAAGGCATCTACGAGAAGAGTTTAAGCAATTTCTTTTGAACTGCTTATTTGAACTATTTTTTATTAAATTTTTGTAATAATTTTATTTTTAGATTCTGCTTAAAATATTTAGATTCTAACTCTCACTTTTACTTTTAATTTTGTGCTCAAAGTATTGTTTGTTGTATATTTTATACAAGATCGATACACTGTTTTTAGAATTTTTCAAAAAAATATTATTTGTTTTTTATTTATTTTTTTTCAAAAAATTTTCAACAGAATTTTTTGCAATATTTTATTTATTGTATAAACAATATATTGGACATACAATATATTGCATAAGCAATATTAATATTTGAAAATATTTTTTCATCTAATTATTTATCGTCTATGATTTCATAATATGAGAAACTATTTAAATAAGGCGCGCTAAAATTTATTTATGGTTGATAAAAAAATAAGTGTTAAAAAAACATCAAAATTTCCTAAGCATGTTGAGCTCAAAGGCTTTCTTAGTTTCTTTATTTTGCATGAATTAAACAGGTACAAATTGACCGGTGATGATCTTGCAAAAGTGATCGGTTCTCGTCGTGGAACTGTCCTTACTCCCGGTACTATTTATCCGGCGCTCAAGCGTCTTAGAAAATTAAAATTGGTTGCGTATCGCAAGTTTGGTCGACGGAAAGTCTATGTCTTGACTCCTCTCGGAAAGAGAGAATTGGATGCTCTTTATTCTGTTTTTAGAGGTCTTTTCAGTGGTTTTAAGAGTAAGATAAAATAAAACATTTTTTTTCTTAAATTTTATTAGTTTTGCTTAAATAATTTAATCTAAATATATTGATAATTATGATTAAATATTTTAAGTTTTGCTAAAATAAATTAGAATTAAAAAATGTTCAAAAAATTAAATAATTTAAGCTTTGATTAAATTTATCTGTTTTGGAATTGATTCCATGTAATAATTCCTTGAAGCGGATGTTTCGTGGTTATTCTTGCATTTGTGTTTCCATTAGGATCTTCATATTTCTCGCCGTAGGGTTCTATGTATCCTTGTCTCAAACTATTGTTTGGCAATATGTATACCGTTGGATTGTATCCAATGACTCTATTTCCCATCATTGGCATTGGGACATTAGCACTCATTGAATTGAATACGAATGCGCCATTTCTACCTGCAATTGCAAGATTGAAGCTACTGATATTGTCATATCCTGGTGCTGCATTGTATATTGGTTGATTGTTTCTTTCCTCTTTTACGACGAAAATATTAATGTTTATATCCTTTTCAGGCATTTTTGACGCAGTAGTTTGATCGCACGGAACTATCTTATACATTCGGTCCCATGAACTTAGCTTAGTTTCAGGAACATTTCTAAAACTTAGACCATCTGTGCTAATAAAATCATATGTTTTTACGGTTTCTGTCCTATTCTTTGCTATTTTTCCATTTCTTTTTACTTTAGGGAATTCTGCCTCTGCTCCAGGACTTATGTATGTATATTGTTTTCCTTTAAATTCGTATACTATTTCTTGATCTGTTAAGCATGGAACTTGTATTGGCTTATAATCAAAGCACGGTTCATCTGCAGCAGGCGTTTCACCTATTACTTCTTCAAGATCTTTTCTAGGTTTGTCTTTTCCTTTACCCTTTCCCGGTTTGATTTTATCGACCTTTATTGTATCTTTATCACAGCAATAATTATTAGTAACATCGCCGTTATAGATTATAGTTGGTTCTTCTTTTTTCTTCTCAGTTTTAAAGCCTTCGCAGCCATTTAGAAAGTATCCTAGTACTCCTGCTCCTACTATTGCTAGTGCGCCTAATCCTCGTTTTACTGATTGTGATGCCATATTATTTTCCCCCTCTTAGTTTTTCATTTAATATGAATTTTATAATACTGTAAAGATTATCTAATATTTAAATGTTACGATTTTATTGTTACTTGACAATGGTAAAAAGAACTTTTGTAGTGAAATATTTACGTTTAAAACTTTTAAGCAATTATCAAAATATTTATTCTTGAATTTTGTGCATGTTTTATGCATTTGGGCCGGGTCAAATGACTTAAGAATTTTTCTTGTAAAAAATAGGGATATCATGCAAATAATTTTTTATCGCTTCAATATTCATTGTCGCGTTTTTGGATGCTTCTGAAACTATTTTTTGGAGCGATTGATTTTCTTTTAGATCTTTAAAGCCGTTTTTGCTCTCTTCTTCCATGATTTGCGCAAGACTTGTTAATGAGCCTAACAAGTTCCTTAATCTTTCTTGAGGATGCTGGTGTATCGTTTCGTACTTTCCTTTCAGTTCTGGGTTCTTTTGATAGTTTTCGTATGTTGTCATATATTTTTGGGAGGGAGCGTTTTTTATAAACTTTTTGAGCTTTTAGATCAAAAATGCCTGCTTATATATTTTAATCACTAATTGAATTTTTCATCATCGATTTTTTTCTAAAACAAAGTTGATAGCAACATTTATATATTTCTTACAATAAGGTATTAAAATTATTCTAATAAGGGTTCCCTTATTAGAAAAAAATACCCTTAGTATACGGTTCCTGAAGCATTTGAAACAAAAAATCGAGGAAATTTAGAAATGGCTGGCCTAAAATCTTTTGTAGAAAAATCTCGCGTTGCAATTTACGCCCGAGTCTCTACGGAAGAGCAGGCAAAGGAAGGAATTAGTGTTGATGCGCAAATCGATAAATGTCAAAGTTATTGCAATGCTAGGGGCTGGACCATTTACAATGTTTACAAAGATCCGGGATTTAGTGCCGGCAGTCTTGAAAGGCCTGCAATGCAATCTTTGCTTAAAGATGCGCAGGATCATAAGTTTGATATTATCTTAGTTTATAAGATTGATAGATTTAGTCGAAAACTAAAAGATTTAATCATGGTTCTTGAAGAGCTCAAAGAGTATAATATTAATTTCACATCAGTCACGGAGCAGATAGATACAACATCTGCAATGGGCGAGGCATTCTTCCAAATTATAGGAGTATTCGCTCAACTTGAAAGAGGAATGGTCAAGGAAAGAGTTAAAATGGCATTTGATAGGAAAGCAGATCTTGGAGAGTCATTATCTAGGCCTCCTTATGGTTATAAGTATGTTAATAGAAAGCTTGTTCCAAATCCAGATACTTCAAAAAATGTAGTTGAAATATTTGAAATGTGGATCAATGGTATAGATTACAAATTGATAGCGGAAAAATTCAGGATTTCTCCATCAAGCATCTATACAATCATAAAAAACCCTATATACATAGGCAAAATACGATATAAAGGCCAAGTTTATGATGGAAAACATAAGCTGCTAGTATCTGAAGAACTCTTTAATCATGCAAATGGCATCGGAACAACTATTTTAGAAAAAGAAGAATTAAAAAGTGAGAGTTCAGCAATTTCTATTTCTGAAAACTCTAAGGATGATTCTGAAGGATCAGTTGATCCAAAACATCTAGAAAAGGGTGATTCCAATGAATTGCTCTAAATGCGGCTATAATGGTGAAGATGTCAGGCTTTACAATATTGATAAACTTGACGTGATCTTATGTGACATATGCAAAAACTATGCTCCGGATAATTCCAGGTTGCTTAAGATATATCTTAATGAAAAAATTGATGGAATAATACTTGATACTTTCCGAAAAGCTCGCATAAGTATTGCTGACAGGACAAAAAAAGGCATGCTTGATAAAGCAATAAGCGGCGAAACTATAAGCAAGCCTCCTAAGGGCTACAAAATAATTAACAAAAAATTAGTAATTGATGAGCAAAATTCTATTATTATCAAGGCAATATTTAATGAATATTTAGAATCAGATAATAGCCTGTCCTGGTTTGCAAAAAAATACAACCTAACTACTTCAGGCTTGATTAAAATATTAAAGAATCCAACTTATACTGGAATGATTAAAATCAAAGATAATCTGATCAAAGGAAACCATGAAGCTATAATATCAAATGAATTATTTGATAATGTCCAGAAAAAAATAAGCAAATAACTTATTTTCTAAAATTCGCTTTCATTACCTTAACATTAATTGCTTGATCAACTCTGCCTTTAGGTATCAGCCTGACTATTAGATCCATTTCCTTTGAATCAGGATTGTGACTTGTTGCCCAGACATTTATATCTAAAATATTGTTTGTTTCATCCAAGCTTCCCCTAGTAACTGCATCACGCAGGTTGCTAGATGCAATGTTTTCACTACGTATTATCATCCAATTAAACTGTCCTTGTTTATTTAGTATTTTTAGATTATGCTTGCTTTTGTATACTGTAACTATAACTCCATCTCCATTATGTGGAACTATTTTTCCATCAAGGATTATTTCTGGGTATAATGTATTTGATTTTGCTTGATCTGCATATTTTCTAACTA
>DASPMU010000005.1:0-4673 GCA_035626895.1 Alphaproteobacteria bacterium
GGCAATAATTCGAAGATTATCGGAATATTATAGCAAAGTTCTTGAAGTTCACAATATGAGGCGCGAGCATCCAACAAAGTTCGTTTTCACAGAATTCACAGACCTTGAAGAATCAATAAATGAACTAAGGGCAAATAATCCTATGCAATGGACTGCGCTCTTAGCAGAATATCTAAAGATGCTTATGCTTAAAATCAAGGAAATAGAAAATACAATGATAAACATGGAAGCTGCTCCTAAGTAACAGAAGTAGAAAGCAGTGAAATTATTATAGCAGCCAAAATTATAAAAATAATTAAAAGAAAAAATTAGCCAAGTGATATTGCTGCTTGAGGATTGATATCATTTTCAGCCATTTTTGAAAGCATCGTTGCAGTTTCTTCCTCTTCTTTTAATGTTTCAGACAATATATCGACAGCGTCTGAATAATCTAGTTCTTCAGCCATTGCAATCAGCGATTGATACGCTGATATTTCATAATGCTCTGTTTTCTGAGCCGCTGTGACAATTCCTGCATCCTTTAATGGACCTTCAGTTTTTGCCTTAAGATGATGCTCTCCTTCTTTTAGAAGTCCTTTCATTCCGTCGCAAGTCTGGGAGCTCGGAGTTTCATGCAAGATGTCAAACACTTGCTCAATCCTGTTTACATGCTCTCTTGTCTGGTCAAGATGCTTGTCAAATGAAACCTTCAAGTCAGTAGAATACGCTGCGTCACGCATCTTGGGCAATGCCGATACTAATTGCTGCTCAGCATTGTATATATCTTTTAATTCATGCAGGAATAAATCCCTCATATCTTTTACTGCCATAGAAATCACCCCTGTTGATTTATTATTTTATGTATTCATAGGATAATTTCTTATATAAAACTTATGAAGATGAAATGATGAGAAAAAAAGCTAAAGAGTATTTTAAAAAAAAAAATCAAAAGAAGAAAATAATTATTTACTGCGTGCATATAGGATAATTAGGGCTTCTCATGAAGCTATCCGTCTGCTTAAAGCAAGTTCCTTGAAGGCATATTTTAAGCGGCGCTGTACCAGTATAATTTTGCTTGTAGATCTCAAAGTATGAAGGCGTATAATATCCTGGCTTGTTGCATACTTTGATGCTTAAATTAGAGCTGCCGCTTTGGCACGTAACATATCTGCATGTATCCGCGCTATTAACATCACTTATGATGCTTCCGCCTTCGCATATTGCTGGAATATCCTGCATCTGAGCGTAGCATGAACTATAAATTGGAGCGCCTGTTCCAAATGGATAAACATTTCCAGCACTATTGTTGTATAGAGTTTTTATTTCCTGCTCGGAAAGCATACGAGCCCATACGCCCATTTCATCTATTTTTCCTTCAAAACCTTCGCTGCTAAAACCAGTGTAAACTCTGTCTGTCGGCGATCCAAGAGACATATATGGCTGCGCGCCAGTTTCAGGAACATTCACTGATCCTTGGTAGACCCCATCAATATAGAAATCCACTATGTTTGCAGGATAATTATCATTAATCACGAAGGTATAATGATGCCATTCTCCATCTACAATAGGCTGCTTGCTTGAGGCAATATACATTACTGAAGGATTTCTTGGAATTGACCGCAATTCTACGCGATCATCTATTCTAAGAATTTCAAAGCGTCCAGGCCAAGACCATACAGCGCCATCTTCACCATCGAAATTTGCCCAGAATGCAAATGTTGATTGCGGAGTATTTTGCATATAGTGCCTTGATTGAACAGCAGAATCTGCTGAAAAGTCAGCAGCCTGGCCAATTTTTCCTGTCGTAAAGCTTACAGCTGGTTTGATGATCATTCCGTTATGACCTCCTACATCATCGCCGAGTTCATTATTCATATGGAAATATGAATGCAATCCCTGCGCGAGAGAAGATGCGCTTTGAGTATCGCTTTTTACATTTATATTGATTACTGCAGCCGGGACGCTTAATCTTTTATGATGATCTCCAAAATAAATTTCTTCGAGAACTCTTCCTGATGTTTGAGCTTCATAATATTCGCTTTGCTCCCAATTTGCAATATCATTCCAATCACCATATACTTCAGGATTTGTCGAGTTCCAGCTTGTTGAGGAGCAAACATCATGCTCGTCAAGCTCTGCTCTAAATGCAATCCATACTCTATATATTCCAGGAGTAGCCGGAGGATCTACAGAAATAGGAACCGTTTTGCTGCCTTCGCCGGAACTTACAGTATCAACATACTCGCAACTTGTCCTTCTATCGCCCCAGTTTGTCGTCGTGATCATTACAACCTTTGTTCCGACAGGCCATTTATTGTCATAATCGACTGTGACTGTTCCTGATACGGTTTCTTGCGAATTTATTCCTATAAATGGTCTTGATTTAGTTATTTCTTGATTGTTCAATGTTCCTGATTTAATGAACAATGAAGATATGTTTCCAGGATCTCCTGTGAAGTTTATTGTCTGATTTGTATTGTTATTAGTTGATTGTGCAACATTTACTTTTATTGCTGTTGATGCTACGTGCCATTGCTCATACTTATTTCCTGATCTTAAGCGATTTTCGTATGTCCAACCTTTAGTATTAGTCTCAGTAATTTTTGATTGAGACCAATCAGCTATGTCATTTCCATCATTCCAAACAGGTGATCCGATTTCATAATGAGTCATTGACATAACTTCTGCATCAGTGTATGTTGGCATATAAGCAAAAATAATATTATAAGTTCCCGGAGTTGCAGGAGCAATGTAATTTACATTGACAGTTTGCACGCCACTTGCCGGAGTAGGTAGATGTCCATGATCTTTAAAGCTCGCAGAATTATCTCCCCAAGATGATGTTCCAGAAAGTTTTATTACAGCTCCAGGATGCCATTCACTAGTGTATGCAAGATTTAATGTTCCTGAAATAGTTTGTCCTGGTTGTACAGTTATTTCTCTTTGAGTGTTTGATAATGTTTGGCCGTTGATGTTTCCTGAGTGAATCTTAAGAGTGGTATTCTGTAATCCATCCACGACTATCTTAATTGCTGTTGCAGGAACATACTGTTGTTTCATTCCAGCGTCGAATAAAACATTTGCAAGAACTCGGCCATTGGAATTTGCAGTGTTGATCATGGACTCGTTCCAATCAGCTACGTCATTGCCATCATTCCAAACTTCAGGATTTGTCGCCCAGTTAGTCATGCTTGCAACATCTCCTCCGTCAACTTCGCCGCGATATGCAAAGATAATATAGTAAGTTCCAGAAGTTGCTGGAGCGATGAAATTTATTGGAACAGTTTTGCTTGTTGCATTTCCATGCCAGACGTAGCTTGACTCGTGATTGCCCCAATTCGGCGTACTAATTAGAGGCCTGCTGATTGTTGATGGCCAAGCGCTTTGAGAGTTTAATGAAACTTGCCCGGTTATTGATGAACCTGGCGCTACTACAATTGTCCTGCTTGATGAAGATACTGCCTGATTATTTATAGTTCCTGAAACCAGATTTAGAGAAGATGATGCTCCAGGATCACTTCCTGGATTTGTAGTATTAGTATTGTTCGTCGGATTTGTATTGTTTTGAGAATTCATGCATATTGGATAATTTGTACTTCTTGCAAATCCGCTGCTTTGGATGCATGCATTTGCCAGGCATACTTTTACAGAATTATCTCCTGATTGTTTATACATTTCAAAATAACCAGTTTTTTCCCATGCCTGCACTTTTGTTGCTCCGCAAACGACAGTTCTTCCGCTGCCGCTTATTGTATCCTGAGTAATGCTTGAACCAGTGCATGATGCAGGAACTGTTTTAAGAGAATTGTAGCATGTTTGATTATTATTTGTAGGTGTAGAATTAGTATTATTTGCCGGAGGATTAGTTGTATCTTGAGTACATATAGGATAAGTTTCTCCTCTCAAAAATGTTTGGGACTGCATGCAGGTTTTTGATAAACAAACTTTAGGAGGCGTTCCTGTTGCAGATTGTCTTGACATTTCAAAATGCGTTTTAGTTCCCAAATCTGGCTTGTCGCATGCTTGGACTTTTATGCTATTGTCACCATTTGCGCAAATTATTGTCCTGCATCCTGATTTTGCATCTTGAGTTATTGCTCCGCCGTCGCAGGTTAATGAAAGATTATTTACGCCGCTCACGCATGTTTCTGCAGCATTTGCATTGCCGATGATTATCAAAGAAAAAGCCAGTAAGACTACTAATAAGATTCTTGTTTTCATTTTTCACCTCTTTCTCAAAATAGAAATCAACACTTTTCAAATAATAATTCCCACAATAAATAACAACTCTAAATAATAAACTCCAATTAACTCAATAAGAAATAACACCGACTACAAAAATTAAGGAAGACTTTGAATTATTTAAAACTTTTGATTGGAAAAAATTATTTTTTCTTGGATTTTTTCTTTGAATCCATTTTTGATTTATTTTTCCAATTCTTATATATGACAAGTCCGAACCAAATAAGAATGATCGTCCAATAGATCGGAACTAATCTTCCCCAGCTTATTCCTGGGAAATACCAGTCAAAGAACGGCCATAGAAACGGCGTCGGTAGAAATTCTCTTGTATGAGTCGGAACATCAACTAATATATGAAGCCCCCATGCCCAAAGATAGATCGGAATTTTCTTGTAGATCAAGTAAACAATTCCTATTACTGCAAAGAATACAAAGATGCTGTGAGATATTCC
>DASPMU010000006.1:0-20743 GCA_035626895.1 Alphaproteobacteria bacterium
CTGCATTCTTTAATCCCTGCAAGATCCCTGAACATGTCAACGCAATAATTCATTGGCCAGCCATTTGTCGCGCCAAGAATTGCAGAAATTCCTGAGTCCTTAATTAATTCAATTCCTTCAATATTTTCTCCTGCAACAAAATGTGAAATAGAATATACAAACATATTAAATCCGAAGTTAAATGCTCCAGTATAAGCTACGTCATGTATTCCTCGGGCTTTTTCGCTAGTTTCATCATTTATCCCAAATTTTTTTCTGGAATAATCTCTTCCTTGAGTAAACAATGAACCAGTACCAGCATAAGTTAATCCTAAAGAAAATAATCTGCTGTTTAAGGATGCGAAATTAGAAAATCCTAGAAGTCCGACTTCAAAAGCAGCCATCACAGGCGCAGATTCTACATTAAGAGCCGTTGAATCAGAAATATGAGTTTTTAATTTATCTACAAGAGAGGTTTTATTGTTTACTAAATATGAAGATTGAGTCATTTTCCTAATGCTTATCAAATTTCAATCCTAGATCCTTTGCCGTACGCGGATCAATTTCCGTAGGACAACCATCCATTGGAGATTCCGCGGATTTATTCTTCGGGAACGCGATAACTTCCCTAATATCATTAGTTCCACACATAAGAGCTGAAAGCCTGTCAAGGCCTATTGCAAATCCGCCGTGAGGTGGCGCTCCGTATTTGAATGCTTCAAGCAGGAATCCAAATTTCTGCTCTGCGTCTTCAATTGTGAGTCCAATGACATTCATCACTCTTTCCTGGACATCTCTTCTGTTGATTCTGATGCTTCCTGATGCAAGCTCTATTCCATTAAGAACTAAGTCATAGCATGATGCTCTTACTTGTCCTGGATCTGATTCTAAGTATTGAAGATGTTCTTCTTTTGGCGACGTGAATATATGATGCGCTGCATCCCATTTCTGCTCGTCCGGGTTCCATTCGAATGAAGGGAAGTCAACAATCCAGCAGAACTGGAATGTTTTTTCATCGTATAATTTCAATCTCTTTGCAATGTCTTTTCTTACATATGCTAGTGCATCATTACAAATCTTGAATTGATCCCCGACGATAAATATTGTTGATTTTTCTTTCGATCCTAACTCGCGGATTAAATTTATCTGTATTTCTGATGATAAGAATTTCGCAGGTCCGCCTTCAAGTTTTAAGTGTTTTGATTCTTCATCAAGAACTACCTTTACAACTCCAAGGCCTTTTGCCTTGTAGACTTTTGCAATCTCTGTAAGTTCATCAATTTCTTTTCTTGTGAATTCATGATCAACGCTGAGAGCTTTGATTATACCGCCGTCAGCAATTGTATTTTTGAAAACTGCAAAATCAGAATTCTTGACTATGTCTGTGATATTTTTCAAGAATAACTCATATCTAATATCTGGTTTGTCAATTCCATATTTTTCCATTGCTTCATCATATCCTATTCTCTGGAAAGGAACTGGAATATCAATATTCAATGTTTTCTTCATGATATTTTTTATCAAGCCTTCTCCGACTGCAAATATATCATTCTGAGTAGGGAAACTCATTTCAATATCAATTTGCGTGAATTCAGGCTGCCTGTCTGCTCTCAAATCTTCATCTCTGAGGCATCTTGCAATCTGATAATATCTATCAAATCCTGAAACCATCAAAAGCTGCTTGTAAATCTGCGGGCTTTGCGGAAGGCTGTATGCTTTTCCATGATGAAGTCTTGACGGCACAATGTAATCTCTTGCTCCTTCAGGAGTTGACCTGATTAAAAGCGGAGTTTCTATCTCAAGAAAATTCTGGCTGTTCAAAAATTCACGAGTCGCCTGAGTTACCTTATGCTTTGTTGCAATATTTTGCTGCATCTCTTTTCTTCGAAGATCAAGATATCTGTATTTTAATCTTGTCTCATCAGTATTATTCAATGGATTATCAAGATCCAGCGGAATTATTTCGCAAGTATTCAGGACTATTAATTCCTCAACAAATACTTCAATCGCGCCAGTTTCAAGCTTCTTGTTCGGCTCTGGCTTAGTTCGTACAATTCCTTTTATCTGTATTACAAATTCTCTTCTCAATGATTTGACGTCAGGGATATCTTCAGTATTTACAGTTATCTGAGTAATCCCATACCTATCTCTTAAATCAATGAATGCAAGGCTGCCATGAAGTCTTACAGAATGGACCCATCCTGATAATTGTACAGACTTTCCAGAATCTTCAAGTCTTAAATCATTACATGTATGAGATCTATAACCAGTACTATTCATAATATCCCTCACTACCACCTAAAATTCTAATAATTTTAATTTATTATTAACAAAATTATAACTTATTTATATTTATTCTTATGTTTTATTCTCTCTTATGTACGTCGTGCAATACTTCTTCAATCTTGTTCAAATTCCACTTGATTGAATCTGCTTTCTTTCTCAGCTCGCCGTTTCTCAAATCAAGCTTTACAAAAAGACCATGAATCTCATCAACTAACTCTCTTATATGATGAACTTCATCTTTGTTCTTTGCGATCGCTTCAAGCACTGATTTTCTTCCAAGTTCGCCAGTCAAATCGCTAAGTCCTGCAAGATATGTGAACGGGTCAACATTGAGATCTTTGTGAGTCGGAATTTTTCTTTCCGTTACAAATGCGTAAAAGCAGCATGCCTCGCAATATTCTTCAATAGCGCTATCAAGACTATATTTCATATGCGGATGCTTTGAAATTATCGGAGTTAACTTATCAATTAGAAGCTTAGATTCATCGATCAACGTCTTTGCAGCATCAGGATCCTTTCTATGCAAGGAATAAATAGCAGATTTGCTATTCTTAAGAATAGTTCTTGCCGTATTTATGACTTCTTCTCTTCTTGAATCCTCATCCTTCAGATGAGACTCTATTTCCTTGAAAGAATCCTTGTCAATCATTTTCATAGGTTTGTTCCTAACTATTTAAAGTTTGCCTAAATATGAAGCAAATAATTGTGCTTGTTGTCCCCTAACAATAATCGCAAGATTTATATAGTGATTATTTTATAAATTACTATTATGACTGTATTCGGTGATAGTATAAATTTTTTGGTGAAGTTAGGTGTTTACGATATTATCCTGCCGTTTCTCCTTGTGTTTGTGCTAGTTTTTGCTCTAATGGAAAAAACCAGAGTTCTAGGCACAGAAAGAATCAGGGACGGAGATAAAGAAATAGAAATCACAAAAAAAAGCCTGAACGCCATGGTTGCTTTCGTCACTGGATTTTTCGTTGTCGCTTCAACCCAGCTTGTCGGGGTAATCAATCAAAGCCTATCACAGATATTTTTATTACTATTGCTTGTAACTTGCTTCATGCTAGTTTGGGGAGCATTCCATGAACAGAGAAGAGAAGGATTCTTCCTTGATCCAAAAAACAAGCATCACAAATTTTACTATAATGCACTAATGTTTGTTGTATTCGTTGCAATTGCAATGATTTTCATGAATGCCCTAGGATGGCTTGACGCTATTTATGCATTTTTGAAAGATAATTGGAACACTGATTATGTAGCGGCAGTAATATTCATTGCAATAATTGTAGGATTTATGGCATGGATTACAAGCGATTCAAAGCCGGAAGCATCAGAGAAAAAAGATTAAGATTAAAAAACTAAAAGGTGATTTGAATGAGTTATCATTATGGATATAGCGGTTCTGGTAATGGCGGAATACTAGGTAGAGGAATAATGGCAATGCAGAACGCAGGCATTGCAGATATAATCCTGCCATTCATCTTGATATTTACATTAGTATTTGCAATATTGCAAAAGACAAAAATTCTTGGCGTTGATGATGATACTAAAAAACCGAGAAAAAATTTCAACGTAGTTGTAGCTTTAGTGATGGGACTTGGAGTTGTAATTCCACATGTTACAGGATCATATCCATCACCAAACATGGATGTTGTAAACATAATCAATACAGCTTTGCCTAATATTTCAGTTGTAATCGTGGCAGTAATCATGTTACTATTGATGATCGGAGCATTTGGCGGAGATGTAAATATTGCAGGTTCAAACAGGTTAGCAGGATATGCAGTTTTCTTCTCTATTGCTGTAACAATATTCATCTTTGGAACAGCAGCATACTGGTGGAATTTGCCAGCATGGGCAAGCTTCATGTTAAACCCTGATCTTCAGGCATTGATCGTAATAATACTGGTATTCGGAGTAATAATTTCATTCATCACAGGAGATGATGAGCCTAAGAAAGACAAACCAGGCTTATTTGACGAATTAGCAAAGGTAATGAAAAAATAAACTATTCAATAGAGTGATATCATGGCAACACTTATCGACGTAAGCTTAATACAGAGTTTCAGTGGAATATTTACATTCCTCCTAGTATTCGTATTAGCTTATGCTGTCTTGGAATTCACCAAGGCTCTAGGCGAAGGCAAGAAAAGCCTGAACGCGATAGTTGCTATGATTCTTGCATTCATGATAGCAATGTCTTCAGGAGTATCTGTAGCGCTTCAGGTTTTGACGCCATGGATTACGTTCCTTATGATAGTAATATTTTTTATTATATTTATCTTAAAGATGTTTGGAGTCACAAACGAAGACATCCACGAGGGATATAAGAAAAAGAATGCAATCTTGACATGGGTAATAATCTTATCTGCAGTGATAGTCTTATTCTCCTTAGGAGCAGGCTTTGGGCAGGAAACTCTCGAACAGGGCCAGAATGGCGGCGGCACAGTAAGCAGCGAAGTTGATGGAAATACAACATCTGCAACAAATACTGGAAGCTTCAGCCAGAACCTATACAATACGTTATATCATCCAAAAATCCTGGGATTGATATTAGTCATGATAATAGTAATAATAGCAATGATATTCTTGACTGATGCAGATAAGATTGCTTAAAGGATAAAAGTACTACTTCTAAGTAACAAAAACCGTAAAATTTATAAATACGTATGCCTACGTAATATCATGAGTAAGCTTGAGAATATAGTCAAAAAATTCGCACGAAATACAATACTTGCGGGCAGCCTATTATTCGGAGGAGCTTTCGCTCAAGAAGCATATTCTCAAAATGTTGTGTCTGGGACTGTAACAAGCGTACCATCAAACACGCCAGCATCGCAGACAAGAATAACATTCACAAACACAGCAAACGGCAATAAATATTCTCAATTAACAACAGACGGAACATTCAGTATAGACTTGCCGACTGGGACATATCAAAGAAAAATTGAAGGAATTGGCAATTATCAATTACTAGATACATTAGAAATAACATCTTCTCAAACAATGAATGAAAAGATAATAGACGATGATCCAATAACGTCATCAGTTTACGGTCCTTCAGGACAGAATAGAAGCTTATTGTATGTTTTAGAGTTATTGACAAATAGCGATGGAGTAGCAAACAATACACTTCTTTACAGAGTAACTAATCAAAATCCTTGGAGAATATATGCAAGAAATTACAACGTATCAGATCCGGAATCGATGCCTTCAGATTTAAGAGCAGATTTCGACTATGTATTGAATGAAATATCTAGTAAAGTTCCTGAAATAGTATTTAATGAGCAAAGTACGGATGATCCTAATGTAGGAATATCTTTTATTTATCCAACAACAGCAAACATGCCCGCACCAACAAGAGCGTGGACAGTAGCGGATGAAAATAATGCTAAAATATATGTCGATAGAGAAAAATATCATAATTTTAATGGAGAAAAAGAAATTATATTAAGAGAAATATTTGCGAGAGCAACATTATTAAGTACATTAAGTACGGACCCAGATTATGTAACTCGTAATGGCGGATCAACGACAGAAACAATCCATCCTGACGAAGTTAAAGTAATAAGAAGAGTATTAAATTTACCACATTTAACAGATATGATCAAGCATCGCGATGTTGTTATAACTTCAGTCCCTAACACTATATTTTCCACCTATACTATAACTGCTCCAGCTAACGGCTCAACTATTAGTTATGATGTAAATAGCCAAGTTTCAATAGTTACTAGTTCGAATGCTACAAAAGATGATGACGGGGATGCACTTACTAAAAACATCCATGTAACAGGCCCTGATAGTTTTGATAAGACAATCAATGTTGCAAATAATGCGAGTGTAAAGTTAAATAAGTCAGAATTAAAAGGACATAGAACTTATACAATTGATGCATATGTTACAGATGGATTTTTGACTAGAAACGCAACCAGCATTACATTTACAACACCAAATACGCAGCCTACAAATGTTAGCGCTACTTATCCAACGAACGCTTCAACAGTGGCATACGTTAACAATAAATTTGAATTTACAAGAAATTCAAATGCGGCAAATGATGTAGATGATGATGCATTAAGTATAATTGCAGAAGTAATGGATGGAACAACAATCGTTAAAACAATAACAGCAGCAAATAATTCACAGATATTCATCAATAAATCAGATCTTTCCCCTCATAAAACATACACTCTGAGATGGAGACTAACGGACGGAATAGATACTACTTCATATAATTCAATAACATTCAAAACACCGAATATTTTACCGGCACAGACATTAGCTTATCCGTTAGATAATTCAGTAGTTGCATACATAAATAATAAATTTGAAACAGATACAAACCCTGACAGTGCTACCGATGCAGATGGAGATAACCTTACAAAAATAGTAGAAATATGGAACCAAACACAAACAACAAAAATACTAGAAAAAACAGAAGCAAACAACACACAACTATACATAAACAAAACAGAACTACAACCACACACAACATACATAATGAAAGTAAAACTAACAGACGGAATAGACACAACAGGATACACAACAATAACATTCGCAACACCAAACACATTGCCTCCTGCAATTTCAATAACAAGTCCTGCAAACAATTCAAAACCATCATATGATTCTAATAGTAGAATAGAAGCAATTAGCACACCGAATAATGAGCAAGATGATGATGGAGATAATATAACTAAAATTGCAGAATTATGGAATGAATCATTTACTACTTTAATAAAATCCTACACTGCTGCAAATAATGCTCAATTATTCTTGCCTAAAGTAGATTTGCAAGCACATACAACATATAAATTAAGAATGAGAACATCCGATGGAATAGATTATTCTCCATATAGCAGCGTTATAACTTTCACAACACCAAATTCCATACCGACACAAGCAATTACATATCCATCAAACAATTCGACAATTGCATATGATGCAAACAACAGATTTGAAGTCATCACAACTCCAAATGATGCAAAAGATGAAGACAATGATGATTTAACTAAAACTATCGAAGTTTTAGAAGGAGCATCAAAAATCAAAGACGTAACAGTAGCAAATAACATAGCAGTATATGTATTGAAATCAGAATTAAAACCTCACACTACATACACTTTAAAGGCTAAATTAAGCGATGGAATAGAGACTACAAATTATTTAAGCAGCACATTCACAACGCCAAATTTCTTGCCAACTCAAGAAATAGTTTCGCCAGCAAACAACTCTCTTGTTAACTTAAACAATAGCAGCCAAATAGAGATTATTACAAGCCCTAACGCATTAAAAGATTCAGACAACGATGATTTATACAAGACATTAAGAGTACATGGTCCAGGACTAGATACAACAATAACTAAACCAAATAATACTCAAATATACATACCTACAAAGAGATTAAAGCCAAGCAGCACATATACAATAGAATCAACCATAACTGATAATTTCGATACTTCGATAAAGAAATCAAGTGCATTCAAGACAGATACAGTTGTAGGAGTAGAAAATCCTAATCCATTAGGAAACGAAGTAGAAATATTTACATTCCCTAACCCTGTAACAGAATATATTAATTTACAATTAAAATCAAGCACTCCAATAAAATATCACGTCGAGATATATAATAATCTTGGAAAACTAGTAGATCATGATAGCCAAAATTATTACGGACAAGATTATGAAGAGAAATATGATTTCTCAAGATTTTCTCAAGGAATGTATATAATGAACGTGACTGTAGAAGATAATACTGGAAGATCACAAACTACAACTAGAAAAATTATAAAAAATTAAATAAAAAATTATTTGACAATAACATCCTGTACGCTATATTTTAATTCTGGATAAGTTTGTGTTGCTACACAT
This sequence comes from Alphaproteobacteria bacterium, assembly GCA_035626895.1. Classification (GTDB taxonomy): domain Archaea; phylum Nanobdellota; class Nanobdellia; order Woesearchaeales; family UBA9642; genus UBA9642. The sequence goes on from DASPMU010000006.1 coordinate 8,140, forward strand.
ACTCCCTTAATCTTAGTGCCTTGTTGTATCCTGCAATTGTTATTTTTCAATAGATTTCTAAGACCAGTTCCTACATCTGCCCTAGTATCAGATATAACCTGATCAGTTGTTGAGCAAGTCGACCACGTGTGAGTTTCTACAGTGTAAAAATAGCATGATCCTCCAACATTATCTATCTTATAGATCATACCATCCTTAAACACAGTACCATCAGGCATAAATGCAAATGTATTCAAATCAGGACATGTAGCTATAAAACAATCTTCTTGAGATACAAATTGACAACTTCCTGCTTGATAAGTATACCCCTTAAAACACCAAGTATTAGAGGCGCTGCAAGTAATATTAATTACTTGAGTGAAATCATCTGAAGATCCAGTTGACATAATAGTGCCTGAAGGAACACATTCTAAAGAACCTCTAATATTAGTTACACAGTCAGATGAGTTAGCACAAGCTTTATGAGGTTTTGGAATAGGAACTGAAGGAGTTATTGAAACAACGCTATTGTCAGATTTACGGACAACGCCATGAGTCATATTAGTATGATTTCCGCAATCAGGATCGACTGGGAAGCCGGTTGCATTAAATCCGCATATTGGTGTTGCACTGAAATCATCAACGCATACCCCGTCTGGTCCAGTTTGCCCTTGATCATTTCCATTGCATCCATATTTGTATGATTGTATTCCTGTTCCTTGGATATTTAGATTAAAGGCTACATTAAATGTAGATCCCATTGAGTCATATTTGCATGCAACACTGGTAATTGTTGTGCCTGTTGATGATGACCAAGATGGACCTCTCGCGCAAGTTCCGCTAGCTCCTGAAATTATTGAAGAAGTATCATAGAGATCATATCCTAATTCCCTACAGTATTGCGTTAAGGATCCAAAATCATTACATATAGGTAAGCTTATGGAACTAATGATTACTCTAGGATTGCTTCTTACGGATAAAGGTTCAGAACCTCCATTAGCAACTACAGTAGTAGTGGCGCTTCTATAAACTCCTAAGTATAAATCGCAGACTCTATCTATTACTGTTGGTTCATTTGGTACTCTAAATGTTGGTGATTGCAAATTTGAAAATCCTATACGATCATTATAGGGAATATAAGGCGCGCAAGTGCAGCTATCCGGAGTGGTTAGTGCAGCGTCAGCGTCATTACAGTCAGTACCTAGGCTAGCATTTGTCCATCCTGTAGGAATAGATGCGCCCAGACACATTACTTGAGGGCTTCCAGTAGTATATCCATCACTGTCCCCATCATAATATAAAGTTAAATTTCTCCAAAGATTTTGATTGGTTACTGCACAATCGTTGAAATTATTTGTAGGGCTGCATATTTGCTGTGGTCTATTTACGAAAGGAGGAAAATACAATCTGTCTATAACTTTATTAGGAGTTCCATCACAAGTAGTATCATAGACATTAGATGAATTACGCGTTCTATCACTGTCAGTATCAACATAGCATAAATAAGAGCTTACTGCTGGATTTGCATCATCGCAATCATAACTCCTGTTATAATTACATATATAATCGGGATTGCTTGGAGGCCGATAATTATTAGGAGTATATGGGAAGCATCCACTAATATAATTAGAATTAATTGCATATCCATCGTTATCGCCATCATAATAACAGTAAGATATATAGTGATAAGATGGATTTGAATCATCGCAATCAAAATTATCATGTGTTGGATAAGATGCAGAAGCAGTACATGCCTGAACAGAGTCACTATTATTGCCATGCCCATCGCCATCTCTATCACGATAATACATATAACCCCAATATAGCGAGTTGCTAGAACGATCATTGCAGTCCAGATTATTAGTCACATATTGTGAAGAAGGAGCAGAACAAGCCTGAACATAATTTGTTGCATTGCCCCACCCATCGCGGTCATAATCATAATAAAAATTAGAAGCGGCAGGCTCATCACCCATGCCGTTGCAATTATCGTCGATTCCATTGCAAGCTTCAGTTATTGGAGTAATACTGCATGCACTCCATACTCCAGCATTACAAGTTTGGGTGGCTCCAGCACATCGGCCAAGCTGTGAGCAACTTCCAACTTGAGTTAAGCTTTCATCAATACTTCCGTCACAATCATCATCAATATTATTACAGACTTCAGCAGCTCCAGGACGTACTGCTGAATTCCCATCATTGCAATCTCCTCCTCCATTCATTGTTGCCGTAGTCCATCCTCCGCCGGGATTAGAGCAGCTATAATATGGGTCTGATGTATAATATCTATCACCATCTGAATCTAAAGAATAAAGAGGGCCTCCTTGTTCATCAATGAATGAATCGCAATCATCATCAATCCCATTGCAAATTTCTGTAGTTGGACTTCCAGCCGTTGCGCTACAAGCACCATAAGTAGATAACCATGTCGATCCGCTGCATTGCCTCACTTGATAACCAGAACGAGCACAAGCACCTATACCAACCGAGCATGCTCGAGTAAATGCCCCGCTGCATTCTGAATCTTGACAATCTCTAACCCCATCGCCATCATTATCAGAACCATCAGCACATCTAGATACCCCATCAGTGCATACATCAGAACTTGGACCATCGGTACAGTAATATCTTTCAAAATTATTGCAATTATTTCTGACAAAAGAAGCTGAAGTAACAGCTCCATTGCATAAAGTATTTACGCCATTGCAGTGGGTCTCTTGAGTGTCTCCATAGATTATTCCTGCGCTGCATCTCCAAGTAGGAGAACTTGTGCTACATACACTGGAACTGGAAGCGACACATCCGTTAATACAACATGCTCCAGAACTACAGGTTGTGCATCCACTACCTCCGCCTCCTGAGCCGCCATCCCAAGTGCATCCCGGCACCGCCGTACAACTTGACTGGTCAGTCCTGCTAGAACATGTAGGAAGAGCACTGCCATCATTTATGCAAGACCCTCCACTCCAAGTACATGACGAGCCCCACTGGCCGTCACATCTTGTTTGACCACCATTGCCACTATTTATTGCTCCGCAGCTTGAAGTTCCTGTACATGCAGCATAAACATTATTTAAAAACAGAACTAAGGAAATTAAAAAAATTACAGTAATTAAAAACCACTTCTTCATTTTTCTCCAATAATTATTTGACAACCACATCCCGTACGCTATATTTTAATTCTGGATAAGTTTGTGTTGCTACGCAAACGCCTCTTATTTTCGTGCCTTGAGTTATCCTGCAGTTGCTATTTGGAAGCAGAGTTTTCAATCCGTCGCCAACTAGGGCCTTATATTCAAGTATTTTCTCTTCGCTTGGGCAAGTTGTCCATTTTCCAGTTTCTACATTATATATCTTGCATGTGTCGCCAGTATTATCTATCCTGTAGATAGTGCCATCTTTGTATACAGTACCATCTGGAAGGAATGCAAATGTAGATAGACCTGGGCAAGTAGCTATATAACAGTCTTCTGTAGATACATATTCACATCTTCCCGCCTGATAATTATATCCTTTAAAGCACCAAGTATTAGATGCGCTACAACTAATATTAATTACTTGAGTAAATGTATCTGATGATCCAGTAGTTAATATTCTTCCTGCAGGCAAGCATTGCAATTGGCCGCCAATGTTCGTTACACAGTCTGTCGGGTTAGGACAAGCACTGTGAGGTTTTGGTGAAGGAACAGTACATGTATTTACAGTTGTTCCATCTGCCTTACGCACAATTCCACAGCTCATATTGATATGTGTTCCGCAATCTGGATCTACCGGCAGTAAGCCAGCAAAGCCACAGATAGGCGTAGATACAAAGTCATCAATGCATATACCATCCTGTCCTTGGACAAATGATCCGGAACCAATCCTGCTTCCCGAACAGTTTAGTTTCTGGGCAACAAACGATCCGCCTGAGTTCACAGTAAAGACTACTTTATCGTATGTTTGAGTACTATAGCCACAACCCATATTTGCAACTCTCGAGCCTGTTGTTCTAATCCATGCTCCACCACTCCAAGCGCCGCATGCTCCAGCCACTGAAGTATATGGTGTTGCGAAATCGTATCCATAATCATTACAATATTTGGTCCTTGATGCGAAATCATCACATGGCGGCAAATTTAATGATCTTACAACAGGGGTTGAAATAGCTGCTCCTGAGCTACTACCGTCAACATTTACAACGATAGTATTAAATCTTACAAGTGCGGTACTCTGTGAGTTTGCATCACATACTGAAGTTATAGTTCCTGTTGCTGGAACCCTAAATATTGGAGATTCTGGGAATTTTCTAGTGTTATATTGAACAAATGTCGAGCAGATGCAATCAGTTGCGATAGTTCCATTGCCATCATTGCAGTCAGCAACTCCATTATAATTGCAAATGAAATTTCTTCCTCCAGGCCCTACTGTTATTTGATTTACACCAGCGCTGCACAATGTGGTAGATCGAGACATGTTAGCATATGTATCGTTGTCAAAATCAGCATAGCAAGTATATCTAGTTACACCTGCATTGTTATCGTTGCAATCTACTAAGGATGCGCCGTTGTCGCATTTGTAATTTCTTCCAGATCCATCAACTATATTTGCAGTGCCGCATGAATTCAATGTCGGAGTTACATTTTCGTAATTATCATAGTCGAAATCCGGATAGCATACATTGCCCAAAGTTATTGAAGAATTTCCATCGTTGCAGTCTTGAGCATTTGAAACATATCCTCCGGGCTGAGTACATGCTTGTGTAGTTGTTGCAGATGTACCATAGCCGTCAGCATCAGCGTCCCTATACCAAGTTGGTCCGCCAAGCTGATTATCTAATCCATCACAATCTTCATCAATGTAGTTGCATGCAATATCTGTTGCTCCTGGTCTTATTCCATTGTTATTATCTCTGCAATCAAGGTTATTTGTTACATACCCTGCAGGAGCTGAGCATCCGTAAGATATTACGCTGAAATTACCATAAGTATCTGCATCTGCATCTCTGTAATATTCATATCGCGTTATAGATCCATCGCCATCATTGCAATCAAAGTAACCTACATTATAGTTGCATATGTAATTACCTATTTTTTCGTTATATGAAGTACTAGGACCTTTACATAAACTTCCAGTAGTTGATGAAGCTATACCATCTCCATCACCATCCAAGTAACATGAAGCAATACTATTTGATGCACTTAAACAAGTACATGCTGCCGCATTAGTGTTAGGGTCGATTGCAGAACCGTACTGCGGAACTGTGCATGATCTTGTACAACCATTTTGGCAGTTCCCGTATGTTTGACCACTGCATGAAGAAAAGACACTGCATCCAGACCATGTCGGGCAGTTACCGGAATTATAATTGGAACAAGATACGGACCCAGAACAATGAGCTGAATACCCCGGATACCAATAACAATCAGTCTGTGATTGGCACGAAGATTGTGTTGTACCGGAACAGCTAGGGCATCCATCGGCTGGAAGGAATCCTGTTATTCGATTGTCCGCCCCAAATGATTCCTGAGCTTTTCCATAGGGATTATATCCTGATTCTAATGGCTTCATAGCGGTTTCACAATCAGGATCTGAACCACTATAATAACAATTTCCTGGAGTTGCAAGATTCCAACTGCATCCATAGCCGCTTCTGCTATTACATTCTGAATTAGTTAACCCGTAACACGATCCATAGCCAATGCATGTACTTGATGGAGAACCAGTACATGTGAATCCTGATGTAGATGAACATAAATCTGCACTATATGGTGCAGTTGATGATAAACATTGCTTGTATTGTCTTTGACCATTATTTCCTAATGCACATTGGAAACCGCCACTTGCAGTCTCACTGCCCGATACATCTACAACGCATGAACCATCTGTAACGTGGCATCTTTTGACGCCATTGAAATCTGCATCGCATTGCATCCCTGATTGGCAATCATCGTTCTTTGAACATTCTTCTCCTGCAACAGCCCTGCAGCTCCAGCTGCATCCACTTCTTATAGAACATTGAGTCATATCATAAGTATAAGTTGCACATGTTGTCGAGTCACTTACATAGCTTCCTTGAGAATCTCTTCGGTTGCATCCGGATATATCATTGCATTGATTCAGACTTATTCCGCTGCATGATCCTGAACCTGAACATGTTCCACCATCTGACACATAATAGCATCCAGGCGGAGGTGACGGTTCTGTAAAGCTCTCGATATTTGCATAATTTACCTCATTTGGATCACTTCCCTTATTGTAAGTTCCTGAAGGACAATATAAAGTATAAGCAGGAGTCCATGTACATACTGGTGAATTCTCACAGCTCGACTCTGAAAGTCCACTGCATGAATATGTTCCCTGACATGTTGAATACAGGTTTCCGCTGCATTTACCTGTTGTTGATGTGCTGCAAGGGCTGCAATGAGCGTCGTATTCCGCTTGTTGCGCAGAATTCAAGCTCGAATATGTCTTGCTGCAAACGCTTTCCCATACATAGTCATCAGAACCCTTATTGACACACTCAAATTGATAATTGAATCTGCCAGCCCCTAAATCAGAAGTGCTACCTCCGATAGGTGCTCCGCAACATTTTATTCTTCCTGATTCTCCATTGACTCCCATTCTTGAAATATGCTGACCAACCAAATCACACATATTTGCTTGAGTATCAAACATTGCTACCTTATTTTGACTAATGAATGCGTTTCTGATTTCGTTATTTGTTTTAAGGAGACTCGTACTAATGACGTAGTCCTGGCTTCCAGTAATTGAGACGGACAGCCGGTTATAAGTATTCCAATTTTCAGAGTTATGTTCGTATAGCCCTCCGGTTAAAGCTAGGAAGTAAACACCATAGCCCGGATAAGCTGAAAGAGTTCCAGTCCTAGTCTGTCCATACCCGCCGTACAAATGTAGTGATTGGCCAGTTGGTTCCTGAGTCAAGTCTGTTGGCATATTATACCAATAGTTATTGACTGCATTATTCATCATTGATCTAATTCTGGTGTCTGAATAAGAGTAAAGTCTGTATATTTGAGCAGCTGCATATCCGTCAGGGCTATGATATCCGTTACTGTTGTATCCTGATGTGTCCATATCTAGATATATTCCTCCGTATATGTTTCCGTAAATATACGTTCCAGCCCTAAACATACTATCACAATCAAGAGAATAGGATATTCCTCCTGAACGTAGAGCTCCGCCTGCTGCATATGTATATCCAGGAGCGGAAGCAGTCAGGAATATTTGAGTCATATCGCTTGATCCAAAATCTCCACTGTCCGGATTCATTAGTATTCCCGAAGCGCCCCAGCCAAATCCCTGATCATCCGTTGCATAATCAAAATAAGCTATATTAATATTGCCTAAAGATGAAGAAGGAACAGAAGTTGTTACGCCGCCGCAGCTATCTGCACTTGCGAATTGTAATGAAAGTAATAGAAGCAATGATAGAATAAACAATTTCGAAGAAATAGTTGTTTTGTTTTTCATTGAGTTGAATTTACTTGGTGAATTTCTATTCATAATTTCTCCACCTTCTTTGTGATTTTCTTTTCAGGCTTCTCAGCCTTTTCTGCCTTTACTCTTTGCGTGATCGTGTTTAATTCATTTACATTGTCTATCAATGTCGGAAGAACTTTTCCGAATACTTTTTCCATTGCCTGGAGTTGTGTTCCGACTTCAAGAATATGCTTGTCATAATCATTTACTTTTCCTAGAAGAGCTTGATGCAATTTATCGAATTGTCCCTGCATGTCTCCTAGCTGCTGCTCCATTGCTGCAAGCTTTGAATCTGCTTTCTGTTTCCATTCGATTACCTTGTTGATATCCTTGATCAATTCATTCCATTTCTCATCGATGATTGCTTCGATCAATTCTTCTGATGAAGATCCCATTCCGCCCATCGGCATTGACATCTGCATCTGCGGCATCATCTGCTGCTGAGGCATAGGAGTCATTGGTCCCATCGGAGGCAGCTGAGATCCTAGCATCTGGGTCTGGGGATTCATCTGCATATTCATTTGCATCCCGCCGCTTCCGTCGGTATTTTGCTGCATTCCCATCTCTGCCTGAGATATTGCGTCAAATATTTGTGAAGAATTATATCCATCTCTTTGAAGAGTCTGGATTATCTGATTATTAGAATAACCCTGCTGCTTCATTGCAGCAACTTGGCTTGCAGGAACATCCGGCCCTGCAGAAAGATCACTTTTCGAAGACTTAAATATGCCCATTCCAACCCTCTTTATTAAAATATATTATATTCACCTAACTCAAAAACTACCTATATAATATACTAACTCAATAATTATCAATTTATCAACAATGATGTTTATAAACTTTACGATGAAGCGTGCTTGAAAAGAAATAAAAGAAAATAGAAGAAATAACTAAAACTAATAGAAATTTTATCTTATCTTGAAAACCACGTTCACATTTGCCTGGACTGCAAGTCTTTGAAGAGATACTGATCCATCCTGATACTCAGCAGGGATGCTGCTTAAGAGTTCTGAATCTGTCCCTGTCGTTATATGCCAGCCTGATTCTTCAATTTTCAATACTCGTCCAGTCTTTCTTCCGACTGAAGATAATACTGTGTCTGCTTTTTCCTTGGCATTGAGCGTTGCCTTTCTCATCGCTTCAGCAACTGCTTTATTCTCAGCATCTCTTGACGTCTGAAGTTCGATGCTTCCGATGCTATTGACGCCATTTTCTGTTGCTATTCTAATTGTATCAGATATTTTTGAAACATCAGAATAAATCTTTATGCCGTTTGTAACTTGGAAGCCCTTGCTTACTGATCCTTCCGAAGTCCAATCAAGTTGTTCATTCAAGTAATAATAATTAGTCTCAACATTTGTTATTCCAGATCTTGATAATGAATTCTTCAGATCCTCAACAATTCGAGAATTCTCTTGCTGGGCTTCTTCAGCTGTCGGCATGAGAGTATTAATATTTACATATATTATTGCGCTATCAGGTTCTACTAATGCCTGTGCTTCTCCGCCTACTGTTATGTAATCGCTCTTTTTCTCCAAAGATACTGATGCAAGCCCAATTACAAAAGCTGCAGCAAATATTATTGCTATTATTAATGTAAGGCCATTTGTAGAATCATTCTTCAATTGAAATCACCTATTTTCATATATAGATTCTTATTTTATATAGTTTCTTATTGAGGCTAGTTTCTGGCACCGCTGCATCAGAGGAATAGGAGGTTTCCAAAACATTTTTAAACATATTATCGTTCATTCGGTTTATAGTATATGCGGGGTTATATTTATGAGTTTCATAGAGAGTTTTATTAGCAATCTACCTCAGGTAGCATCGCCAAGCCAGAAAAAGCTTCCTTTCAAGGATAAATTAAAGTGGACGCTTATCACGTTAATAATATTTTTTGTACTAGGAACAATTCCATTATTCGGGCTTGGAACCAATGCGCTTCAGCAATTCGAATTCCTTTCTATTATATTAGGAGCAAGCTTTGGATCAATCATAAGTTTAGGTATCGGTCCGATCGTAACTGCATCTATCGTATTGCAGCTATTAAACGGTTCCGGACTTTGGAAATTCGATCTTACAAAACCTGAAGGAAAGAAAAAATTCCAGGCATATCAAAAATTATTCTCTATAATATTTGTAGTACTAGAAGCATGTGTATATGTATTCATGGGAGGCTTAAGCCCGAGTGAAATGTATGCAGGAACTCCTCTGTATCTCCAATTAGAATTATTATTGATATTCCAATTAATCCTTGGTGGAATCATGATAATGTTCATGGACGAAATAGTTTCCAAGTGGGGCTTTGGATCAGGTATTTCATTATTTATCGCAGCAGGAGTTGCGCAGCAAATATTTATCAGCGCATTTTCATTCTTGCCAAATCCAGCAAATCCTGGAACAGTTGCAGGAGCAATTCCAAATCTATTTATCAGTCTAGCAAATGGTGATCCTACAACAGCCGCGCTCATGATAGCCGCGCTCGTAGCAACAGTTGCAGTATTCTTGATGGCAGTATATGTACAGGCAATGAAAGTTGAGATTCCATTAAGCTTTGGAAGAATCAGAGGCCATGGAATCAGGTGGCCATTAAATTTCTTGTACACTTCAAACATTCCAGTTATCTTGGTTGCAGCATTGATGGCAAACATCCAGATATTTGCAACATTGCTTCAAAGATGGGGCAATCCATGGCTTGGAACTTTCAATGGAAGCACTCCAACATCAGGCTTCGTTCTTTGGATTTACGGAACAGATATTGTCGGAAAAATCATCAAGGGATCAGTTGTGATGACTGACGTTTGGCATGCATTAGTATACATATTGTTCATGGTTTGCGGTTCAGTATTATTCAGCATGTTCTGGGTACAGTCAGCTGGCCTTGACGCAAGAAGCCAAGCAAAACAAATGATGGCATCAGGACTTCAGATACCTGGATTTAGAAGAGACGAGAGAGTCCTCGAAAGAATCCTTGAGAGATATATCTGGCCACTAACGATCATGGGAGCAATCACCGTAGGATTCATTGCCGCTGTCGCGGATCTTTCAGGAGCATTATCCAGAGGAACTGGTATTCTGCTTGCAGTAATGATCATCTATCAATTATACGAGAACATCGCTCGTGAACACATGATGGATATGAATCCAATGATGAGAAAGTTTATGGGAAAATAATAAGTTAATTGCGAAGCATGTTTGGGTCGCGACACTTTCTAAAGGGTCGCATGCCGACATGAATCCAATGATGAGAAAATTCATGGGAAAATAAAATTAAAAATCCATAATTTATTTATTTTCAAATTATTTTACTTCAATTATTACGAATTTAAATTATTTCGGGGGAAATAAATATGACATTTTTAGACACAATATTTAATCCATGGCTTGGGCCATTATTGAATTTGCCTGCATTTTGGGCTCTTCTAATTATTTCTGCATTCATCACGTTAATCTCTACATTAGCATATAAATACACGACTAATCAGAGCGAGATGAAGCGCCTTAAGGATGATATGAAAAAGTATCAGAAAGAAATGCGCGAGACTAAAGATCATGCAAAAATGATGAAGATACAGGCAAAACTTTGGGAAATAAACAAGGTTTACATGAAGGCATCTTTCAAGTCTACATTATATACAATTCTTCCAATCGGAATAATGTTTGTTTGGCTTAGCATGCACATTGCATATAATCCAATTCTTCCAAATACAGATTTCACAGTAACTGCTGAATTTGCAGAAGGCGCGCAAGGGCAAGTATCGCTTGAAGCAATTCCTGAATTGACTGGCGCAGGAACAAGAGAAATTGTCGATATAGACAGCAGCAAGAAAACCAAACCTAGCGCAACATGGACACTTAACGGCGATGCCGGCGAATACAAGCTTGTTGTAACATATAATACAGAAGTATACAATCATAGCGTACTAATAACTACAGAAAAATCTTATGTAACTCCAGAAAAACCAATAACAGACAGCAAGATGAAAGCAATAGTAATCGGCAATGAAAAAGTAAAGCCTTTCGGCCCTAACTTCAACATCTTCGGCGGCTATCCTGGATGGTTCATAACTTACATGGTATTGTCAATAGTTCTTTCCTCGTTATTGAGAAAAGTCATGAAAGTATACTAATTTATAAGATGAAAGCAAATAAACTGCGAAATAATTATGAAGTTGCAAGAGGATTTGTTTTCGGCTCATTATGGGGCTTAATCAGTGGAGGCATAACTGGTTCTGCATATAGCCTGGGAGCTTATTCTGCAATCAAGAGAATAGATCTTCCTAAACAAATAGAGAATATTGAAAAAACTTCTTCTGAGAAAACTCTTATTTTTGATAAATCTTTTTCTCTCTCTTGGGGCATAAGTCACAATGTAAATAAATATATTTCTTTCGGAGCTTCAATATATCACGGTCTAGAAAACATAATTGAAGTGGTGCAGACTCAGGATGCATCAAATCTCGAGTATATGACAGCGACAGGAATAATTACTAACATAGTAAGTATAGCATATGAACATTCAGCTCCTAAGAAGAAGAAAAAGATTGATAAAAAAATAAATGAACATTTTCAAACAATCAACATTTATCTTAAAGATATTAGTAAAGCGCTGCAGTCTGAAACGCAATCTTCTCAAAAACATTTATAAATACCCTAAAACTCCTTTATCTTATAGTAAATATTGTAGTTCAAGGTGCAATATAGACTAAGAATAATCATAAAAAGATACAAAAATAACAATTTAGAGGTACAAAATGCCAAGACCAAGCAGAAGATCAAGAACATTAAGGAGAGTTTTCGTAAAGACTTCCAAAGGTTCAAAATTAACATACAAGAAGAGAAAGCCTAGCAAGGCTCATTGCGCAGTATGCAACCAAGTATTGCATGGTGTTGCAAGCGAAAGGCCATACAAGATGGGTAAATTGTCAAAGACTCAAAAGAGACCTGACAGGCCGTATGCAGGCAACTTATGCAGCAAATGCATGAGAGCAAAAATAAAATCAGAAATAACTGAGTAAGTTATTTTATTTTTCATTATTTATTTCCATTAAAATTTATTTAAATAATTAAAAACAATAAACAAAACCAAAGTTTTGTTCTCGAGTATATCGGCGACGGTACTGGATTCTGAGAACAGGAGAGA
>DASPMU010000007.1:0-3326 GCA_035626895.1 Alphaproteobacteria bacterium
ATAAAAATAATACGAAATAAAAATAAATTCGAGGTATATCAAAATGGCTGAAGATAATAGACAAGCTGCAAAGAACGCTGCAAAAGCAGCACAAGACTTAAAGAAACAGAAGAAAAAGAAATGGTTCCCAATCGTTGCTCCAGAGTCATTCCAGAGCAGAATAATAGGAGAAATACTTCTAGAAGATAGCATGGTTTTAGTCGGAAGAACTGTAAAAGTAAACATGATGCAGTTAATGAACGACATGAAAAAACAGAACGTTAATGTAATGTTCAAAGTCGATTCTATCAAAGAAGGAAAAGCTCACACTCATGCTGTAAAGTATGAAGTTTCAGCATTTTCACTTAAGAGACTTGCAAAGAGAGAAAAGGACAAGTTGGCAGACAGCTTTGTTGTTAAGACAGCTGACGGAAAATTAGTAAGAATTAAATCAGTAATGGTAACTAATGCTATGACTAAAGGAGCAGTTCTTGCAAAATTAGTGCACACATGCAGAGCAGTATGCAAGGAATTAGTCAACAAGATAAAATTCGAGCAATTAATTGTCGATCTTATCTCATACAAATTCCAAAAGGAAGTAAAGGAAGCATTGCACAAGGTTTATCCATTAAGAAATTTCGACATCAGAATGCTCGAGCTTGAAACTAAAAAGAAGAACGAGACTGTTGAAGAAGAGATGTTAATGAAGCTTAAGAAAGAGAATGAAAAGAAACTTGCTGACAAAGCAGCTGAGGAAGATTCTCAGAAAGGCCAGGAAATTGTCCAGGCTGACGAAGAACAGTACGACACAACTGAAGAATCGCAAGAAGATTCTGAAGAAACTGACGATGAAGATTCTGAGTCAGAAGACAATTAATCTTTTCATTTTTATTCTATTTTTTTATTGTAATAATATTGTTTAACTCAATCAAAACAACATGATAAACGAAGACTATGACTTGGAACTTGCAAAAGTTGTAACGGAAATAAAAAACCGAAAAGCAAAAAAAATTCTAATACAGTTAGGTGAAGGTCTAAAGCCTAGGGCAATTGAAATACAAAAAGCGATACATGAAGACAAGGAATTGAAAGACTGCAATATTCATTTCTGGCTTAATAGCTGCTACGGCAAATGCGATATTCCAGAAATCCTGGACAGCAAGAAAAATGACTACGATCTTCTTATACAATTTGGACATTAAAATTATTTTGAGGTAAAAATGAACACATATAGGGCAGACTTTAGAATTGACAATGGAAAAAAATCTCATGAAACAATTCCCGCTAGCCAATATGAAAGGCTTGGAGAACTAATCGAAGGGACTAATGATATTCAGGCTCTTGGCAAAGCAGCAATGCTTGCATACAAATTAAGCCTTGAAGATGATCATGTTGCAAAAGATACTATAGTAACTATTACTAGATTATATACCTCCAGCCAGAGAACAATTGATCAGAAAGCAATTGTAAAAAGCCGTGGCGAAGAAGGAATTAGAGGCTTTGAATGGGAAGATAATAATCTAAAGATAACTTCGACTAGCCTTGAAAAAAGATTGTATTCCATCAGAAAAAATCAATAATTTTATTTTCTCGTAAATCTTGTTTTTCTTTAACTTTCTTTAAGAAACTATATAAACCCTTAATATCAGAATATGCTTTGTACTGTATCCTGAGGTGGAATTATGAAAAAAAATTATTCTGATGGAAACATTATTTTTACTTTAGCTAGCAAGCAATTTGATTATTCTATGAAGAAGGACATAATAATGTCTGATTATTCTAAAGATAAAGATATTATTAGATCATGGGGAGGCGGAGGAAATCAATCTTCAAAATATTCTGTTGGCGGAAGAGATGGTCCTTATTCCGGCAAGGGAACTGTCACAATAATAACTGCTAAGACTTTAGATTCTATAATTAATGGCGGTGGATCTATTACTGCATCACAGAAAGAAATAATTGAAATTGGAAAAGAAGCAGAGAGAATTAAAGAAGTTGTGGGATATGTTGGAAGAGTCCAGGCTTTGTTAGATTATGCTAGAGAAACTCTGGCACTTGCAAAAACATATAGCAAAGCTCCACGAATAGCTATAGGAAAAATTGCTCCTATAATAACAACAGGCGAATCTAATATTATAATACAAGGGAAGTCAGAAGAAGATATAGGCTACAGAACTAAGGAAATGAATCCCAAAACAAAAGAAATAGTAAGCCCAGAAAGCAACGGCAAAGAAACAGTATAATTCTATGGAATATATTTTTATGCTTGGGATTGATGGCGGAATATCTAATGGCTTTGGCGTAAAGTATCCGGACTATGTTGAAAGAAGCCACAAGATACAGGCTGAGAATGATTATGATGCGATCATAAAGGCTGCAGGATACGCATTTCTTCGAAGCAGAAATCATCTGAGCAATCCCGAAACAGAATATACTAAGGTAAAAATCAACAGCATTTATTCTTCTACAGGTCTTGTAAATCAAAGATCAGTTCTTGAATCGCAGGGGAAAAAACATATTGAAATGTTTGAATTTGAAGACGATTGTCTTGTGACTAAATGCTCGGATCTTGAGCATTTAATATTACTTACCAAAATGGGCGAAAGAGATTCTTGATTTGCAAAATTTCTAATAATTTCCAATCATTAATTTTAATATAATTTCATCGACGATAAAACTACATCTTTTTTTTCTAAAATCAAAAATATTATATAGTAATTAGTTTTAATCACATATAAGTAATAATTATAAAATCTTTTTTGTCGACGATAAAAATCCTTAGAGCGCAGGTGTTACCTATGGCATATGAATTAATAATTACGGAAAAACCAAATGCAGCAGAAAAAATAGCGCAAGCGCTGGCAGATACAAAGCCAATAAAGGAGCTGTACCAAGGAGTTCCTTATTATAAATTGACGCATAATGGAAAACCAATTGTTGTTGGATGCGCAGTAGGCCACTTGTATACTATAGCTGAAAAAGAAAAATCTTTCAAATATCCTTCTTTCAAACTTGAATGGAAAGCAACTTCAGAAGTTGATCCTGAAAATTTTACAAAAAAATATGTTGCAGCACTAAAAAAAATTGCAAAGGATGCAACTGAATTTACTGTCGCGACTGATTATGATATAGAGGGAGAAGTAATAGGACTTAACGTCGTAAGATATATCTGCAAGAGAAAAGATGCAAACAGGATGAAATTTTCGACTCTGACTAAGCCGGATTTAGTTGAAAGCTACAATAAAAAATCAAAATCACTTGATTGGGGACAGGCATATGCTGGGGAAGCAAGGCATTTTCTTGACTGGATGTATGGAATTAATCTTAGCAGAGCTCTCATGCTCGCA
>DASPMU010000008.1:0-2329 GCA_035626895.1 Alphaproteobacteria bacterium
GAAAATCAGAAAGAAGAATTCTTCTATAGATACTCCTATAGACGCCTCCACGAACGATTTTATTTTAATAACAGAAGCTTTCTATGAAAATTATAAGAAAAGCAATAAAGCTCACTGGGAATTCGGCAAAGCATATGAAGAAATTAAGCAAAAATTCAAAATGCCTAGAAATCCTGACGAACTATTCTCTCTTTTGAAATTCATGGATTATTACGTGAATGAATATAACAAAAAGCCTTACGAAAATAAAACTACTTTGAAAGATATGCTTTGTGATTACGCAACAATTGAGCTTTTCATGCGTGATCTTTTAATTGAAGGATATACTAACTTTACTCTAAATGTCGAAACGACCATTACTTCTTTTCTATTAAATAATAGAACAAACAACGGATGGGTAAAATTAATAGGAAAAGACAAGATGGTTACTGTAGATTATAAAGATGTAGAATTTGGAAAGGGATCAAAAATAAAGCATTACGTAAATGCTACATATCATGATAAAATAGAGATGCATGGACACTTCCTGCATTCAAACGTGACTTTCCTTGATGATTGCGTCGGGACTATTCCTTGCGGAAGATATACTGTGTTCAATATTCAGAAAATATCAGACTATAGTTTAGAAACGCAATTAAAATTACTCACAGAAAAAATCGCCTGGAAACATGGAGCCTGCATTAGCGGCGCATCAACTTACAATGTCAAAGATAAAGATTCTTTTGACATAATAAAGGATTTCTTACTTATTCAGGGAATGAAAGGTAATAAGGGCCTTATTACTGAAGATGATGGCAGAATAATAACTACAGGCAACACTTTGAATTTAATAGATGAATCCGGAAATATAATCGATACTTATTATCAGGCAAGCAAATGGGAAAACAGCAATGGCGGATACGCGCGTAGGTTAGGATGAATAATCAAACAACAAATCTGGAAATGAAAATTAGAAAGAAAGAAGTAACTCAGGAAAATATAGCTCCTGTAGTTAATGACGCAGATCTGCTATATCAGAGATTTATCCATTTATTCAAGCATTTTAGGGAGAATAAGAAAAAATATTTTGATAGTGTGAACCCTCTCTTCAAAAATAACGATGACTCGTTTTTGGAAGAATCATTAGTGGCCTCTGATCCTAATCAATTGACTATTCTGAGCTGTATGTATAATGACTTTTTTAATTATTATTCTGAAAATTCTAATGTTTCTAAAAATATGCTTAAGATCGATATTAATAAAGATCTTCGAGATTTAGTTAAGATAAACCTGGAATACTTATTTAATAAAGGCCATGATTCATTCACATTAGGAATTAATGCAGATTTAACTAAGGAATATACAAGCAAGAATCATTGTCATTTTTCATCATGGATTAATAAAGAATCATACAATATGAAAAATATAAATTTAAAATATCTTTCCTTGCCTAAATACGATCTAGTATTAAAGAATGCATCATTAATTTTTGTAAATGCAAGAGATAATTTTAATGCAAGAATTTATCAGTCAAATGCGCAATTTGAAGGAAAACCTGTTTTTTCAAAACATAATTTCTTTGACTCGACCGTTAAATTAAAAGATTGCATAAATCTTCCTACAGGAATAAATTCAAAAATCAATATTGAAGGAGATATAGTGATTTCAGGTAAATATAAAGAGGATGAAAAGCCGCGAGGATGCACATATAATGTTTCTAATAGAAAGAGTTTCAGTACGATTGTAAGAGCATTTCAGGATTGTCAAGATTTAAGTGAAAATTTTATAGGCGGCTATGAGGAAGAACTTTCTAAGAATCTTGAGAACTGCCATCGTAGCAAGTATGAAGGTGCAAGAATAAGAAAATTCAAACCAAATAAAGTAAATATAGTGCATAATGGTAAAATCCTGGATTCATACAGCCTGAATTGGTGGTATAAATGGATTTAGAAATGAAACTTCGGAAGAAGAATGTAGGGATAGAGTCTTATTCAGATCTCCCGCTAGTAAATTTCAGCGAACTCGATGATCGTATGAATAACTTGTTCCAAAAACTTTATGATGCAAATAAGGTACAAAACGGATATACTTCAAATTCAATAATTCCTCCTGAAAGAAGAAAACTTGCTGCTGCAGCACGAAAAATATTTTTATTAAATATGGATATAATTCCTAAAAATCCTGAGGAATTGCTCTCCTTTAGCATTAAGGCAGCTGATGAGCCCGATATTTTGAATAAACATATCCCAAGTATTTATTGGCGATGCCTCGACTATTTAATCAAGAAAAAATATACTAATTTTACATTAGACTTATCCATGTCTCCTGATCTTAATATTCATAAAAATAA
>DASPMU010000009.1:0-8253 GCA_035626895.1 Alphaproteobacteria bacterium
ACAAACTATATATCAAGAAGATATAATTCCAGTAAAATCTTTTCTAACAGAAAATACTGCTGAATTAATAATTAATGAATTAAATCATGCTAAAATTTTGCAATTGCAAATAGAGCGCCAAACTAATATGATCATATTATCTCTTGGCATAATACTTGCAATATTAATAATTGTTGTAATTTTATTTGCAATATTTTTATCAAGAAGCATAATTTCTCCAATTATAAGATTATCTGCCTTTGCAAAAGAAGTATCTGATGGCAAGATAGATAAGAAAATTAGCGAAGATCTACTGGCAAGCCAAGATGAAACAGGAAGCCTTGCAAGATCATTTAATGTAATGCTTACAAGATTAAATTCTGAGATCGAAACCCAAAAAAAAGCTAACGATTCATTAGTACGAGCGGAAAAAAAATTAGAGCAAATAAATATTCAATTAGAAGCAGCCAATACTGACCTTAAAAGCCTCGATAAACAAAAAGATGAATTTATCTCCTTAGTTGCCCACGAATTGAAAACTCCATTAACAAGCATACGCGGTTTTACGCAAGTATTACTCGATAAAAATATGCCTCTTGACGAAAATACACGCATACATTATTTAGAATTAGTAGATAATAATACTCAAAGATTATATACTCTTGTTAATGACATTGTAGATTCTTCAAGATTGAATCTTGGAAAATTAACATTCCATATTGATGAAATAGATATATACAAGATATTTAATGAAATAAGAGATGATATGACTATAACAATTTCTAAAAAAGGCCTCACTCCAGAATTTGTTATGGAAGAAGGATTACCAAATATTAAAGCAGATTTTGAGCGTACAATGCAAGTATTACATAATTTAATGTCTAATAGCATAAAATTTACCACTCAAGGATCTGTATCATTGAAGATTTATCGCGAAGGAAATTTTGTGAAATTTGAAATCAGGGATACTGGCCAGGGAATACCTGAAGAAAATAAGGGAGCATTATTCTCTAGATTCTATCAAGTAGATTCATCATTAACAAGAAAAGTTGGAGGATCCGGCCTTGGCTTATCTATATGTAAAAGCCTGGTTGAAAATATGGGCGGCCGCATAGGATTTGATTCAGAACTAGGGAAAGGTTCAACATTCTATTTCACGCTACCAATAGTTAATAGTACTCCTGCAAAATAATAGAATTCGCTACTGAGCAATATACTAAGAAATTAATTATTCTTCAAAGTTCTTTGAAGGATTAGAAGGTCTTCAGTTGTCAGCTTCTTTCCAGTCTTTATCTTTTCTTGGACTTCCTGGTCTTTCTGCTTTAAAATCTCGTGGTTGCTTCTTTCCTGATCTTCTTTTAATTTGACATTGTTTTCATTCAAGACTTTTCTTATCTCATCCATTCGCGCATTTCTCTTGTTTAATTCTTCATTTATTGCTGCGATTTCTTCTTTATATTTCTGGCCTTCAGACTCGAATGTGTCTTCTTTCTTTTTTAACTCATCAATTTCTTTTGAGGATTCGACCATGTCAACGTGATGCTTCTGGGATTCTTTAGCGGATACTTGGACTATCTTGCTAGTCATATGCAGGATATCTCTTAACTCCTTTAATTCCCTGAATTTTGAACTTAATTTCTGTGAAATGTCGCCAGCAGACTTGCTTGATTCATACTGTTTCTTCATTTTTGCGACAACTTTCATTAGTTCCTTCTCTTTCTCGAAAGTCAGGCCTTCAGTTTCTATCTTGAATTCTAGCTTCTTGATATTTTTCTTGAGCTCCATTGGATCTTCTACGCCGATCTTTTGAAGTATTGCCTGCTTTTCTTCTTTTAATTTAGAAACTTCTGATTCTAATGTCTTGATTTTTGCCTCAAGCTCTTCACGGGAATGCTTGTTATTTTTAACTGCCTCAGTCAAGTTGTTTCTCTTATCTCTTGAATCCTTGGCAACTCTTATTCTAGAATGTATGTCTGAACCTACTTTTCTTTTCTCTCTGTATAATTCTTCCTTTTTTCTATCTAAGCTGTTTATTTTACCTCTAAGCTCTTTCACTTCGTTCTTTAGAGTATTAAACTCGCTCAATAAACTGCTAATTTCTGCTTGATTTGACATTTTTAGCCTATTCACCAATTTTTATACAGATTATATGACAATAATTAAATGTTAAAAATATTGGAAAAAAATAAAATTATTATTTGTTTATTTAACCAAATAATGCGCTTAGACCAGCAGCTGATTGTTCTTCATTCTGCTTTTCTTCTTTCTTCTCTTCCTTCTTGCCTGCTGGCTTGTGGTCGTGGCCTGCTGCTGGAGCTGCTGCAACTGGTGCTGCAGAAACTGCTGCATTCTTTATTGCCTCATCGATGTTTACTCCATCAAGTGCTGCAACTAGTGCCTTTATTCTGCCTTCGTCAGACTTTACGCCTGCTGCGTCTAAAACTTTCTTAACATTATGTTCATCAACTTTGTGTCCTGCTTTGTGTAAAAGCATTGCTGCGTATACGTATTCCATTTTTTATACCTCCAAATATAAGTGTGTTTTGTTTCGTTTATTTTTTTATTCTTTATTTACTATATTAGATACAGCGTCTGCCTGAGCACTTGCCTTAGCAAGTATCTGCTCGACCACTAGATCTGCAAGGATGTCTGTCTCTATTGCTATTGCCTTGCTGTCCCTGAATGTTTTCTGTATCAATAATGTAATTGTGTCCTTTGATGGATAAGCTATGTCAACAGCTAAGTTTAATGCCTCAGATGCTGCCTGTTGTATCTTTGCAATAAATGCCTTATCATCAATATCTAATACGTCGCCTACTAAAACGTTTCCGTTCTCATATGCTGCAACTAAGTTCAAGCCGATTTCCATTGGCTCAATTCCTAGTCTCATTAATAATGCTGATAATTTATCATTTACAACGTCGCCCTTCTTTGCGACATGAGCGTCTTCCTTGATTACAACTTTTCCAGCTTCAATTCCTGCTTTTATTCTAAGCATTCCAAGCTCTCCAATTATTGGACCTGGAGCAAATGGCGTTGGGCCTGCTGGAATCATTAAATCTTTTGGAGTTATCTGTCCAGGCTTGATTGCTGCTGCGCTCTTGCTCTGCTTCAATAACTTGTAGATCCTGAATGGATTTTCTTTTGAAAGTAAAAGTGCAGGGCTTCCTACTAGATGAGGCAATAGCTTGTCTATGTCCTTCTTTGTTGAAAGCTTTAATGCATTTTCTATGATGCTCTTCTTTGCTACTTTTATTTCTAGATCTTTTCTTAACTTAGTCTTCATCTTCTGCAAGCTTCTTGCTGGAAGATTTTCTAAATTAATGATTGCAATTACTGGATAATGCTCGATAGTTTCCTTTAAATCCTGAACTGCTTTCTTCTTGACTTGGGATACTTCAGCTCTACCCTTCTTGTGCTCTGCTTTGTGTTCTGTGGAGTGTTCTTTTGTTGTCATTTTATACCTCCACCTTCTTTGCAGGGCCCATTGTAGTCTTGATGAATAGATTCTTCAAATTGTTCCTTTCCTTTGGCAAGTGATGGATCAACTGATCGTAGACTGTGTATAAGTTGTCTGCAAGCTGTTCATCAGTCATTGACTCGTTTCCGATGCTTATCTGGACTAATGGCTTTGTTCTTGCAAGAATTCTTACAGTCTTCTGCAATTTATCGTATAATGGTTTTAAGTTTGTTTTTGGAAGAACAACTGCTCCAGCTTTTGGATTAGGCATTTTATTCTTTGGTCCTAAAACTCTTCCGAAAGTTGCTGCAATCTTAGTCATAATAGTTGATTGTGCGATGAAGAAATCATTTTGCTTTGCAAGCTTTTTGATCTTCTTTTTGTCCTTTGCGAATTCTTCAAATTGGTATAATGGGATTGTAACGTCACATACGCCCTTTGCTTCGTCGAATAAGTCAACATCAACTAATGCTGCAATTCTTTTCTTCTTACCAGTTGCATGTGGTAATGTAATGTAGAAATCAATCTGATGTTCAGGCTTCTTGAAATCAAGATCCTGTAGATTTATCACTAAGTCTACCATCTGATTAAAATTTTTCTTCTTAATGTCCTTTCTTAAGTTTTTTACAACTTCAATAGCTTCATTCTTGTTCATATGGCCCTCCTACGAATGTAGTGAACAGACAGTCGTCAATAGAAATTGACTGATCGTGCCTAACGGGTAAATTATAATATAAGGGAAATATATTTATTTTATAAATGTGATTGTTTTGTGCTTAGTTTCTCTTAAGCAGCTGTGAGCCTGTTACATATCCTATCTCTACAGGGAATTTCTCATGAAGTTCGCCTTCTCCTGCAACGCCGTCTACATAATATTTGAATTCTTTTCCTATTAATTCCTCTAATTTTTTCTTGGATTTTTCTGAACCGGTATTGTATAAGAAACTATTCCATTTAGTATATAATGCGTTGACTTTAACAGTATTATCTATGAATCCTACGCTGAGATTATATCCCATATCTTTTGCTTTCTTCTCGTATTCATCCTTAAAGATGTAACATACATGTCTTGCTGATATATCATATTCTAATGGCATTATTCCACCTTCGCATTATTTCTTTTAATATTTGGCAAATATTTTACCTTGAATAACATATTTTTATATTGGAACTCTTCAGGCATTAGCCTTTTTAGCACTTCTCTTGTCGATTCATCCTCTTTATGGCCCTTATAAGGAGGCATGTATTTTAATGTTATTTGGAGAGTTATGTTGCCTTGAAAATCAGCACCATAGCCTACTGATAAAGAATATCCTATATCTTTTGCATCTTCCAAATACTTTTCCTGGAACGCCTCGCGTACACCACTTAAGGATGTTTTCTGCTCGAGGCTCAATTCACTCCACCTTCCGCTTATAATTTCCTTTGATTAGTTTGTATCCTGCATTTTCAAGCATTTTATTTTCAATACTTGACATGTATTTTGCCTGAGTAGATATTCTTTTGCAGCCAAGATATTTTGCTATACTGCTATCGATCTCTAGGACTTTATTGAATATTTTATCATCAGAAGGTCTTACCAAGATAGGCCCTGTAAATAATGTGCTGCTATTTCTATAGAACCAATGCATTAATTCTATATTATTATATTGGCCATTGATATGAATTACTGGCCCGGGTTCTATTATAGTCACTCCAAGAGCTTTGAATTCTTCCTGAACTTTCTTTGCAAGATTTTTATCTTCAACACTTAAGCCTAATTCAAGCATAATCTAGGAACACTATTATAGTATATAAATTTTAGCATATAATTTAACTGAATAAATTTATAAGTCTATAGAAATTCCTGGAAATATGAGATTAGAAATTGATGGCAACGAAATCAGCTATGATTCGAGGAAAGATTCTTTATTAATAAGTGTTTTAGTTCAAAACTATGATAATAAATCTAAGTTTGAGAAAAAAGTAAATGGGCAACTGATAGAATTTGCAAGCCTCATTCCAAAAATGATGCCTGAACAGTTGTTAATAGTCGAGTGGCATTCTGGATACAGTTTAGGACATCCAAGCGATTATATTGGAATCGGAGCAATTGCATGTAAATCAATAAAACCATGGAAGCATCATTTGGTTGACCATATAATACATCATAAAAAACCTTTCTCTAAGATCCAGGATATTAAATTACTAAATCAACTATCAATAGATTACGAGTCGAAAATCGTAAATATATTTGAGCAAACCAGCAATTCTTTCGGATATTATGTCCCTCAAAAAACTTTAGATTCTGCATTAAAAAAAGCCGGATTCAGGACGGAATATTCTTCTTTTAAAACAGGCAATGATGAAATCAGCCTGGATGAAATTCTATCAAATGATGATCTCATGGAAAGGATTGCAAGAACAGGAAAGCTTTGATATTTCTGAGGTTTTCACTAATTCACAAAACTTAAAAAACAATAAGATACTCACATCATAGATAAGGTGGTTTAATGGTTAATACAAATTATAATGGATTTTTCAAGAATAAGAGAGCGGCTATTTCAGGCGGCGCTACAGGAATAGGCTATGCAATAGCCGAAATGCTTGCACTTGAAGGAGCTAATACTTGTTTAATATCAAGAAATGAAGAGAATTTAATTAAGGCTGTCAATAAAATAAAAGCTAAAGGGGGACAAGCTGATTACAGGGTTTCTGATATTTTAGATGTTGGTCATATAGAAAAAATAATCGCTGAAATAAAACCTGATATTTTTGTAAACAATGCAGGAGACTTTAAGGAACATGGACTTAATTCTTCTTTTGAAGAGATACAAAAAATGGGGCAACTAATATTCCATGCGCCTTACAGGATTGCAAAAGATACTGCTGAAAAATATAATAATATAGACATAGTCACAACTTTGTCTCACGCCGCTTACTCTCCAATGCCTGGCAATATGTCTTACGTGCCTTTCAAAGCCGGCCTCATGTATGGATTATTCCAGATAGAAGTCGAGCTTCAGGAAGAGAAAAAGAAGACAGGAATAGATAGGAATGTAAGATTATTCAGAGTGTATCCTGGTCCTGTAAATGTTGGAAATTACATGGAATTATACAAGAAAGATACTGCAGGAAAATTCGGCCCTCCAACAACAGCTGAATCTGTTGCGACTGCAGTGCTGGATTTATTGTCGGGAAAAGCTCCGACAAGAGATGTGTATGTTGCATATGTTCCTGGAGAAGGAATTGTCAATGCATATTTCAAAACGAAGTTTGATCCGACGCATCTAGAGCCTTATGTTCTATCATTGCATTCTAAGAAAATAGTCGACCCGAATTATAAGGTAGAAAAATGATTTTCTAATTTTGTTTTTGCGTTATTTTACTCTCAGTTTCTTTCAGGAGTATTTTTCCTGAAGTCTTAATATAACGATGAACTTTATCTGGTTCCAAGGTATCTTCTCCAAACTGCAGCCCAGTCTTATTTCTGAGGCCTTCTCCAGCACTGATGCTGAAATCCATGTTCTTTATCGAGCTTGAAAGCTGCCCTAATCTATGCTCGATATTATGTTCTGTTATGAGCCCGGAAAATCCAACATTTAAAGAAGGGAATCTTTCTTTAATGGCCCCATATATGTCTATAAGATTAGTGCTATAGAAAGATGACAATCTCCCAGTGGAAGGATCAAGCATGATTCCGTTAATACTAGACTCATATTTTTCAACCCTTTCAAGCATCTCATCCATGGGAGCTAATGTATGAGGCACTTGCATGATAATTTTCATATTGTCAAATCTTTTTTTTATTTTCTTGATGTCCCCCACTTGCGGCCAATTGAGATTTACCTGCAGCACCTTGCATGAATCTGAATTATATAGCCAGTTGAATAAACCCATCACTTGATCAAATAAGTTAGTAGCATGGTTTGGGAAGTATTCTATAAATGGAATTGCGCGATTATCTAATGTTTCAATTAATTCCTTGATTTTAGATATATTAGTGTATCTATTAATATCTGACTCATCGCGAATGCTTTTGCTATTTGCAAATATCCCGATCATCGGGACATAATTTGTATTGTTAAATCCTGCTTTAGAAAATTCATCGCATACATAATTAACATCCGCGCGGCTTGAAACTCCAGAAACAGCAATATAGTTTTCTAACATAGAATCAATAAGGTAAAATCGTATATAATCATTGCCTATATAGTGTATAGATGCTTTTGGTAATAACCTTTAAAAACGGCCGACGATTCTCTTTTTTAATTACACTGCCGGCGTGGCACAATCTGGTACTGCGCTAGACTGGAAATCTAGTTCCGAAAGGTTTCCCGGTTCAAATCCGGGCGTCGGCGTTTTATATTTAATTTCTGCGAAGCATCGTTTTGGGAGTGTGACACTTTTTGAAAAGGGTCACGTGCACATCCGGGCGTCGGCGTATTTAATTTCTTGTTTTTATAAAGGATATAAAAATATATACAGTATATGCTGCATATATCTAGCCTTATTTAAATAATCAGGGGATATGTAACATAACTCTATTAACTTTATAAATGGTTATTCGTTCCTTTTTTTCCATGATTGAATCGTTGTTGATAGGATATAAACATGAATTAATGGCTGATAAGATTTTCACGCCAATTGACGCTGCAACGCAGTACAATAAACTTGGATACTTATTTCTTCCTAATGGATTATTCTCAGATATATCTTTTTCTGGTCTGGGAAATAGGACGACTAATTTTATGAAACTAAATCTTAGATATTTATTTGATTTTGTTACAGGAGCCGAATATGGCAGCTATTCAGTTAATCCCAAAAAAATAGCT
>DASPMU010000010.1:0-20075 GCA_035626895.1 Alphaproteobacteria bacterium
ATTTCCGAAGTAGTTTCCAAAGTATATTCTATAATCATTTATTATTTGATTGTTCTTTATTTCACTTATTATTTCTTTTCCAAGCGTGTCATCAACAGCTGTTATAGACCATCTGGTAGGAACTAGCTTTTTGTTTGCAGACAGGCCAGTCTGGCCGCTGCTTAAAACTTTTGTCAGATACTGATTGTCAAATCCTTTATTGTATAATATGCTCAAAGATTCCTTGCTTGTTATTTCATCATTGACTACTTTGTCGACTTTTTCTGGGATATGCACATTTTCAGTGATTCTTGCCCTTTCTAGCTCAACTCTTGGCCCATGAGGGCTTACTTCATTGTGAAAGACTAATTTGAATTGAGGTTTTTTGTCAAGATATATTTCAGTATCGACAGGCTTGTCTGCAAGAGATACTTGATTGAAGACGTCCATGAGCCTATCACTAAATCCTTTCACGCTTGCCTTGAAACTAGAGTTAATTAGCATTGATCTTCTCTGTATAACATCATTTATCTCGAATTTATTCTCGACCCAATATTTCGTGTCATCCACGCTTTGGTCTTTTACTGTCGTATCAGTATTTAGAAGACCGACATTGACTTTAGGATAACCATGATGGCCGATCATTATATTATAATTCTCTCCGAAGAAATCCTTTTTGGAAGAATCATTGAAGGCTTTCCTAATATGCAGATGTTCTTTGAGGATGCAGACTTTCCTGTCGCATTTTCCCTTTCCAACACACCTAAAGCATAACTCCCCCATACTTAAGGATATATGTTTAACTTTAAATGGTTTATGGGCTGCAGTGTCGGCTAGCGAACCCTGAGATTAATAGTCTATTGCGTCTAGACTCGTAGGCGGAAATCGATTAAAGAATGTGATGTGAGCCCGGCACTGATTATTCAAGAACTTTTATAAATGAGCTGCTGTTTGTAATATATATGCTTACAAAGAAAGAACTTATTGAATTACGTGAAGAATTAGTTTCATCAAAAAAGCTTTTAGTATTCTTCGACGGAGATGCAGACGGATGCTCGTCATTCTTATTATATTACAGGTTTGCAAAAAATTATGCTGAAGATCTGAAAGGAATAATTGTAAGCCCGTCTGAACTTAAAGACGAAGTATTTGTAGATATTGCAAAAAATTATGAGCCTGATAAAATTTTCATATTAGACAAGCCTATGGTCAGCCAGGATTTTATTGATTCTGTAAAAAGACCTATGATTTGGCTTGATCATCATCCTCTTCAAAAAAGAAGCGGGATAAGATATTACAATCCTTTAAAGCATCCGTCAAAAGGTTTCCAGAATGGAAAGCCTGACAGCAGGCCTACAACTTACTGGGCATACAAGACCATAGAAAATGATCGCCCGCAGGACTTATGGATTGCAATGACTGGATGCATCTCTGACTGGTTTGTTCCTGAATTCTATAAAGAATTCTCCGAGAAATATCCTGATCTATTGCCCAAGAAATTAAAGATAAAAAATCCTGGCGATGTCCTCTATGGATCAAAACTTGGGATATTATGCAAAGTCGTGAATTTCATATTGAAATATCCTGCAAACGAGGCAATGACGTCAGTCAAGATACTTTCAAGAATAGAAGACCCAAGAGAGATCTTAAATCAATCTACTCCTGCAGGAAAATATTTGTATAAGCAATATGCTGAAGTGAATAGATATTATGAAGAAATACGATCTAGCGTAAAAGTAGACAAAAAAAATAAGTTGCTTCTTGTAATCTATGAAGGGAAATATTCAATAGGCGCAGATCTTTCAACTGATCTCAAATATCATAATCCTAAAAAAATTGTATTGATCGCAAAGATAAAAAATGGAAATTATGTTTGTTCTTTTAGATCAGAAGTTTATGACGTTCGAAGCATTCTTGAAAAAGCATTGGTTGGAATTGACGGCTACGGCGGCGGACATAGGTTTGCATGCGGCGGATCTATCAAAGTTGATAATTGGGAGAAATTCTTGGACAATTTCAAGAATGAGTTGAAGAAAGCAAAAATGGTTGCGGATAAATGATCTTATTTTTCTGCGCTAATTATATCTGATAAGCTCTTTTCTGGCTTTCCTGGAACTTCATGATGATTTCTGCATCGAGGCTCGTAGGATACAAGTTCTTTTTTTGCATTCTCATCAGCAATTATTACTGTTTTAGAATCATAATGCGCAGGTTCTCCATTAATTAGTCTTTGTGTTCTTGTAGCGTGTCCGTAGCAATCTTTATACATGCATACTGCTCCCAGTTTGTTAACGTGATCCGCGATTGATAATAGATATTGCATTGTTTCAAACGGCTCTCCCCTGAAATCTAGATCAAGTCCGCTCGCATAGACTTTGGATTTTTTCTTAAGAAGATGCTGTACAACATCTACTATTCCCCGATCAAAAAAGCTTATTTCATCAATTAATACTGCATTCGGAATAATTTTTTCTTCTTCCATTATTCTTAATATTTCAGAAGAATTCTTTATTAACTTGCATTCTTCAGTAAGGCCTGTTCGTGTTCTTATTTTGGTGGAAACTCCTTGATCTATGACTGGCTTTACAAACAAGAAATTATAATTTTTTATTAATTTGAGTTTCTGAGCTTCAATTATTAGATATTGCGACTTCCCGCTAAACATTGGTCCGCAGTAGAGCGTGAATGTTCCTTGCGGTGTGTATGGATTATTTATCATTTTATGGTTTTAAAACTCCTAGTTCTTGTAGTTTATCATTTACTCCTATATCGAGAAGTTTAGTGTCGAAATTTTCGACTCTCTTAGTATATTCTTTAATTGCTTTAGTATATGGGTTGTCATACCTGTAGCTTTGCCCGGAATATAAGTGTGAAGATATTTGATCGAGCTTTCTTAAAACTTCAATATATGCAGGATGACTGGTATATTTCAGTGCCCTTTGAAGTTCTTTTTCTGATTCTTTCTTCCAAATTGTTGTCTTAATATCTGATGTGTTGCTCAGCACCATTGCTCTGTCGATTATTATATTTATGGCA
Source organism: Alphaproteobacteria bacterium (assembly GCA_035626895.1). Classification (GTDB taxonomy): domain Archaea; phylum Nanobdellota; class Nanobdellia; order Woesearchaeales; family UBA9642; genus UBA9642. Next base: position 3,016 of record DASPMU010000010.1, read on the forward strand.
AATGGCGAATTAGGATAGTTTTCCAGGAATTTTTCGCTTTTTATTAGATATTGTTTTTTAAAATAATCTCCCTGTCGGTATTCATGCATATGATCTGCCCAATTCTTGTATTCTGCCTTTAACTCATATCCTTCTCTGGTTTCTTTTGGCATGAGGGAGTATTTTATTGCAACATCCATTTCTCTCTCGTATATTTCATTGCTTAAGTCTTTGAAATTAGTAGCGTATGAGTAGAATATTTTGTTTTGTTCTTCTTGTACAAATTCTGCTATGTGTTCATATACGTTTGTTCGGGCATATGTGGTTGGGAAACCAAGACTATCTAGTTTTGGATCTTTTGAGGGCTTTTTGGCTAATCCGCAATATGCCTTTATCATTTTTCCAAAGCTCACATATCTACTATTGCCTGAGGAATCCGTTGCTAATTTCTTCCATTCCTCTAATAATTCTTCTTCTTTTTCAGAAGCAAACGTTTTACTATGGGTTATCTCATGAATATAGCCTTCGATATTCAGTTTATTCACAATAGTCATTGTTCCAGTAATTGGATTTGCCTGCCCTGACTTTTCTCCCCATGATAAAAATTTTCCCATAAAAGATTTGCTGAAATATCCCTCATTTTCGACAATTATCTCGTCTATGTCATTTGAAGTTGCATCCATGGTCTTAATTACTCTTAGAAGATCCATCATTTCAGAATTGCTCATGCTCTCTTTTTTTGCGTATATTTCTATGCCTGAATATTCTTTGAATTTTTCAAGCCTCTCATCTTTATAGGTTGAATAATCGTATAGAAATTTTGCTTCGCCAGCGAGGTGATATGCTAGAACAATATATGTTGGTATTTTTAAATAATCTCTCCAGGCTTTTTTTATTGTCTCCTTAACTTTCCCCACTTTACACCCACCGTTTCGGATTTTTTGGAGTTGTACTTGTTTTATAAATGTTTATCCTAAAATATGTTTGTTGTCCTTTTGAAGTGACAACAAAAACGAAACATTTATATATAAGTTAGTCTATACTACTTATTAGTGGTTAAGACATCGTCGCAAGACGACAAAGGTGATAAAAATGGAACAATACGAAAAATCAGATATTAAGGGCAATTATAAGCTAAACGTAACTGCAAACCAAGGTGCTGAAAAAACATCTCACTTAGTAGAATTTACTATTCCTAATAATTTACCAATAATCAACTACAACGAAAATGCAGACAGAAAAGCATTGGGCCTTGACACATACAAGAGAATGACAATGCTTCAAGACATCAAGAAAGAAGATCTTGAAAGCAGAGTAAATAAAGATAAAAATTAGGTGATAAAATGAACGATATATACAAACCAGCACAATTTGATGCACAGGAAGAACGATTGTTGTTAAGCTTAGATTCTCTTATAAGACCTGAACCTAAAAACTTCCAAGGCAAATACATAACGCAAGAAATAATTCCTGCATTTGGAGGATATAAGCTTGTAGTAAAAAATACTAAAGTACCTAAAAGATTGAGAATTGAAATTCCAATAGTTCCAATAGATAATACTAACTTTTCAGGATTCAAAAATCTACTTATGAATGGAAAAAACGGCCATGTTGAATATGAAAACGGAGCAAATTATGAACCCATAATTAGCTCAAATTTTGATATGCCAGTTGTACCGTCAGAAGATGGCGAGTATAAATGCTTTAAAATTAATTAGGTGAACAAATGGGACGATTATACGATGAGAATAATCCTGACGGAAGATTATTTTATGAGAAAGAGACTAAGGTTGTTTCAATGAAGACTCCTTATGATAAAACTCAGACTAGGAATTTACTAAAAAGATTAAAGCCTGGAAAGACTGCAGAAAAAATTGTGGCAGCTTTATCCATTGCAGCAAGCGGTTATCTATTAGGCGGATACGTCGCTCAAGATGAAAGACATGAAAATCAAGTAAGGCTTCCAGAGACAGTAATCGGAGCTCCAGCAAACATGGCTTTGATCGATTATGCATTCGATGAGCAGCCTTCAAGACAAGTAACAAAAATAACTTTGCTTCCTGAAGAAAATTATCGAACTTTGATTAATTCAAACGGCAGATTGACGATAAAAGGAAATGTGAACTATGATATTGATTGCAGAGGCATTGATGATGCAAAACTATGCAATGATACAAGAGAATGCCAATTGACATTCAAGACAATTGATGATAAATTAAAGGAATAAAAATGACTCCGATAAACCGAATTTACAGGCATAAAATCGTCTCTTACTTCACTCTCGATCAAATCGAGCAGATGATAGAAGCAGACGAACTTGACAATTGCGGCGACTACGGCCTGAAAAACGATTGGGATGTCAGATTAATATTTAGCGTAAATTAACGAGGATAAAATGAATAATAAAATTGTATCCGGTATAGTTATGGTGGTTTTAGCTCTAGTCGCACAAGACTCATCTATCAAGATAAGAAATCTTAAGGAAAAATTAAATAATGTTCCAATTGTCGAATATGTTAATATTAACAAAGACTCAATTTCAGATATTGTAGTACAAGAAAAGAAAAATAATAGTTATTTTGTAATGTTAAGCAATCCTGATGGAACTTATGAAAAAACAAATTTCCAATCAAGTATTGATGCAAAACATTTGATATACTCGAAAAGAGATAATGGGCAGTATGAAGTATATACTACTAGTAGAAATGGAGAAACATCTTTCGAAACAGGAAAGTTTATTCCTTGTATAGACAGCTGCAATTACTTAAAAGAAACTTTTGTCTTACCTAATAAATAACACTCAAACACCTCACTGTTTGCACGAAGAACTTTGAAAATCACCTCACCCACTTTTAAATTCTCAGTGTTCTTCGTGCATTTTTTTATTCAAAAAAGTTTCACTTGAAACTTTCATAATCCTCAAGAACTATTCTATCGACTGCATCAAGATCGGTTACTTTGTATAATTTTCCTGCTCCGAGTTCAGTTATTTTCTTTGCAAGCTCGAATCCTTTATTGTCTAGGTTTATTCCGACCATTGATATTGTTATATTATCGTTGCGAGCCTTGCTGACTGCCTGCAAAGTTTCATTTTCAGGAATCTGCCCTTTTGTCGGCAAAGCGTCAGTTAATAATATCAAGTGTTTTGTATCGTTCTTCGGGAACAATTCAGTTGCCTTGCTTATGCTCTTTGAAATATCAGTTTCCATAGATGCTTTTATTTCAGTCAATCTTCGCAGAAGTTCCATGAAATCGAGCGTTGGAGGGACATACTCTTTGATATCTGAACCAAATACGATCATTCCGACTTTATTCTTCTCGGAGATTGCCTTGAACGCAAGAGCTATTCCTGCTTTTTTTGCAATCTTTAATTTGTTTCCTTTCATGCTTCCGGAAGCGTCGATCCCATAAATTATGGAAATCTTTCCTTCGGCTTTCCTGTCATTGACGATAAAATCATCGCTTATTATTTCCGAATGCCCTCTTCTCAGGGATTTTTTGATTGTCTGTCTTATAGAGATATCTTTATATCTGTCTCCCTTGAAATTTCTGTAGTCTACTTTATCTCCGTAAGTATTTTTCTTCTTGTTTTTCTTCTCGCCAAATCCCCTCGGAGTCAGGTGATCGAGTTCTTCGACGTATAAAACTAATGCGCTGAGCGTCAGGCCTTTGTCTGTAATGGATCCTTCTTTAGAAAGCAGGCCGTCATCTTTCATGTCTTGGATTTTTTCACTGATGTTTTTTTGTATCTCTCTTTTAAATTCCGGGATCTGGATGTTTTTCTCGACGTAATTTGGGCTATAGCCTGTAAGCTCTTTGATTATTGTCTCGCCGTAGAGTTTTTTTGCCAGCTTGAAATCTTTTATGAGATTCTGGAAAATCATGTCAGGCGTGAGGCTTCCTATTCCTTGGGAAATGCTTTCGGACATTAATTTACCGTCGCTAATTTTCTCCTTGTCATCTTCAAGAATTGTATGCATGAGTTTTTCATGCTCTGTTTCCTTCTTGAGCTTTCCTTTCTTGCTCTCTACTTCATCAAGCTTGGGAATTATCCTTTCTACGTCCTCATCGTCTTGTACTGTTTCCAGGCTAGGTATAACCACTCTTTCGGCCCTTGAATTTTTGGAATTCTTCAGAAAGATATTTTTCCGGAGTCTCAAGGTATTTTATTGACGGCTTTAACTTTATTCTATGTGATAATACTGAGAGCATTACTTCTTTCACATGCTCGCTTGTAACAGTCTTGCTCTCTGACAAGAATGCAACAGCCTGCGCTCTTTCGTATATTCCAAGGCTTGCCCTGACTGATGGTTTTTTCTCGATGTTAGAATCCTCTCTAAGGGTCCTTATGAAATGAAGTGCTGTATCGAGAACATCTTCCGGGAATGTTACTCCATCAATAGTCTTTCCATTCATCAAGACTATTCTCTTCTCAATTGCAAGAGTTTCAGGATAAGTCATATAGATCATGTCAAATCTGTCGAGGAATACGTCGCTTAATGGTTCTGTGCTCGTATCTTCAGGATTCATTGTCCCTATGAAAATGAATTTTGCAGGGAAATCTACGCTGTAGCTTCCAATAGTGACTCTTTTCTCCTCTAATACTTGAAGCAATGCATTCTGGAGTTTTTCGCTGCATCTGTTTACTTCATCGAAGAATAATATTCCGTTGTTTGCCTTGAATATTTTTCCAGGCGTGAATGCTTCAATACTTAATGGTCCGAACTTGATTGCCTTGATTGGATCAATATCTCCAAGAAGATCTTCAGCAGTCAGATCCGGCGACCCCTGGATTCTGACAAACCTGTCATTTCCTGTACTGACTTTGATCTTTTGCTTTGGGTTATTTACGCATTCTGGGCATACTGGGTTGTCAGGGCTGCAATTGAAGCCGCAATCGTTCACTTTTAAATCAGGAAGAACTTTAGCGACGCTTTTTGCAAGTGTAGTCTTTCCTATTCCAGGATTTCCTATGAGTACTATGTGCCTGTCCATTAGAAGGGCGGACTTCATGTCTTTCTTTACTTGTTCTTGACCGATTATAGAGTCGAAACTTTCATCAACTACTTTCTTTCTTATATTATCATTCATTATCATGTGCTGAGTATTCTCTTTAGCCATTTTACCACCTGCTCAAAGATAACTCGAAGATTCTTTATAAAGTTTTGTTAGAAAAGTAACTTAGAATATCCAGATAAGAGCCTGTATGACAAATGCACCGATTACAGGAACAAAGAAATTATCATCAAAGGCTTCCCTATAAAGCTCCCAGTCAAGAGATTCTATTGTCATCGACACAGTTGATGCTATTAGCGCGTAAAGCCAGTTCCAGTCAAGGAAATATGCAGAGGCTATTGTTCCGCAGATTATTCCTGCAATGGTTCCTTCAAGAAGCCTTCGCTCGTTTAATGGATGCTTGACGTTTCCGTAATGTTTTCCGACGATGGCTGAGATGCTGTCTCCGAAAGTCCAGATCATCAAGCCTGCAAGGACGATATTTTTTTCAAATGCTATCATCATGAAAAATACTGCCATAAACAAATAGATTACTCCTTTGCCTGGGAATTTTTTTCTCAAATGCTCGCGCTCAAATCTTTTCAAGAAAAAATCGACTAATGGAATGTCGTATGATGTATATATTACTGAGAGAATAAGCCCGAGGCCGAGAAGAAGCAAAACCATCCATGCCTGGGCTATATCGAAATATATTGTTGCTGCAAATATCAGCCCGCCGATTATATGAAATGTCTTTCGGCGTATCTCGTGCCAGTCTATTTTTCTCTCAGTTTCTTTTTCAGTATTTCCAGCCATATGTTTCACCGAGTTTTAAATATAGCCATCCAATGGCGTAGCCAAGTATTGCTCCCGCGACGACGTCGCTTAGATAATGGACTCCCAGATATATCCTGCTCAAACTTACAAGCGAAGCTATTATCCAGAATAATATTTTGATTCTTGGGAAATGTCTTGATACTATCGGGACGATGCTAAATATCAGCATCGCGTGGCCTGACGGGAATGAACTTCCTATAGTTGCAATTATGCTTTCAAACCCGAGATTCTCAAAAGGCCTTGGCTTATTTATTATTAGTTTAATCAGAGTATTGGCAATAGATGCAGTTATCAAAGTTAAAAAATAAGGCATTACTGGCTTTTTGTTAATGTAGAGTGAAATTGCAAGGAAGATGATTATCCAGATAAAAATATTCCAGTCTCCAATTAATGTGAAAAAATATAATATCGAAAATAGCGGACTTGATACATTCGGATTTTCAAAAGGATTTATTTTATCGACGAATTTCAAGACTAATTTATCAAATATGAAGCTTGCAGCAATTATTATGATTAATATCAATAAAATTTTCAAAATATTGCTATCGAATATTTTTTTACTGCCTTTTTTTGTTTTCTTCTTGACCATTTTGAATTATATTGTATTTTGATATGATTATGCCCTGACTATTTTAATATTTTTTATTTTACTTACTACTGGGTCTTTTTTAGATATCTCTTTGATCAACTCGACAGGGTCCGTGAATTTTCTCGGGACTATCGCGCTCACAGCATTCCCTTTCTTTAGAATTTTGTGTTTCAACGATGTATGCTTATCGACGAATCTTTTATAGTCGGCAGATGAACTCACTGGAGGTCCTCTTTGTATGTAATGCTTAGTTATGTTAGAGTCGATTAAGAGGAAAACTTGCGCAAGTTTCTTCTCGAAGTCAAAATTCCATCCGCTTCCAAGGACTATAAAATCATTTGCTTTCAAGTTTTCAAGCATGCTTTCATATGCCTTGAGAGCTTTTGTTCCAACTACATCTTTGCTTCCATCGACAGTTGTTATTTCGAGTATTAATTTTATAATTTTCTTGTCTGTCATCCTAGATTTTTTGCTAGCTTGCTTGAGAGAATCTTTCATCTCTTGATGTATATCGTATTTTTTTATCTCGAAGAATTTCTCGCCAGGATTTTTCAAAAATAACTTGCATACTTCTATAAATTTCTTGAGAGTTTCAAGGCTTACTGCTGCAGCACTGTTTCTATACGGCTGTATTGGATCGACGACAATTAATGAAGTTATCTTGCTCGGGTTTAATTCTTTAAGTGGGCTTGTGAGATGTTTTTCTGTATCTATAATTATTGGCTTATCTTTTATCTTATCTAATTCGAATTCCGAGAATTTTTTTATCAGATTGATGAACGATCCGAAATGTATGACTAATATATCTATTATATGTCCGCTAAATCCATTGATGTAGCTTTCAGCCCCATAGACTTTATTTGCCTTGCAGAATTGTTTTGCAAGCCTTATGTCTGAAGTTAATTCCGGATTTTTTTTAGTATGCTTTAATACCCAATTAACATGTTCCGGGCTTAAATCTGTACTGTTATTTGCATCATAATGATTTGATGCATGGATGAGTATTACTGGGATTATCTCAAATGATAGTTCCTTGAGATCTGTTTTATTTTTTCCTGCCTTTTGGATTGTAAATTGATAATAATCACGGCTGCCGTGTATTCTCTCCAGCTTTGTCTTCATAGACTTGCATATTTCTGCAATCACTGGTTCTAGAATGTTTGAGATTTCTTTGTCCTCGTACGATCTATTGAATCTAACAAATAAATCTATATCATAATCATCTTTGAGAAATGTTCCCTTAGCAATACTTCCGCCCTTGACGCACTCTGCATCAATTTTTTTCTTCTTTAAGATGGAATTAATTTTTTCGACAACAAAATCAGCATCGCTAACGGCTGACATGTCCGGCTTGATTTGAGAACTAACTTTTTCAAGAATTTTGCTTATTTTATCGCTACTTGATTTTACTTTTGCCATTCTGTTGCTATTTGCGATATACTTGTTTTAAAATGTTTAGATTTTTAGATGCAGACGAATGCACAAACTTAATAAATATACCTTACAAGTATTCGTCTAATAAGAGGTGTAGGTATTGTTTGATTTAAAGCTATTAGAACAGTTAGCATATCTTGGGATAATAATTCTTATAGGATGCATCGTCTTATCTCTTAGGAGACGCGCTCTTGGCAATAGGACTGGATATAAGCTGACTCTTGTTCTTCTCGGGATACTTCTCGGGATGATTACAATAGGAAATTCTACTTTGCCTATTTTGTCTTTTAGCCAAAACTTCATGGAAGATTTGGCAGTATTCTTGCTCGTAGTTCTCTTATTTGAACTTAGCGTGAGGCTCAATCATGAAAACATCGTAATAAACTATACTACTGTTTCAATGTTTATTGCAATACTTGTCGTGAACGTTGTTATTCTAGGAGTCTTATCATCATATATTATTCCGATAAGTCCTGTTCATGGAGCAGTGCTTGCAATAATACTTTCATCAATAGAATATTTCCTTGTCGGGGAATTAAAGAAAGAAGGAGATCTTGCAAATCCTTTGATCTTGTTATTTGCATTTAGCATCATGGTATTTTACGGCCTTGAAGGAAACGTATTTTCAAATATTGTCTACTTGCTCAAATACATATTCATCGGACTTGCTGTCGGAGTTCTGGGCGGAATAATCACTTTTAGGATATTAAGATACAGGCAAGCATCTATCGCTAACGAACTCGGGATGATTTTCGTTGCTGTAACAACTTATGCTGTAACTGATCAGCTTGGAGGATCAGGATTATTTGCAATATTGATTCTTGGAGTTTTCTTTGGAAATAGCTATGTTCGAAAGACAAGCAACATGCATAGTTTTTCACCTTTCATATTCAAGACTCTGGAGATGCTGATATTTATCTTGATAGGCTTTGTTGCAACGATTCATTTTGATGAGGGGTTATGGTATAAGGCTCTTGCAATATTTGGAGCATATCTATTCTTGAGACTGCTAATAATCAACTATTACTATAGGTATTATTCTCTTCAGAACAAATTGCTTCTTGCATTAGCCCCTAAAGGAATGATACTTGGAGTCATGATACTTGTTTTGGGAGCTTTCACAAGCATTCCAGATTCATTATTGACAGTCATGCTTTTCATCCTATTATACAGCTTGCTGCTGGGAATTGCCGTCGAATATGTAGAGCAGGAAAGAATAATAAAGCTGCCTAAAAGAAAATTCAAGGTTGTGGATGGAAGATTATTCAGATTGAGAGAAGATAAAGAGAATTTCTAATTTGCTTCTCTCTAGTTAGCAGCGCCAGGCTCACATAGTTTCTTTATTCGTTTGCCGCAAACGAGTCTAGACGCAAAAGATTATGTTGTAGATAGTTCGCTAGCTGGCGCTGCTATTGCAGGAGATAAAACCGGCCGGTATTTATAAAACTTCACTGCGCTCCGAACTTTCTTTATAAAGAAAGCTTTATAAACCAAGTTTTATTCTTGTTCTTATGCTTAGAATTGTGCTTGATACGAACTTTTTGATGATTCCATCACAGTTCAAAGTCGACATATTTTCAGAGATCAAGCGTCTTATAACAGAGCCGTATGAGCTGTGCGTGTTCGACGTGAGCATACTTGAGCTTGAAAAGCTTGCTGCATCCAAAAAGACTGAAGCCATGCATGCAAAAGTCGCTCTCAAGCTTATAAAACAAAAAAACTTAAAAAGGCTTCCAAATTCCAATAATGAATCTTATGCGGATAATTTGATCTTGGAGAGTGTGACTAATCAAGATATAGTCTGTACTCAGGATCAGGCATTAAGAAGAATGCTCAAGCATAAGCATAACGGGATAAGATTTATAGCATTGAAATCCAAGAAGTACTTGGATTTCGCGTGAGGACAAAAATGTACTACAAGACAAAAGTTAAAGATTTCATAAGACTGCCGCCAGCATCATTTGCTGACGATGTAGAGCTAGCATTGACTGCTGAAATAAAGAAGAAATTCAACGGATACATAAGCCAGGAGCTCGGATTTGTTGTAGATGTAACTGGAGTCGATGAAGTAGGCCACGGCATGATCCTTCCAGGAGACGGCTCAGCTCACTATAGCGTAGAATTCACATTATTGACATTCAAGCCTGAAGTTCAGGAGATAGTCTTAGGAAAAGTAACTAACGTCGCTGATTTCGGAGCATTCATAAACATAGGACCAGTTGAAGGAATGATTCACATCTCGCAGACAATGAACGACTTCGTATCATTCGGCAAAGATGGAGTATTGTCCGGAAAGAATACAAAACACACTTTAAAGGTAGGCGATGTATGCAAGGCAAAAATAATTGCTGTATCATACAAAGACTTGCAAAATCCAAAAATCGGCCTTACAATGAGACAGGAAGGCCTTGGAAGAGAAGACTGGATAAATTCGCCAGCTCCAGCAGCTGAGAAAGAAGAGAAGAAAGCAAAGTAATTGCTTTTAATCAATTAATAAAAACAACATAATCTATAAATTATATCAAGAGGAAACAACATGAGCAAGAAAAAAGTTTGCAAGAAATGTAAATTATTCGTTGAAGGGGAGACTTGCCCAATATGCAAGAGAAACACTTTCAGCAACAACTGGCAAGGCAGGATCTATTTCATGGATGTTGCAAATTCAACAGTTGCAAAGAAGATCAATGTAGACTTGAAAGGCGAATACGCAATCAAGGTAAAATAAATTTATTTTCATAATAAAATATACTAAAAACAAACTCAATGAGGAATAAAAAATGAATATAGAAGTACTAGGAAAAAATCATGAACCATTATTGCATAGAACAAGCTTCAAGGCAAATATCACTTTCGAAGGAAAGACTCCTTCAAGAAGCGAAATGCTAAAAGACTTATGCAGCAAATTATCATCAAAGGAAAATCTTACTATTGTAAGAAGAATCGACACTCTATATGGTGCTGAAAAGGCAGTATTGACTGGATTCATCTATGATGATGAAGCAAAGCTCAATACTCTTGAGAATTCATACATCAAGCTAAGGCACTTGACTAAAGCAGAGCAGAAAGCAGAAAAAGACAAGATCAAGGCAGCAAAGCAAGCAGCAGCTGCAGCAAAGAAGGCTAAGAAGTAAGCTAATCAAAATTAAATTCAATTACGGAGACTAAAATGGCAGCACCAAAGAAAGACGATAAGAAAGGCGCACAAAAAGGCGGCCCAGTTAAAAGGGGAAAGCAGTATAACATGTATAAGGTTTACGAAGTTACAGGCAATCACTTGAAAAAGAAAAACAAGACTTGCCCGAAATGCTCAGTATTCATGGCAAACCACAAGGACAGATGGACTTGCGGAAAATGCGGATATATGGAGAAGAAGTAAAGCTTCTTAATTTTTTTAATATTCATTTTAATTCTAATTAACTCTTTCTAATATCGTTAACTTTATATTTCAAATTCATTTGGTTCTATTATGAGTGAATATAGAAGCGCATACGACTTAAGCAGACCTGGTCTTGGTATAACTGGACTTAAGACTCGAAGCAAAATAAAACAATATAAAAGAAATGCTTATTGGGCAAGAAATTTATTTGCGGGATATGCAAGTGATTATGAGCCTAAACAACGAATGCTTGAACTGGCAAGATCACAAGAAAAGAAAGCTTCAGACCTTGAGGAAAAATTAAAATAAATTCTAATCCTTCATCTCTACACGATATGGGTTGTTTCTACTAAATGCGTAAGGATTAAAGAGCTGCGGGTCATATATCTCTGAAGCGAATTTAGGCTGAATGAATACTCCCATATCAGGATTATATTTTCTTAAATTGAAGTCCGAAACAAGAGAATAATCGTCATATTCTCTTCCTCTAAAATCGTATCTTGTCCTGTTTCCGCCCGTAATTATATCTCCATATGGGCTATAAGTAGTATTTTCAAATGCTGATCCTGTAGTTGCATTGATTGATGCAACAACATTTCCAAGAGCATCTGTCAGGAAATATGTCTTTATGTTATTTATGCTTTGGGCTATCAGCACTCCATCATGATAGATGTATGTTATGTTGAACGTACCGCTCGAATTTATCACTCTCAGGCTGTTTTTTGTGAAGTAGTATGTAGTTTCGGCAATTGATCCGTTTGCAAGATATCTTCTTTTCATCCAAACCCTGTCTTCAACAGGATGATACCTGTATTCGAAAAGCAGGGGCATTGAGGCGTTGCTTCCATTGTATATTCTTGATAATTGATTGACGCTGTTATATGTCCTGAATCTTCCGTCTCCGCTTATCATATTGCCGTTTGAATCGTAGGTGAAATTTATATCAACAGCGCTAATAAACTCTGAAGATATTATTGCAAGAAATATTGCTGCTATTGCAATCAGCGTTATTTTTGCTTTATTATTTATATTCATATTATCACCACGCTGTATTCTGTATCGTTATATTGGGTCGAGTTAATGTATGCAGTTGTCTTATAGATCGTGCTGTTGCTGTAATTTGTCGCAATATATACAAGCATATCTTCTGAAGCATTTAATATAAGTGTCTGGTTTGATGTTACGTTTATTATTCCAGTATGAAGCCTCCAGAATATTCCCTGATTGCTTTCAAGGTTATTTTTTATTATCAGTTCATTGATAGTATTCGTCAAGTTTTCATTCAGGGTGAATAGATTATCTATTTTTGCAGGCTTTGCAAAGAAATAATCATTTATGCTATCGACGTATGATGAAACGCTTGCATTTATTTTAGGAGTAAATATTCCCTGCGTGTAGTTTGATTCTATAAATACTAGTATAGTTTCATTATTTTCAAGGAATGTGCTGTTGCTTACTGCAGGAGTTGTGACGCTCCAGTTCACAAACCCTGCATTCCAATTATTCAATACGTCAAACATCATGATTATTGTAGTGTAGTTTTTATTTGCGCGATCATAATTCTTAACGCTTGCACCCTCTGTATAGAAGCTATCTCTGTAAAGCTGCACTGTATCATTTGCAGAAGTGTCTGACACGCTTATTATGAAGTCGTTTGCTGAATCATTGCTGAAATTAAATTCTGCAAGGACCAGCAATCTTTCATTTGTTTCCAAATCAGTCAATAATGTCGTATAATTATCCCCTGTCATAGTTATATTCGATGAGGTATCATGATATCGATTGTTAATATAATATCCGATCACTCTTCGTGCAATATTATTATACAAAAGATCATAATCTTCAATAATCAAGGAGTCAATTGTAAATTCTAAAGTTATTGTATCGCTTCCATCGCTGCTATTTACGCTGCATGTGAAATTTTTAGATCCGGGGATGCTATAATTATGCTCGATGTAGTTCATTAATGTTATATTTATTACTGAATTTTCATTTGTCATATTGAATATGGTGGAGTTTATGTTTTCACTGCAATTCCAATATACATTGGCTATATTCTCTAATATGTTGCTGCGCAAATCCAGCTGGAATGTCCTGTATGAAGTTTCGCCCAATACTAATTTAAGGCTATCTGCATGTATTCCGAATTTTATTTTCTCTATTTCAGAATCCTTTATTCCGTTTGAAGTTGCATTGAAGCTCAGATTATAGCTTCCGCCATTCGAATAAGTCGTATTTATTATTATGAGCGTGTAATCTGTAATATTTATGCCAGTATAATTAATTAGTTTGCCATTACCTAAGTCTACTGTCAAATTAACTCCATTTAATGCAGCTCCATTATCGCTAACTAAGTATATGTGGAAAGTCCTGTTCCTGCTTCCAGTATCTATGCTTGAAACTTCATATATATCTATGCCTGAAGATCCATTTATTATAGTTGAAGGAGCATGAGGCCTAAACGCAGTATAGATGAATTTCTTGCTGAAATTATTCTCGACAATTTTCATTATATTTCCTATAGGATTATATGCATACTTGTATATGCTTGTTGTACTGCTATTGCTCACGTTTGTCCTGATTAATCTGTTTAGGCCGTCATAAGACATATTATATCTTCTTGCCTGAGTCGAATCGTTTATTGAAATGATATTTCCTGAGCCATCATATGCATATCTTATGTCCTGGACATTTGTAGTATTTATTCTTGTAATCCGATGATTTAAATCGTATTCATATACGGTCGAAATCCCGCTCAAAATATATGTCTTATTTGCCAAAAGGCCTTTGGCGTTGTAAGATGCGTTTACATAATTATTTATAGAGTATAGTTGATCTAAAGTGTTGTAATTATATATCAAGCCATCAGAGGATATTATTTTATCTGATGAATCATAGAGTATGTTGTTTGTGAAAACTATTCCGCTGATATTTTGTATTTCTCTTATAATTCTGAACCTCTTATCGTAAGAATAGTTTATTGTATTGTTCGAATTCAATATTATTGCTGACAGTGTCCCCTGATATTCATTATCATAGACGTATGTTATATTTGTCGTCGAGGATCTTTTAGATAGTATCCTGTTTAGTTTATCATAAAGTATTGTTATGTTGTTTCTGCTCGGATCGCTTATACTGACAAGATTTCCTGTAATGTTATAGCTGTAAGTCCAATTGCCTATGTCGGGGTGGCTTTCAAATATTTTCCTGTTTAAGGAATCATACTTATACCTGTAAATATTTCCGAGGCTGTCGGTTATTTTTATTATATTGCCATTGCCGTCATAATCGTATTTTGTAATATATGCCTGAAGGCCTATTATAGGGTCTGAATTATATTCAATTATCTTTACTACACGGCCATATGCATCCAGTATATGAATTACTGTATTGGAATTTTCGTCAATAAATGTTATGTTCCTTTGGGAATAAGTTATATTTCTTGATGTATTGTCCCTGTTTACTATTCTCGAAAGCCTTCCTAGAGCATCGTACTCATAGCGCGTGAAATATGATGAATTTGAAACACCTGACATTCCTGCCGAGATATTAAGGAACGTTTCCTGTTCCATGTATTTTCGGTAATTATTGTCATAGAAAATATTTTTGATTATCGAGGATGTATTATCATATCTTGTCTTTATCTGGAAGATTTCTCCGAACCCATCATATAAATATGTTACTTGGCCGTATCTGTCGGAATTTATCTTATTTTTCACTGTTATAGCTTCGCCTGCAAAACCATTCAGTCCATATACGAAGCTTGTTGTAGGGAGAGCATGAGAGTCATACGGTTTTATTATCTTAGCGATTCTTCCAAGAGCATCATATTCATAATATGTTCTTATGTTATTGCTTTCACTATACATCATTTTTCCGTTTGTCTGGTTGAAATTATAATATGTTATGTGTCCTAGAGGATTAGTTATTGAGATAAGATACTTTCCTGTGCTGTCGTAAGTATATTTTTCTGTATTTCCTAAACTATCTGATTTTGTAATCTTATTGCCAGAGCCGTCATAGGTATAATACGTGTATGTGTTGTTTCCATTGCTATTCCATTCTTCAATTTTAGTCAAATCTCCTATATTTACTCCGCCAAGGCCGTTATTATCATAATAATATTTTGTTTCGTGGATTTTTCTGCTAGAATCATTTAGTGTAATACTGGCGATTTTATCTACAATCCATGGGTCATTGTTTATTGCGTATGTATAAACATAATACATTTCATCGCCTAAATAAGACGTATCCCCAAAATCTATTATGTATTCATAATTTCCATGATTATTTACGTGGAATGATTTATTTTCAACAACCGGATTTGATATTCCATCATAATAATACTCGACTATATTTGTAAGGCTCAAACTAAATATTCCTTCTAATTCAGTATAATTATAGAATGTATCTTTTTGGAAAAATATAGCTCCAGTTGAATTATAATCTATATGGCTTTTTTCTTTTCCCTTGCGGATATAATCTTGATAAAAATATTTTTCATTGTAGCCTTCATTTTTATATTCTGAAATTTTTCCAAATCCCCTGAATTCTCTTTTAGTTGTATTATATGATCCATAAGAATAGTTGAAAATTCTATCATATAATACGTTGAATGTTGAGTTCAATGTGTTATTTTTCGATATGCGATTGACAACGTAGACATTAAATCCAAGGCTTTGTTTTGCCAGCTCTCCAGAAGCTGAAAGGAAATTTTCAGGATCAGTATTATTAAAATAAGTGCTTTTGGTGTAATTGAATGTTATTATCCCTCCGTATTCAGTCTTTATACTTTTAATAAGATGGGGCGGGGTAGAATTTTTAAGCAAAGTGTGCTGGTCAAAAAAACCCGAATAATGACTTTTTACTATATCTGCAAATCCGTCTCCATTTACATCTACGAGAGCTACTGCAACATCTTTGCCATCATTCATGAAAAATTCTGGCACGGCCCAGTTGCCATCGAGCAAAAATCCTGTTCCATTATTCATATATGCAAGTGAATCGCTTTCTTCTGTATATTTGACCAAATCAACAAGGCCGTCATTATTCAAGTCAACAAATCTTGCGCCAGTATCGGTTTCATTGGACATTATAAAATAAAATGGTATTATCCAGCTGTCATCTCTCATCCATCCTGTCCCGTTGTTTATATAGACGCTTCTGTTATTGTTTGCAGGGCTCCAGTAATATGAATGAACTATATCTATCCAGCCGTCTCCGTTGACGTCTGCAAATCTCGCCCCGTTATCGATGGCGGAATTGTCAGTAGTCCCGTTTATGAAATCACAAGGCAGAGTTCTATTGTATATCCATTTCGAGCCGTTATTAATATATACGCCTCTATTTCCATTATATGCATATGTCAAATCATCAAATCCGTCATTATTGACGTCAATTAAATAAGCGCCATGATCATCAATTCCTGCCCCGACAATATCGATCGGCACCACCCAATCAGGAGAAAGATTCCATATCGATCCGTCTGTGAGGTCCCCATCGTTTAAATAAACACTGCTATTTCCTTCCCTTGAGCGTACAAGGTCTGTAAATCCGTCATTATTTACATCCCCAAATCTTAGTCCATTATCAAATCCGTCTATGTCTATTGCTTCAAGCGGCGGAAGCATATCTGTCAAGAACCAGCCTGTTCCATTGTTTATTCTGATGCTGACAGTACTGAAATGAGCTTCATATATATCTACAAGTGCGTCATTGTTTAGATCAACAAACCGAACTCCCCAATCATTATTATTGATGTCATAGATTATAAGCGGCGGGAAATATTCTTCTGAATAATAATATCCGGGTGTTGGCACATAATAGTCAAATGTTATATTATGAGCTATT
>DASPMU010000011.1:0-4030 GCA_035626895.1 Alphaproteobacteria bacterium
CATTAGCCGCATATTTTGGATTCAAGGCATATACATCCCTAGATGTTGGACTTAAGGATATTTTTGGAAAGTCTAAAATAATATTTGTATTTTTCCTATCAATAATATTTTTGAAAGAAATAATCACATGGCAGAAAATCATAGGAATGGGAGTAATATTTATTGCGCTTATCATAATGTCCTATAAGCCCGGTAAAAGATTCGGGTCCCTCAAGGATAAAGCAGTACAATACACGTTATTTAGTTCATTAATAATGTCATGCGCGTTGCTCCTAGATAAATACGCGCAGAATTTTTTCACTCCAGGAACATATTCATTCCTAG
The DNA here is from genome assembly GCA_035626895.1 of Alphaproteobacteria bacterium. Classification (GTDB taxonomy): domain Archaea; phylum Nanobdellota; class Nanobdellia; order Woesearchaeales; family UBA9642; genus UBA9642. Next base: position 325 of record DASPMU010000011.1, read on the forward strand.
TATACTTCATCCCTACACTGATGCTTTTGCCTTTCATATTTATCAGCAATAAGAAAAAAGAATTGAAACAAATATACGGCTCGCAGCTTAGATGGATAACTCTTTCTGTAGTGCTTGGAGTATCATATTATTACTGGATGCTTAGAGCCTTCAGGCTTGAAGATGCATCAATTGTATACCCCATAATTGAAGCCAGCATCTTAGTAACAATCATAAGCGCATTTTTCTATCTGAAAGAGAAAAAAGATATCCTGAAAAGAATACTATGCGCAATTCTTATTCTTGCAGGAGTTATAGTACTTGCAATATAGGTAATTCTCTGCGATTTAATAATTAAGCATAATATTTATAAAACTCCTGCTTCTTCATATAATTAAATCATGGTTAAGACACTTTATGATAAATTGAGTGGATATGATAGAGGTTTTAACAGTATTCTTATTGACGTTGAATCAGATCTTGAAAACATTAATACAGAAAGGAATGCTAAAAAATATGATTTTGATAGTCTCAAGCATGAATACGACTTATTAAGCAAGGAAATAGATTCTGTTTCTAAAAAAACATACACTAGCATAATGCGCAAGTACGAGAAAAATCCAGTATTTCATGATGCTATAAAAGGAAAAATTTCCATCAATGAAACACTAGAAGAACTTTCTAAAGTAAATTATGGAATCAGAAAGCTTTTGCCCCGAAGAAAAAATCCAGTTCATAATGCAAGGCTCGATCAACTATCAGAACTCATAGATAAGCACTACGGCCTTAGATGCCAGGGAATATTATATCCTGACAATTTTGTTACAACATTCGCAGAGATTCTCGGAGCAGGATTAGTACTCTCAAATATGATAGCTACAGGGCATTTTGTAGATGTAAATACCGACAACGCCAGGTCAGTATATTTGCTAAGAACGATCATGCCTTTAAGCATTGGAGCAATACTTGGAACCGTGGCTGGAATTGCAACAAGTGAAGGAAGGTTCCAGTCTCCTGAAAAATTTTCTAATCAGGCCAAATTTATCGATGAAAAAATAAATCAATTTTATTGAAAATGAGGTAAAAATGAGAGATCAACTATATTATCAGCTAAACCAGTTCAAGCGAGATTTGCTTGAGACAAAAAAAGAAGCATATGCAAGGGCCGTGCAAAAATATGTAAATGAATCAGAGAACGTTTCAGATGAGCGTATAAAAGAAATATACACTGACATAACAAACCTTACTGAAGGATTACTGCAAGAAGAAGAAAAAGCAGCAATGATAAAATATGAAAATAATACTGTCTTTAGGGATGCAATTAACAAAAAGATTTCTGTTCATGACACATTTCAAGAATTGTACAAGGTCAATAAAGGACTTAAAAAATTCCTGCCAAGACAGACAAATCCAGCTCATAACAAAAGGGCAACAGAATTAAACGAGCTTGTAAACGTAGGAAATGGGCTTCAAACAAGAGGATTGATTCATTATGATAATGTTTTTAATTCTGGATTATATATCGCATTGCTTAATTATGGCGGAATAAGCCTTTTATCTGAAAAGCCTATAGATTATACAGCGCCGGACTTTATGGCAGCAGCACTATTTGGCGGCATTTTGCAATTTGGGATTTCTCTTCCCGCAATGCATTTATGGAAACGTAATGTATATTCAGACATTGTAACAGAGCAATCACAATACTTGGACGAAAGAATAAGACTTCATTACAAATAATATGAATAAAACACTATTTGACAAAATATTTGATCTTGATAATTTATCTCATGGATCATACGATGATCTAGAGAACAAAAAAATCGAACTATATGAAGAGTACAAACATAATAATATTTTTCTTGAAGCAATCAAAGGAAATAAGACCATAGCAAAATCTTTTGCTGAAATATCAGAACCGAATGAAGGTTTCGGATTATATTTTCCTAGAATGAAAAGCCGCAGGCATAACAAGAAAGTTTCTCAATTGCACGAACTTGTAGAAGAACGCGGCAATCTGCGCAGCAATGGGTTATTGTATCCTGACAACTTCGTGAATGGGGCAATATATGGAGGGATTTTTGCATTCTACGTATCATCTGCAGTGATAAATTTTTTTCTAGAGGGAAAAATCAATGAGTTTAATCTAGAAGCAGCAGAAGAAACAAATTTTATAATTAAATATTTCTTAACACCATTTGCATCAATTGTTGCAGGAACGATCTGCGGATGGAATAGAAGCGAGCGGATGGGAGAATGCTTATGGCAGGCAGAGTGCATCGATGAGAGAATAAAGAAATATTACCTAAATGATCTAAAAGATAATTCTAAAAATATTTTGATCCAGAAATAAAATTATTCATTTATTTTTTCTTTAGTAAAGATTCTAATGCTTCTTCTATCCCAACTGCAGCCTTGTCCCAAGAGAATTGTTCAACAACAGTCTTTCTTGCATTGCTTCCGAGTTTTTTTCTCAAGGCAGGATCGTCAATTAGCATCTGGATGTTTTTTGCCAAGGGATATTGGTTTTGTTTTTCAAAAAATAATCCATTATAGCCATGCTTGATGTAGCTTTTTATGAAGCCTACTTCTGTTGATATGACTGGCAATTGGCATGACATTGCTTCCAGCGCTGAAAGGCATGTTGTTTCAGTAAGTGAAGGCATGCAATATATATCCATAACTTGCAGATAAGGAACGGGATTATTTTTTGAACCGGTGAGTATCACTCCAGGCCTTGATGCAAGCTGCCTTTTTATTGATTCTATTCCGTCTCCGACTATCAATAGTTTTGCGTTGGAATTTGCCTGCTGTATTCTCGAATACGCCCTAAGAAGCGTTATAAGGTCTTTTTCCCTGCCGATTCTTCCATGATAGCCAATCACTATATCATTAGGCAAAAGGCCTAGTTGTTCTCTTACTTCAATTATCTGCTCTTCTTTTAGTGGATAGAATTTTTTTGTATCGACGCCCAGATGCACTATCTTTGATTTCGTCCTGATATTATTCCATAAGAATAATTCTGAAATATTTTGCGACGGCATTATCAGAAGATCACATCTGTTATACATTTTTTTTACAAATCTTTTTGCAAATATCTGTCCGTATTTTTTCAGGAGTATTCCTCCTAATGCCCTCGGGACTAATTCCCATTCGATGCTGTGGATAAAAGATGCGACAGGCTTCTTATATTTCTTTGCTGCCTTTATTGCCGTGCTTCCGACAGGCCCTAGTGTCTGAGAAAATACTATGTCGGCATTCTTTATGACGCTATTTATTGTCCCTCGCCTAAAGCTAGGTATTGGAAAGTCTCCTATCTTGAAGAATTTCATCAAGGGAATCCTGATTATCTTTATGTTCGGATCCTCATATGTCCCAAAGTCAGGGGCAATCACGGTTATATTATAAGTATTATGAAGTCTTGAAATTATTTCCGACAAGAACCTTGAGATGCCGTCCCATCTAGGCAGAAAGCTATCTGTTGCTATGACAAGATTCTTTTTTCCCTCAAAATTATTTTCGCTCATTTTATAATTGTTTTATCCAGTTATCATTTATTTATCATATTATTATAGTATTATCTTATTTTGTAAAATGCCTCTGCATACTTTGCATTTATCTCTTTGCCGTAAAGCCATGCTTTTACATAGACGCTCCATGTCAGGCTCATGAGGCTGAGTTTTTGGCTTGGAAACATTTTGAGCGCCTTTGTCTTCATCTTGAAAGTATC
>DASPMU010000012.1:0-6025 GCA_035626895.1 Alphaproteobacteria bacterium
CCATAAAGCCGCGGTATGTAAAAGTTGTTGAGACAACTGGCGCAGGAGACGCTTTTGCATGCGGATTTGTTGCAGGGACAATACTTGAGAAAAGCATTGAGACTTCGCTCAAGATGGGAATGCTTAATGCAGAATCAGTAATCCAGCATCTGGGAGCAAAAAATGTGCTTTTAGGCCATAACGTCATATCAATGGCTGAGCACGATAATCGTGAGATAATAAAGAAAAAATTATAAATAGATAGTCCTAATAAATATAAAAAGAGAGATTTTTTTCAAAAGAGGCGTGTTGTGAAGATTAATACAAGTAAGATTCTAAAAAATGGCAGATCACTGCTACTAGCATATGACCAGGGACTAGAGCATGGGCCGAAGGATCTTAACTTGCTTACTTCTGATCCAAAATACATATTTGATATAGCTCTTGAAGGAATGTATAATGGTGTAATAGTACAGGCAGGAATTGCAGAGAAATATTATCATGGATACTACAAAGATGTTCCTTTAGTCATTAAATTAAATGGAAAGACAAGTTTCATGGACGTTGCCCCGATAAGCAGGCAGAACTGTTCTGTAGACAGGGCAATTAAACTAGGCGCTAGCGCTGTAGGCTACACTATATATACAGGAAGCCCTCATGAAGCAGAGATGTTTGTTGAGTTTTCAAATATTGTAGAAAAAGCGCATGATTATGGAATTCCTGTAATTGCATGGATGTATCCGAGAGGTCCAAAGATCGCTAATGACTTAGATACTGATGTCCTGGCTTATTCTGCACGAGTCGGATTAGAGCTAGGAGCTGATTTTCTAAAGATGAAATATAATAATAATCCTGAAGGCTTCAAATGGGCAGTAAGATGCGCAGGCAGGGCAAAAGTATTAGTTGCAGGCGGCGCAGAGATGGAAGAGCATGCATTCCTAAGAATGGCTGATGAGATAATGAAGACAGGCGCTGCAGGCATTGCAGTCGGAAGAAATGTATGGCAGCATGACAAGCCTTATTCAATAACAACAGCAATAAGAAAACTTATACATGAAGGCATGAGCATTGATGACGCCTTGAAATTATATGAAGCAGAAGCTCACAAGGAAGCAAGCAAGAAGCCTAATTAATTTAGAATTTTTTTCTATTTATCATCTGAATTTCTTAATGATTGATCAAATATTAGGGAATGCTTGTAAAATGATGCTAAATTCACGTCTCCTTTGTCGATTATTTTTCCTATGTAGTAATCGTCATTTTCTACACATTCTACTACTTCACCTAATGGTTTTGAAGAATTAGACATTTGATGCATATAAATTGCCCACTCATCTTTTTTATTTTTTTGATTGAATGGCCTTATTACTATAGGTTTATCTTCCGATCCTTTAACTAATACATTATATTCTTCTTGTAGTGATACTCTTAAAAATCCATGATCTAATGTTTTATTATATCTTCCATCAAATCTAGGATGGTTGGAGTCTAAAATATATAGTTCTCTTTGTTTAGGTTCTACTATTATGTGTTTTTTTTCGGATAATATTTTTACCCAATCGTCCAATGTACTCATATTTCAAATAAGAAGAAGAGATTTATAAAGTTATCTATTTTTGTTACTTTTAAGTGGTGTTTTCCTATGTTTAATTTTCTGAGAAATTTTGTTAGATTTTTTAATTGACTTTATCTTTGATTTCGAACTTTTATTGGTGCTTTTTATTTGATGTTTCTTGGATGATTTTTTCTTTATCAAGCTTGATGTAGTTTTTTTCTTTGTCTTAATTGCTTCTTTGGTTTTCTTTATTTTTCCTGCAACATCTATGACGATGATTTTTCTTGTCAAGCTCTTATGAACGTAATGATCTATGATGTGAGTTACAACAAGTGTTTTTGAAAGGTTTTTCTTCAATAATTCTTTGTAAGGCATGAAATGAGGCATCACTACAACTGATCTTCCGGAAATATTCTTGAGGAATTTAGCATAAAGCGTGATAAGCTCATGGCTCTTCTTGCTGCTCTTGCCGTAAGGAAGATCTGTCACGACATTTTTTAGTCCTTTGACTTTTGTTGCATCTTTTATCCGCAGATTGTAATGTTTTGGATTGATTTCATAGAGAGTCATGTTTTGCTTTGCATCTTCAAGAATCTGCTTGTCGATGTCATAGCCTTCGAATTTTATGCCGAGGAGTCCTGCTTCAGTTAGTATTCCGCAAGCTCCGCAGAAAGGATCGATGACTTTGCTCTTTTGATCAGGATTTAATATATTGATCAATGCCCTTGCCATTTTTGGATGCATTGTTGTCGGATGTAGTTTTGGCCTTAAATGAGCCTTTCTATGCTCGAAACTTTCGAAATTCTGATACAGGACTCTTGTAACTATGGCCTTGTCTTTTTCAATGAATATCTCAATCATCAGATCAGGATTTTTCAAATCAACTTTTGGTCTTGTTGACTTTTCAAGGCTTTTCCAGACAAATCCGGAGTAATGCCTTTCATCATAATGCTCGCTTGAATTGATCCTTATTCTGAATGATTTTTCGTATACATTTATCCATGGATATGATTCTAAGGAACTACCAAGATTTTGCCTGATTGTAGAATACATGACCTCAAAGACTTTTTTTGTGCATGCAAGCCTGTTAACTACTGCCATCTTCTCTGTCGGAATAGTGCAAAAGAGCATATTGCCGTCAAGAATTGTGTTCTCTAAACCTAGAAGCGATTCGCATTCAAGCCGCGCTAATTTTAAGTTCTCACCAGACAATAAAATTATGTGCATGCTTTATTAATTGAACAACACCTTTTTAAATTTAATCATCAAGCATGAACTAATGCAAGCAAAGACTCAAGGAAGGCCTATCGGCTCGAAAGTTCGTCAAAATATCGTCGAAATATTATACTTCTACAAGAAATTGCACGGCTATGATTTGTTCAAAATCTATATAGAATTATATCCTCCTGTTACTATGAGGCTGATATATTATCATCTAAAAAAAGGACTAGATACAGGAGAGTTTAAGGTTGCATCTGTCGATAAGAAAAGCGGGAAATATTCCTGGGGCTCGACTTCTGAAAACATAATGTATGAATTAGGCGAGTCAGCAAATCCTATGATTGAGCCAAGAATCAAAGTTCATATGGAACAAGCAGAGAATAAACCAGCAGGGAAAAATCAGATAAAACTTTATAAATGACTGTCTCGGAGATAGAGTATACTATCTATTTATTGATAAGTAAATAATTTAGAATATTAGAAAAATCAAGGTGATTAGAAATGAGTGCAAGTCCATTTAAAGATGTTTTAGATGCTGAATCAAATAGCATGAAGGCAGGAATAAAATCTATGGAGCTTAAGCTAAATAGTTTTGCTGAAAATAATAAATCTCTAAATGAATACAAAAAAATACTTTATACGCACTTGTTATCTTATCATTATGATGGCCCGAAGGCAAAGCAAAGAATAACTCCTACACAATTCTATGTTATCAAGGAAGGATTAAAAACTTCTATTCCAAGACAAATGAGATTATTTGCAAGGCTTAAGGAAACAATCAGTCAGACATCAAAAGATATTGCAACTGACTATCATAAATACTCTCACTTCCAGACTCTTGCTCCTTTCAGAAACTTTACTGAGCATTCCCAAAAAATAAATTTTGAATTAATGCAGGATATCGATACCCTAGTTAATATTCTAGATGTAGAACTGAAAGCAATCAAAAAAATCGAAGATATCCAGACTTTAAATGAAGTCTTTAGGCAATCAGGCGAACATAAGCATCTTGGAACTTTCGGAAGATTGAAATTATCTTTGGGAGACCATAACAAAGAGCAGGTTTATTATGCAAAGGATTTCATATCCTTCTTTGAACAAGAAAGAGCATTATATAAGAAAATATCTAACTATGTTTCTAGTATAAAGGAGGCAGAAGCTAAGTTGAACTTGGAACTAAAGAATGTTTCATACAAAGATCTTGCTGAAATAGACAATGTGACTGTCGCAGCATTTAGGGCAACAAAGGGAATGGGCGCTATCGCTGCGATTCTTTCTTTTGTAGCAGTTGCACTTGTAGGAGAAGTCAGCCTTGCAGCAGCCGGAGCCCTCGGTATAGGCATACTTATTGCTGTTCCTATTGGCTTAGTGTATGCATTAGTAAATACCACAAAAACCTATAAGACTGCCGATAAGGATGTATTATTATTGGCGGAGTCTCTTGCTAAGAAACTTCAAAATGAAGTAAGAAATGTCATTGAGAAGACAGCAACTTTTGTGCAGCAGTCTGACCTGAACATATCTGTCCAGGCTATTCCAAAAGCAGCTTAGGCAGATTGCCAGATAATTTATTTTAATTTTCAAATATTTATTTTTAAAAAAGGTGAGGCATAAACTATGGTGAATCCGGCTATTATTGACTGGATAAAAAGACAAGAGGCTAAAGGATATTCTTCTCAGCAGATTTATCTTCACTTAGTTAATAATGGCTATGATCAGAAAGATGTAATAGAAGCTGTAAACATGTCAAATGCAATGTCTGGAAATCCTGGAGGATATAGGCAGAACTACGGTATGCAAGGAATGCAAAATTCCCAGATTAATCAACCAAACTATTCTTCAAATAATTCAAATAAAAACTCATCTAGTTCTGCTTCTCATAAAGGACTCTTGATTGTTCTTGCAATATTGCTTGTTCTTGGAGGCGGAGGATATTATGCTTACTCTTCAGGAACATATATTAATGCCATCGACTATGTAAATTCAATGCTAAATAAAGATTCGAGCGGAAATGGAAATGAAGTTTCTCAAGATGTTCAAGGAAGTTCTGATGTCCAAAATACAGTTTCTGCTTCTTCAGATACGCAAACGCAACAGCCTGACGGTCTAACAGTAAGTGAATTGCTTGCTCAGCAGCAATCAACTGATTCAGAAATAGATGATATTACTGGACTTGCAATATCTCAGGGATGCAATGAATATGCTGATAATTTGATGACTTGCACTGTGTATGCTTGCACAATAAAAGAGCCGGTGATGGATAGTGATGTAACAATTAGAATACTTGGATTTATAGATGGAAAATGCAAAGTAACAACTGACTTATATGATGGTGTTGTACAGGAATGTAACTATGATGAAGAATTCAGGCAAAAAGCTGCAGCAGAATCGGCTGAAGCAAAAAAAGCAGAACAGGAAGGAAGAGAGCCTCTAGACCCTAACGACCCAAACAGCGTATCTTCACAGGCATATGAGCAAGGTATATGCGTGATTGACGATGGCTCTGCCAGCCAATAGATAGATTTGTCAATATAAAATTATATAATTACCAATAACATTTTTAAAGAAAGTTTATTCTCCTAGAATATAATGAGCAACGATAAATCTAAATCAAAATACTATGATGAATTGATTTCATTCATGCAGCAGAAGGGATTTGTCTGGGGTCCTGAGCCTGAAATATATGGCGGACTTGCAGGATTTTATACTTATGCTCCTCTTGGAAAACTTCTAAAGAATAATATTGAAAGAGAAATAAGAAGCTTATACACCAAAAATGGTTTCTGGGAAGTTGAATGTCCGACAGTCATGCAAAAAGAAGTTTGGGAAGCGTCTGGTCATTTAGGCGGCTTTACTGATCCAGTTATTGTTTGCCAGAAATGCAAGGGAAATTTCAGGGTAGATAAATTAATTGAAGAACATTATTTCAAAAATAATATAACCGAAACAATCGGCCTTGCAACAGCAGAGAATTTAGCGCATCTACTCAATCATCACAAGATTGCTTGTCCATCATGTTCAAATGTATTTGCAGGAATAAAGCCTGAAGATATCAAGCATCATACATTAATGATGAAAACTACAATCGGCCTTGACGTCGAAGCATACAACAGGCCAGAGACTGCAACAACAACATACCTTCCATTCCCAAGATACAATACTTTTTTCAGAAACAAATTGCCTTACGCAGTTTTCCAAATAGGAAAAGCATACAGAAATGAAATAAGCCCGAGGCAACACGTATTGCGATGCAGGGAATTCACGCAGGCA
>DASPMU010000013.1:0-5429 GCA_035626895.1 Alphaproteobacteria bacterium
CTTAAGACAGAAGAAATTATATCAAGATGTAGAAGATGTAGTATCAGGAAGAGGAATACTTAATATTTACAAATTCCTTCTCACGCAAAAGATAAAACATAATCCAAAAATAAAGTTTGCAATAAGCAAAATGCAGGATAATGAAAAACCGGCATTCATTACAAAGTATGCCCTTGAAGACAAAGACGCATTATGTATAAAAACTTTGGAACTATTCATAAAATATTATTCAAGGGTTGCGCGTAATTTAGCATTGACAACAATGTCAACAGAAATAATCCTCTCTGGAGGAATAGCGCCAAAAATAGTTTCTGCTCTTCAGGATGTATTTGTCGAAGAATTCGTGCAGCATGATCGCGAAAACATGACAAGAATACTTGAAAGAGTCACAATTCTAGTAATAACAGATGATAATATAGCAATCAAAGGCTGCATCAATGCTTTAAGACTCTAAATGTCCCAGTTGTTTTAACAGGCTTAAAACATCATTCATAAGGTTTTTATATCAAAATACTACATATAGTCTTGTGAATAGAAATATTTATATATTATAACTGAAAAATAGTAATCAAAGAGAGGGCTTTGAGGAGAGTTAGGAGGAGATTGAAATGGCTGGATTTTTTTCCAAAATAAAGAGTTCTTTTAAAGGTAAGGATTTTGATGATGAAGATGTAATGGAACATGGCGGCGGCGATGAATACGTTGAGCTAGACACTAGCAAGGGTTCAGACGGCGGCCAGAAGATAATAGTTAAGCCATTTGTTCTAGACGACTTTACAGACATAAAGCCAATCTTAGATTCATTAAGAGAAGGCAATACAATATGCCTTGTAAATATCAGGCCGCTTAAGGAAAAGGACTTGATAGAATTAAAGAGAGCAATCAACAAGTTAAAGAAGACAACTGATGCTATCGAAGGAGACATTGCAGGATTTAGCGATGATTACATCGTTATCACTCCAAGCTTCGCTGAGATCTATAGATCAAAAGGCGGCGCAGCAAACATCCAGGCAGCAGAAGCTTCTGAAGAAGACCAGTAAGGTCTAATTTTTTATTTTCTAAATTTTTCTAATTATTTAATTCTAAAATTTGACCAAAAAAATATAGTTTACAGAATAACAATATATATAAATAACAATCAATATTGCAAAGTAGTGAGTTAAATGGCAGCAAAAAAAGAAAACAATCAAGCAGACGTACCGGCAGAAGTTCTTGAAGGAGAGATGTGCCCGTTTTGTCATGAAAAAAAATTAGTTCTAATGGACATGAAAAAAGAGATTCCATTCTTTGGAACTACATTCATATTCTCAATGGACTGCAATGGATGCGGTTATCATAAGGCAGATATTGAAGCAGAAACGCCAAGAGAGCCCTGCAAATACACAATTGAACTTTCAACAGAAGAAGACATGAAGATAAGAGTCGTCAAAAGCAGCCTTGCTAATGTCAAGATACCGCATGTAGGAGACATCATGTCAGGACCAAGCAGCAATGGCTACGTAACTAATATTGAAGGAATCCTAAACAGGATGATCAAGCAGCTTGAAACCATAAGAGATAACGAAGAAGAGGAAGAAGAATCCAGAAAGAAAGCAAAGAACATGATAAAAAAGCTTCACAGAGTAATATGGGGACAAGAGAAGCAGAAATTAATAATTGAAGATCCTACAGGAAATAGTGCAATCATTTCTGACAAAGCTGTTAAAGAAAAGTTGAAAGTCAAGAATTCTGAGTAAAAATTTTTATTTTTAGTATTTAGAAAAGTTAAAAAAATAATTACATATCTTCAGCCCATTCGCTGATCAAACCGCGCTCATTGTTTCTTAATCTTAATGTTGCACATATAGCTGCAGATTTTATATGTCTGTCATTTTTTGTTTTTTTGGCCTTCTTTGTTTTAGACTCGATGTATTGAACTGCATGAGCTATGCCGTTTCTTTCCTTAGAATTGTATGGATTATCTATTTGCCATGGATCTCCATTCAGATAGACTTCACCATTGCTGTTACGCGACATCATAATCCTTGATTTTTGAATTTCAGTATTCTGCCATTCTTCAGCGATTACAATATCATCAGGGCCTATTGTTCTTCCCCTAATATCAGCAAAAGGAAGCAAATTGATTAATGCATTTTCCTGATCTAAAGTATCATAAAAATCAGTCGAATAAGTCAATCCGAGGGTGTTACTATAATTTTTTGTAGGTGTAGATTCCAGGTTTGAATCAATAAATATTTTCATTATTTGAGAATAATTTTCCGCAATGCCCCTATAGAGATGTTTATTTTTATCTATCAAATCACCAGGCAAAAACCCCTGTTCTTCAGGAAGAGTATCTCGGCGGATGACGTATACTTTTGATTCTACACCAGCTACCCTGTTTTTTATAACCTTATCAAGCGCTACTGCAAGTTCTATGAATGTTTTTCCTGTTCCTGCGTTCGACATTGTTGCCTTAACTAGTATATCTTTATTAGATAACTGATCCATGAGCAGAAGCTGCTCGAGATTTTTAGGGAAAATATTGTTTATTCCTTTGTTTTTATACCCTATATCTACCAAAGAATCAGACGCCAAATCATACCGTTTTATCAGCCTGTCAACAGCAGAAAATTTTCTCTTAGGATTGTATGTCTTAGATTCTTCTATTTTCTGGGAAAATACTTCATTTGTACATATTACATATTCATTTGCAATCAACTGTTCCGACCACTCTTCACTTATTTCTGATAATGGTATTGATTCATTTTTCATAAATTTTTCAAGAAGATATTTATGACTTTTAGCGGAAGGATCAAGAATCCTAAAGCCCTTGCTTAATTTTTCCGGATTTGCAGAATCTTTTCTGAGATATTCTGCCGGAATTCCATTAAGTCTTGCAACAGTTATCACATTAGTGTCTGCAGAAACCAAGACAACATTTTCATCAGGGTGATTAATCTTATATATCTTTGCAGCCCTTATTATCTTAAGATCATTCTCTCCTATATCAGTATTGAATTTAAGGGTATTTGGCGTGCCGTAATTTGCAGAGACATAGACTTTTCCATTAAATTGTTTTTCTACATCTACCAGCTCAATCAATTTATTTCGGTCATAGTCATTATACCAATCAACAATTCTTGATATGAAATTAGTCTTAGAATTATAATGTATATTTTGCGTGAGGCTAGTTATGTATGAATTGAATTCTCTTGCAAATTTTCCCACATCAGGATTTTTCTTCAATCCATTCATTTCGCTGACAACAACATCGGCCAATACAACCTTATTTTCCCTGTCGCTTAAAAAATCTCTTAAAAAGTAAGGATCATCTATTCCTATGTTCGTATCTGCAAATATTGTTTTACCAGCCATTTTAACCCACAAAACCTCTTCATAAATTTTTTATTTTATTCATACCATTTTTTCTTATTCATCCCATTCACCTGACAAGCAATCGTCGTGATGAATTCATATTCTGAACGAATATAACTCGGAGTCTTATCCGAAGGCCGCTTTTTTTTGTTTAGTTCATAGCCGTTTAGCCTGTAATTATTTTCGAATCTTCTCTCGGCTATTTCGCCTATGATCTGGCATATATTTAGTCTCTTCTCTGAATTAAAATTCTGATAAATCTCCTTGACTGTCCATGGCAAATTCTTTACCCGATTATGTCCTTGAACAACCAGGCGATTATTATATTCCAAAGGAAGTTTTAGAAGATCTTTGACATACTTATCTATATTCCTATTAGAATACGCAGAAGAATCTTTAGAATCTTCTTTAGCAATATAATTCAATATAGAATCTCGAATCGATATACCGATGGATAACTTAAAGGCTGGCTGCGATGGACTAAATCCGGCCCTTAATATTTCGTTTTTAATAGCAATTGATGGAGATGCAATGATTGCAGCACCTTCTAAAGTTTGTCTAGAGCCAGAGTCAGATATTTTTTCTTCCAGAAGCCTGAAAGAGTCATAAATAGTCAAATTAGAATCTATTTTGTTATCAACAACCACTTCCCCCATTCTAAAAGGGACTTAAAAGTTTTATATAAATGTTTCCATTTAGAAATAGTTAATAAAATTAAACAATATGAAAAGTAACTAAATCAATCGACGATCAACTTCCTTAGCTTTCCAAAGTCATATATCTTATCTTCGACTATGAAAGCTTCGAAATCGGGCAAATGCTTGTTGTTTTTCAAATAGGGGCTGAGCAGCCTATCAAGAAGAACGTCCGTTCCTTCAATCAATATATTGCATGAAGGCATGACAATCAATTCCTTTGAATGATTTTTTAACGACAGCGCTGAGACGAAATTTCCGGAAGCATATTTTCCTTTCAAAAAACACTTGAATTTTTCGCTCCTATATCCAGATTTCAAAGATACTGCAGGATGTTCGTGGCCAATTATCACCGTCTTTATTTTTTTATAGTCTTCTTCCGATTCGGAAATGATTTTATCGCCATGAGTTATCAAGATATCGTCAAAAATAATGTTATGATTTATTTTCACATCAGAAAGAATAAATTTCAATACTTTGTCATGGTTTCCTTCCAGTATTACAGGCTCAGCATATGTTGAAATGAATTTGACGAATTTTTTGAGTTTATCTTTTACATGAATATTTATTTTGCTGAATTCGTGAAGCAAATCTCCGTTGATGACAATCTTATCTATCTTTTCTAAATTATAATTTTTCAAAATGCAATTAATGGCTTTTTCTATTCGAAGAACTAAATCATCGTAGTTGCTTCTTGGAATAAGAATGCCTTGTTTATTGAGAGATTCTTCATAGCCAACGTGAATATCAGAAATTATGAAAACATTATGTTTTGGAATATATAAAAATAAATCTATTGCAATTATCCCGTCAGAAATTTCAAACAACCTCTCGTCCGTTTTTTTGGATTTAGCCATTCGAGCTATTGTTTGCTGTATGCCTTTAAATCTTTATTGAGTTCGGCTATTCTTTCTTTTAAGAATTCTACAGTCCTCAAATTATTCTGCTCATCCATCAATTCTCCGCATTCAGGACACTTGAAGTTGAATTCCATTGATTTTTCGAAATCCATCCTGGTGCATGCGCTCTTGCACATATAGAATGTTGACGAACTTTCCTTGTCAAGTCTTTCTTTTAATTTTGCAAGTTTTTGAGTCTTTATTTTCTCAAGCTGGAATGGGATTATCTTCTCGTTGAAATCCCAGTAGCAGATATACCATCCCTTGATTTTATCCTTTTTTCTTAAGAAATATAAAATATTGTGTTCAAGAAGCCTATAAAGAAGATTTCTTGCCTTGTGAATTTCAAGATCGAGTTCCTGAGCTACAACAAATTCTGAAACCTTGGTTCTTCCGATTAAATAAAGTACAATAGGGATTGCTTCTTCTGAAACTAGTTCTTTTACGACATCTTCAATTGCATGTTTTCTTTCATCAG
>DASPMU010000014.1:0-13271 GCA_035626895.1 Alphaproteobacteria bacterium
TGATGTTTACTCTGATAAAACTTTGATATTCTATGTTGCAGAAATGCCTGTTCCAAAAGACTGGGACACATTGCAAAATGCACCGACAATAGAATCATATCAGACTGATAAATTGACGCTGCTAAGACCGTCGCTTCGTGCAGAATAAACTGGTTTTGAAATATTGAATTAAATTTTGAAATGAAAAAAAAAGATAGGAAGAGGATTTATGTAAAGTCGTTTGCGCTATTTGCAATATATTTGATTCTTTCAATAACGATATTTACTGCGCAAGCTACAGCAGTATTAAATTATAACATAAGCGGCGACTTTGGAGCAGAAGGTTATGCCCGCAGAAATAATGATGTGATTTCAATACATACTGTCTCAGACAGCAATGTAAGCTTCATAACAGGACAGGGCACATCAAGATATAAAGAGATAAATATGACTAATTGCCAGGTTACTGGCGCTAGCGGATCGTCTGGATCGGTGAGTTGCGATTATATGTTTGATCCTGTCCAAATAGGGGCAAGCGTAAAATCAATCCCATTTACATTAAAGCAGCAGGCAGGAACACCGGGCACTAAAAATGGCGTTATATATATTGATGGCCTTGCCCCAGTCGCTAATTCTTTTACTGCGGTAAAAAATGGTACGGGAGTGTTATTTACCTATAGCTTTACGGATTTTTTGAATTCAAATACAGAAACAATATGCAATGCTTCTGGAATACGATCTGTAGAAATAAACATGCAAGGCAGGCCTGTATTAGTATATGATAATTCTGCAAATGCTCAGGCGAAAAATTGTACTGTCAGTGGCTCACATTTTCAGGATTTTAGCGGTACATACGGCGAATATGTTACTTATTATGCAAAAGTAATTGACAGGGCAGGAAATGAATATTATACTGATTCTCAGCAAATAAATGGAGATTTCAAGGCTCCGACAATAATAAATGATTTCAAGATAATGCGAGGATCAGAAGAACTGACTGAATTCTCAAGCGCTGGCGAATTGAAAGTAGATATACATGTCCAGATAGAAGATTCTAATGCAACAAGCGGCAGCGTGTCTGGGGACTTATCGGAACTTCATATTAATCCGGCGGTCAACATACCTTATAAAAATATTTCTGCAGTATGCATAAAGGATTCAGGAAACGTATATAATTGTGTGTTTAAAGATATTTTATTGAAGCCTTCATCTGAAGAATTAACAATTGCAATAACTGCAAAAGATTCAGATGGAAATGTCGCAAGTCTTTCTATAACTAAATTCGTTACTCTAAAAAATTCTGCAGGCAAAGTTTTATTCCTCGGGACATTAAAAGATCATTGTACCAGGGACTTAAGCACTTGCTATGCAAGCAGCGGCGTCCAGCTGCTTAGGGCAGAAATAGATACAACTTCATCTTATGCTAAAAGCATATTAAATATCGGCGTCGATTCACAAAGGACATTTGCTATATGCCGATTAAATTCTACTTGGGAATGCACTTCTGTATATACTGTCCCGCAGGATGCTGCGAGCTTTGAATTATTTATTGCAGACTCAAATGATGACTATGGAAACAAGCTTATTGCAGAAGAGAACATTAAGAAAACAATTTATGTAGATAATATTGCTCCGACTCTTGCAGGAAATCTTACTTCAATAAACAGCAATAATAACAATAATTGCTCAGTTGCAGGCGATGAATTATTCTTTACAGTGAAAATTTCAGAAGCAACATCTCCTGAATTAAAAATCTATGCTAATACATCTGCATTCACAACAAAATCATTCCAATACGGGACTTGCATGGAAATACAAAACAATGAATGGGAGTGCAAGCTTACTATAAAGGATTTCATCTCCGTGCCTAATATCGTCGAACAAAAAATAATCATTGAAGATCTTGCAGGAAATAAGTTATCTGTTCCTTACACATTCAGAGTATGCAAATCTTCTTCGGACAATCCTCCTAATGTAATTTATGCTGAAGGATTAGTCCAGAAAAGCACTCCAAATATTGATAGAAGAACTGCAAGCATAATGCCGATCAAGACATTCATTCCAGTATCATTATCTGTACGTGATGGCGCGCAAGTAATGTATATTTCGATTGATAAATGCACTTCTCCAGGTTCAAACGGCCTTGACGTTATGTCAAACGGCCATTACTTCATACCTGCTTATGGAAAAGACATGACTATGGTATTAAATATAGGACATCAAGATGCCCAGCTAATTGAAGGAGCGATGACCATCAATTGCTCTGTTTCTGCAAGGATAAATATTGGAGACACGGTTTATACCAGGGATGAAAAAGATGTTTTTGTAATTAATATAAATACTTTCAATCAGCCTCTAGGGGAATTAGATCAAACAACACAGAACGAAATAAATAATGTTAAGAATTCATTAAAGGGCCTAGATAAAAGCCTGGAAAATTATGAAACTATAGTAAGCATACTGGAGACTATATGCGATATTTCAGATATACTGGTAAAACTTGACGCTTTGCTTCAGACATTAAAATCTGTCGTGTATGTAATATGCCTTGTTATTCAGGGATACCCTCCAACGACTGCACTTGCGCAATCATTATGGAGCGGATTCAATCAAATTTTCTCGACTTCGGATGCAATAATTCAAAAATATGTCTGGCCGACAGGAGAGAATGGAACTGCAATAGGATACATCTGGAAATACACTTGCATAATCTATAATTGCAGGTTTTATACGTTATCAGGACTCATGGAAATAAGATCTGATGCAAAAGATGCAATTGATAAAATTCAAATGAATAACAATAATGGAAATCCTCCAGGAACAAAAACATCAACACAAGAAGAATATTATCCTTCTGAAAATGGAGAGCCGGATGAAGATCCTAATTGGGATTCTAACAATGGATTGCAGCAAAAATCTTCAACGGAAATTACAGAATATCCTGGCGGTGGATCAGAGACAAAAACAACAAACTACGCGCCTGATGGCACGGTAACTGGAAGTATTGAGACAACAAGCAAAGAATATTCAAGCGGAGGAAGCTACTCTACAAGTACTGAAAGGACTGCATCAGGGGAAATCCAGTCTTATAATAAAAGATATACTAGTGCTGATGGAACATCTTATGGTGAGTCTCTGGCACGCAATAGTGATGGGACTTATACATTAATAAACAGCGACGGATCTTCCTCTATTGTTCAACTCACTTCAGAAAGCACTTCCGGAGGTTCTAGCGGGATATTAGGATCAGTATTTGGAAAAAAATCAACACCAACTACAAATGGCCCTGTTTTATATAACATTGATGAATCTTCAGTAGGAGGCGTGAGCAACTCAATAAACAATCATTATTCAAAGTGGTATGATCCAGAAAATCTGCAAGCAGCTTCTCAGAGACAAAATTTGCAATCATTAGGCCAACAAGGTGCACTCTATAGCGATATAGATAGACATGATTGGATAATAAATCCTTATAGGAGTACGTATTATGATGCATTATGCTTGCCTGCAACAGTATATAATATACAGAAAGAGCGCCAGATAAAATGCATGTATTTGTCCTGCCTTCAAGACAGCCAAAGTACTGGCCTTCCAGTTAGCGTATGCAAGGACTTGTACAAAGTAAATAATTGTTTGTATATAAAAAGCGCCCAATATGAATTAAACGACAATTTATTTGCCCAAATAAGCAAAGGATTAGTCCAGCAGTCTATAATGTATTCTATGGGATTTGCTGTCCAGACTGTTTATGGTTCCGTATGCGCAGAATATATTGAATCTTATGGAGCAGGAGAATTAAATAGCAAAGCGCCTTATTCAGTAGGTTGCGGCCTATTTGGAGTGGGACTGAAATATCAAGAAATTACTGCCCTTTTGCAATCGCCTGGAGAAGTCATGAATAATATCTTCAAGGGCGCGGGAGTGGATGATCCTGCAAAAATATATGATTATTGCCAAGGAGGACAACTATATGCAGATTAAATTATTTATCATGGTTTTTTTAGCATGTATGTTTTCACTTTTTGTTTTACAGAGTGTAAACGCTGCAGTAGAATGGGATACTTTTTTTGAAGATAATTTTATGAGAACAATTCCTGGTATTGGTCCGTTTATTGCAGAAAGCCCTGACAGGACTCTCATGCAATTTTATCCTGTAGAAAACTGGGAAATAGAAGTATGCTCAAGAGAGGTAACTTCAATGAAAAAACGCTCCGACAACAATAATAATCTTGATACACCTAGAATATGGTATGATGGCGCATCGATTGCAATAGCTGGATCATATTACAAATACAGTGCTACAAATGAAGTACTATATAATGCAGACTGGTATGTTCAGCCTAGAGACAGGAATATAAAATACTCTATTTATTTGAAAAGTTTGCAAAGCGGCGAAAAATTATTTTTGAAAGAGTATTCAAATATTACAACAGGCGCGCAGGCTTCGATAGGAGCGATATCTAAAGTCTATAATGTTACTTATGATATAATCGGGATACAGTATTCATCAATTGATGAATTAGGAACAGTATTATCTACTGACTTTTTAGAGGCAGATCTTGCCGAGAGCGAGGCAGAATATGGATAGAATCTTAAATTTTGACATTAAAAAGAGCATGAGATCCTATTTGAAAAATCAGATTCACGCATTCAGGGAAAGCTTTAGAATAACTCAATTTGGAAAATCATTTTTTTTGGATGCATGCAAATATTTGCTTTTGATAATGCTGTTTTTAATATTGCTTTCCTTGACACTCAAATCATTATATAGTACTATGCCCTTATTAAACACGGTCGAGTCTATACGCGATGTACCCAAAGATGACATTCCTGAAGAAATGATAAATGATATAATGGAACAAAAATATTTGCTTAATGCACTTCTATTGAAACTATCTATGATACTGATTTCTCTTGTAGTATTTTCTAGCTTCATAGAATCCTACTTCAATAATATTATAATTGATACTATCAAGAAAGAAAAATTTCATGTAAAAAAATTCCTGCATTTATCTTACATCTATACGGTTTACGGGATTGTGTTATTAACTATATTTTTGTCCGCTTTGATATTTTCGCATAATTTGCTTTTCATATTAATAATTTTATTAATCACTTTGCTATTGAGATGGTATATTTTCTTTACATATTCAATAGCAATAAATGGAAATTCATTTATTTCAGATGTTAAAAATGGATTAAAATATGCTGCCAAGCTAAACTGGATAATTGTTCCGATAATTATAGCAATTTTATTTTTATTTATTGGAATGTCGTTGCTTTTTTATTTGGTAAAAATAATTAAAATTTATGCTGCAATATTATTAATATTATTTTTCATATCATGGAGCGTCTGGATAAAAAATTATAACTATAAGTTATATTCAATATTTCAAGCATTAAACAGGAGAGATCATGAATAAAAAAAGAGGGCAAGTTACTTTATTTGTAATACTTGGATTAGTAATAGTGATAGCCATAAGTCTTGCAATATATTTTACAAATAATTCCAGGGGAAGCGCATTCACAAAGCCTAATATCGATGTTGACGAAAAGTATGCTCCAGTCCAGGATTATGTACAGCAATGCATGAATCAATTGCTTCTTGACGGCATTACTAAACTAGGGCAGCATGGCGGATATATTGATCCAAGAGATCTAGAACTTACTGGAAAATCTTTCAATCTGAATGTGATCTCGCAAGATGACTCCGACGCAGCATTTTTATCTTCAAATCTGCCTGATAGTGCTGTATTATATTGGGTCCATGGTTCAAGCTCCCAGGAATGCGAGAATTGTATAGTGTCAACAAATACTCCTTCCATCATACATATGGAATATCAACTAAGCAGATATATTGAAAAAAATATGGCTTTCTGCCTTAATAATTATAATGTATTTAATTCAATGGGTTATCTGGTTATTGATTCAAAAAACTATACTGTTAGAACTTCAATAACTGATAGCGGTG
Organism: Alphaproteobacteria bacterium; assembly: GCA_035626895.1. Lineage (GTDB taxonomy): Archaea > Nanobdellota > Nanobdellia > Woesearchaeales > UBA9642 > UBA9642. Next base: position 5,951 of record DASPMU010000014.1, read on the forward strand.
TTGCCGCGCTACTAGAAACAAATGTTTATATAAAAATAAGTGAGGATGAAGGAAAACTAGAAGAGTTCTATACTGAGACTGACTTGCCTCTGAAAAAATATTACGACATGGCTTCAATAATTGCTGTAAGGGAAATAGAAACTAATTATCTGGAAAATGTAGCTTTATATTTGCTAAACACTCACACAGGTCTTGACGCAAAAAAACTACCTCCGATAAGCGAGATACAAGAAGGCTATAATGTAGTTTATTGGTCTAAAACTGCAGTCAGGGAGAAATTCGAGGGACTTTTGACTTCTTATGTCGGAGTATTAAGAGTTCCAAATACGCGAAACTATGTGGATATAGATTATACAAGACTATCTCCTTCCGAAAAATATTATTATAATGCAACATCCCTTGATATATTTGAGGGAGCTGATCTTAAGACTTCTGAAATATCATTCATTTATGCAGGGCAAGATATTTACATGGATATAAATCCATCGGACGGCGAATTAATCAAGCCAATAACTTATGAACCTCAAGAATTCTCATTTATGTTCAAGAGCAGGATAATTAATAGCTATAATTTTTATTATGAAATATCATATCCGGTAATTGTTGAGATACGCGACGAATATAAACCAGGCTCAACATATAGTTTCTTGTTTGCAATGGAAGGAATAATTGTAGATAACCTAAGGATAAGAGATTACTACAATGATAGCTTAAATCAAATATATTGGGATGAAAATTTTGTTCAGACAACATATAATACTCCTGAAGCAACAGTTGATGTTTCGCAATATAATCTAGGGAATCAGTTTAATGCTGAAATCTCGCAAGCTGCGGCTTCGCAGACATTTTCCAATTCAGGATTAAAGAGTGTTAAAACCCAGTTTTGCAATGAAAACCAAAGAACGTCAGGCGACGTTGCATTCAGAACATATGATTCAGTAACTAATGAACCTTTAGCGGATGTTAGCATTACATTTACATGCGGTAGCTTTGTTCAGTGCAATATGGGAAGATCTGAGTTTAATTTAACTTACGGCGAATCATCTTTCAAAGAAAAATTCCCCATATGCAAAAACGGCTATATACAACTGTCTAAACAGGGATATCTGCCTAAAAACATATTATTATCGACAGATACTAAAAATAATCAGAACTTTGGGGCAATATATCTTGATCCTTTGATAAAAAAAGAATTTAGAGTAAAAAAATACGAAGTCACAAAAACTGTCGTAGGGCCTTCAGATACTAAAGTTCTGGTTGTTCCACAGGAATCAGTTAATCTTACTGAAAATGAGTCTGTGATAATATCGATAGAGAAGATCACTTATGAAGCTTCTGATGAACCTTACGCGACAACTGCAATAATCTCGAAAGAGTTTGGCAATTCTGCCAGTACTTTGACTTTAACGCCGGGAACTTATTCCTTGAGAATACAACTCCTTGATGGAGAAGGAGTAATAATACCAAAAGAATGCAAGAGAATATGTGTGGAAGGCCCAAGCGCTGTAGGCTCAGTATTAGGTGATGATTGCGGCGAATATGATTATATACCTAAAGATAATATAGAAATAAAGCCTGCTCCATGGGGAGGCATAGATTATACTAATAGGACATTTATGTATATTTCCCCGGCTCAGCTTGCAGATCCATCAAATATCTTGGAGTTGCGTGTTATAAAATTGCCTAATCCTGAATGTCTTGATGATATGAAAGATATTTCAGAAATTGAGCCATTATCAAAGAAATATAGTGCAACCCTACTTCCCCAGTTTGTAGTTAAATAATCTTAATAAACTCTAAAGAACTAAACTAAAAACTAGCTTTTTATTGAGCCGGAGGATCTGTTTCTTCTGGAACTTCTTGCGCTGGCTGTTCTTCATTAACAATATCTACAATACTTATGGTTGCTGTTTCAACATACGTGTATTCATAGGAGGGTATTTGAGGATTGCTGTTGTAGATGCTTGGATTGAATTGCTCGCTTAATTCAATTATCTTTTCAGTATTGTTTTCTTTGTAATATTTGTCCATTAATTGAACTATCTTTAATTGATCACAGAATGCCTTGCTGTTTGAATCTATTATGTACGCGCATACTTCGACATTTCCTTTCAAGACAAAGGCAAGATAGCAATTATCTCTTCTTGTAGATTCTTCAACATTTGCGCAGTATGACGTAAGGCCGCTGCTATCTGCTATGGCTTCAAAGCAAACATCTTTTTGCTGGACAGAAGATAGATCCTTGCATCTGTTTGAAGCCATGTTTGGATTGTTCTTTGCAATTCCTCTTATTTCTGTAAGCAAAGCGCCGAATGTAGGAGTATTTATTGAATTGTCTGTATTTTCACTACCTGTATTAGATCCTTGCGATCCAGTGTTGGTGTTTCCAGAATTGCTTCCTGAGCCTGCATTTGATCCAGTAGATGGATTTGTATTAGATCCTGTTCCAGTACTTGGAGCTGGCTTTATATCTCCAGCATTTTTGACAACCTGGAATTCAGAGCTTGATGTTGCTTGCTTTCCATCATAATCAGCAATTATCCTAAGATAGTATGTGCCTGAAGGAGTATTCTGAGGCAAGGCAATATTTCTATTTACACTGCTTGTCGTTTCAACAGCTATAGTTTCTTCTTTACGAGTTATTATATTTCCGGAATCATCAACAATAAGCGTCTTAATTATAGCGTCAAATCTTTTCTGGGAACCCATGTTTGTAATAAAGATCTGATAATTGATTGTGTTTCCTGAGATATAAGAATATGCTGTTGTAGTGACGCTTACATCAAGAAGCGAGTCGCTTTGGCTAGAGCCAATCGGACCAAAGTTCAAAAATCCAAATATCCCTACTGCTACAAGTAGTATGGCTACAATCCCAAGAATAGTCCCATGAGAAAAGTGAACTTCATGCTTAATGTTAATGCTTCCATTGCCGGAATTATTATAATTACCAGGATTGAATTCATTTGCAACGTTGTTTACAGTTGCAAGATCAAAACCATTGCGAAGCAATGCAGATTTGATTAGATCTATATTGTAACCATTTCGCATCTGCGTTGTGATATAGTTTCTTATTTGAGATTCCAGGATAGTATTTTTAGAAGCGTTAGTTGGCTGAGATTTAAAAGAATTTATGTATGAAATAGTATCATCAATATCTTTGGCCGAAATGCCGTTCTTTAGCAAGAATTCGCGAATTTTATCAATAGTATAACCTTGACTAGAATAATACTTAATATACTCTAAAACCTTCTGATTAATACTACTCACCCCAACAATATTTGTTTTACGAATAAGAGGTTTTTAAATGTAGTGGTTTAGATCTGTAATTTATATCTATTTAGAAATGAATAAAAAAATAAGAAATTAAGCAGCCTTCTTCATTTCAGGTTTCTTTTCTTCAGGCTGATAATGTGTACTTGCAAGCTGGACAAATGCTGGAAGAACCCTGTTTATATCATTAGATTTACGAACACTATTATACTCTTTCTTATCAAGGTTGCCTTTACTTATATACATCTCTATTTGTTTTTTCAGATCGCCTACATGGTCTTCTGTTATCTCTCCTAGTATATGGCTTTGGACATGACCATGATATTCATTTAGGCTTCTCTTCATTAATTCTTGTATATAATTACTTGAAAAGTTTTTGCCGCTTTCACTGTGTTCCTTAAGACTATGGATTAATTGTGTACGATTAATTTTAAATGCATTTGATACAAGATCATCAAGAAGCTTATTTCCATGCTTGCCTTTAAGGCCTTTTAGAACTTTAGCATCTTCAGGCTTTGCTTTGTAATGTTCAGAAACGATATAATCACTCAGCGCATCATATAGTTGGTGCCCCAATGCTTCAGCTTGGTCAAAGTCTAATTTTCTTTTGTTGCCTATGCTCTTTTTATAATTAATAAATGTTCCACTGAGTCTTTCAGTTAATTCATCAATGTGTTCTCCTTGAGCATGCTCTTTAAGCTTTGCTGCAATAGCATCGTAATCTAATCCTTTGGAGGCTGTTAATTTAGCATCAGAGCCGCCTTTTCCACCGCCGCCTTTAGAAACACTCATATCTGCCATAGTATTCACCTTCGAATTAGATTTAAGTTATAACTTTTTATAATTTATGAAATTTTAAATTATATAGTAACTCCAGAATGGATATTATATAAATATTTCGATTATAATTAATAAATAAACGAAACTATTGTGTTACCACATAACATTTATAAACTATCTCTCTTATTCCAAATTATCTTGTTTATTTTAATATTGACTGTGATTAATTGTTGAGGGTGATTAATTCAATGGCTAAATCAAATAAAAAGGGGAAACCAAATAAAGATTCAGATTCTAATTATTCAATTAATGTTCCTGCTGCAGGTGAAAATTCAAGTGCAGCCTTAGGAATTGACGCCCAGATGCCAGCTGACATGCCTCCAGAGGCTAAAAAGAGATGGCTTGAATTAAAAGAGAACCTTGAGAAGTTCAAATCAAAAGTCATGGAGAAGTTTTCTGATTATGTTCTTGGAATATCCCTTCTCCCGCCGCCAAAACCTGAAGTTGATCCGGAGACAGGAAAGGAAACCGAAGTTGATAAGAATAAGGTCTATGTTTTGGTTCTAGTTGATGATTCTGACAGCAAAAAGATGTCTAAGGAAGAATTGAAGGAGAAATTATCTACAATAATTCAAGGCATGGCCCAGGAAGTTGATCCTAAATTCAGCATAGACACTTTGCTTTTAACAGAATTATGGCAATCATGCTATGATGCAAAATATGATTACTTGCAGGCAATTGCAATGGGAATGACTGTTTATGATAAAGGAATGATGGCTGCAATCAAGATTTCTGAAATACACAAGAGCATGGTTCTAAAAAAATTCGAAAAGTATATTGTAACTTATGTTCTTGCAGGCTCATTAGTACAAGGTAGAGCAACTCCAAAATCAGACATTGATGTATTCATTGTAATTGATGATACTGATGTAAAGAAGATGACTCGAGCCGAGCTTAAGGATAAACTAAGAGCAATCATAATAGGCATGGGAATTGACGCGGGGAAGATGACTGGCGTTGAAAACAAGATTAATATCCAGGTTTATATCTTGACAGATTTCTGGGATTCTGTAAAGGAAGCAAACCCGGTAATATTCACATTCTTAAGAGACGGAGTTCCATTCTATGACAGAGGAATATTCATGCCTTGGAAACAATTGCTGCAGATGGGACGCGTAAAGCCAAGCCCTGAAGCAATAGATATGTTCATGCACTCAGGAGACCAGCTTTTAGATAGAGTAAGCCATAAGCTTACTGAGATTGCAACTGAAGATTTCTTCTGGGCAACTTTAACTCCGACACAAGCGGCTATAATGTTGTATGGCCTTCCGCCTCCAACACCAAAGGAGACTCCTGAAGTTGTCAGGGATATTTTTGTGAAGAAAGAAAAGCTTCTTGAGGAAAAGTATGTACAGATAATTGAAAGGATACTTAAGATCAGAAAGGATATTGAGCATGGAGATAAGAAGACAGCAAGTGGAGAAGAGATTGACAAATTATTAAGCGATTCTAAAGATTACTTGAAGCGAATTAATGAACTATTCAAACAGATTGAAAGGCTCAAAGAAGAGCATGGAATCAGGCATCATTACGAAAGCATTGTAACAATTGTCAGAGATATACTAAAGCTTGAAGGTGTTGAGAAAGTAACAGATACAGAAATAATACATACGTTCGAGTCTGAAGTTATTCATAAGGGACTTGTTCCTGAAAAATATTTGAGAATATTCAAGGATTTAGTTAAGGCAAAGAAAGATTATGACGTAAAGAGACTAAACAAGACGGAAGTATTCCAGATTAACAAGGATGCCCAGGAATTGATAAAGTTCCTTGTAGAATATATCCAAAGAAAGAGAAGCAAGGATATTGAAAGGGCAAGAATCAGAGTCAAGCATGGAAATAGGTTTGGCGAGGTAATATTACTTGGCAAGACTGCGTTCATAATACATGATATAGATAATGAAGATAAAGAAATAAGCTCAGCTACAGTTACAAATGATGGAAGGCTTGCAAATATCAAGCAAAGCAATCTTGAAGAGCTTGAAAAAGCCATAGCGAATACTGAGGCAGTACAAAAATCTTTCATCAAAGAATCAATATTTGAACAGTTAAAGAGCATATTCGGAAAAGATGTTGAAATCCTTGTTAATTATTGAAGGTATGAAAAAATAGGATAAGTAGGAATATTTATAAACGATATTTCCTTCCACGATTTATACTTAAAGTGGTTGATTATAACTAGGTGATTGTGATGGAAACAGGTTACAAAATTGTTGACATAATGACTAATAAGCCAATAACAGCACACAAAGATATGACTCTTAAGGATGCAGCTGTTCTTCTTTCAAAGGAAGATGTAAATAGCCTAATTATTGTTGAAGACAAAAAACCTGTAGGCATAGTAACTGATGAAGATATAGTCAGAAAATGCGTCGCAATGGGACTTGATTCTAAAAAACTGACACTTAAAGACATTGCATTCACTGATTTAGTCATGATAACACAAGATAAGGATATGATGGATGCACTGAAATTAATGAGAGAGCATAATATCAGGCAGCTTCCAGTTATAGAAAAAAACTTGTTAGTAGGATTTGTGACTCTAAAAGATATCCTGAAGATACAGCCAGATTTGATGGATATTTGGATGGAGCAATATGAACTCCTTGAAGGATCAAACAGACTTAAGGAAATTGAAGATATAGAAAATGATGATGGGTCTGAGAAATTTTTCAAGAAATTAAAGATAAAATCTAAGCTTAAAGCTTCTAGCAAAAAGAAAAAATAACTAAAATATAACACTTAAGTGATTTTAATGATTCCAAAACACGTCGCAATAATTCTTGATGGCAATAGGAGATTTGCAAAAAGATTAATGCTTGAACCATGGAAAGGCCACGCTCACGGAAAGGACAAGGTAGAACAGCTTATTGAATGGTGCATGGAGCTTGGAATAAAAGAGCTGACTTTATACTCATTCTCAATACAAAACTTCAATAGGCCAAAGGATGAATTTAACTATCTGATGGACCTTATGGCTGACGCATTCAAGAAATTCTTAAATGATGAGCGAGTAAAGAAATATCAGATAAAATTCAACGTTATAGGCAGATATGATATGTTTCCAGAGCATGTTGCAAATCTAATAAGAGAGGTTACAGAGGCAACTAAAGATCACAATGGATTTAAGGTTAACTTTGCTTTAGCATATGGCGGCAGGGAAGAGATAACTGATGCAGTAAAGATAATAGCTTCAAAAGTTGCAAATGGG
>DASPMU010000015.1:0-2062 GCA_035626895.1 Alphaproteobacteria bacterium
CAACTATAAAATCTGATGCTATAAACAAGTCAACCACATCGTCCGTACGTTTCCAGGCAAGAGCTTCATAATAACCTGGAGATGATCCTTCCTGAAGACCTTTATTAATTTCTAGAATGAAAATACCTTGCTTGTTAAGAACTCGCTTGATTTCTACTATCAAACGATTCAAATCAAAAGTATGGTCAATAGAATTTGTGTAGACAATATCAACACTGTTTTCAGGAAATTGAATATTATGGAAATCTCCATGCAAAACATATTTATTATTTTTCCCTGGGTTTAAATCAATACCTACAGCAAAACATCCAAGGTCAATGAACGATTTTACTTCTGTTCCTAAGCGTGCAGCCAGACACAACACTTTTAATCCTGGAGAAACAACACTACTTGATATAAGCCTATCTCTTAAGATTTTTCTAAATTTTTCATCATAGACCAGATTTAGATGCTGTTCCACTCTACTTAATTTAGATTTTTGGTGTTGTAAATAATCTTCGTAAGTAGCATAATCTTTCCTATTAACATTTTTATCAAGGTTTCGCCAACTATACCGTTTTCCAAAATATTTTACGAATTTATTTTGAACAAAGCTCAAGATTAGTTTTGGATGCATTAACCATTTTTTTATTTTATTTAGAGTTATATTCATATCAATATTATCCTATCAAAAGGCTTTTCTTTACAAAAACCACGTTCCCAAACCATTTCCTCGTACGTTTTGGATTTGAAATCTCACCTTTAGTGAAACTTTTCGCCAAAACAACAAATTCCATATTTTCTAAAAAAGACCTGATTTCCGCATATTGTTGCTGACCTTCATATGCTTCTACAAATTCTACTTCCGTATAAATCACTCGAACACTTTTCAATACATTTGGCGCGTTCTTAAGAACTCTAAACTCCATTCCTTGCATGTCAAGCCATAAAAAATCAATTGAATCAATTTTCTCTCTTTTTGCCCAAGAATCTAGTGTAATTGTCTCTACTTCACTTGTGCGGTTAAATTCTACATGCGGAGCATATTCTAAATGCTCTCTAGGCACCAGAAGAGAACCCGCCGCTGGACGATCAGGTTTTGTTTTTGAAAAAGAATGATAAAATATAGCTTTGCCATTGCTTTCACTAAGCGCTAATTTATAACGTCTTATATTTGGATAGTCAGCCGTCGTCTTCACCAATCGATCAAAGTTTTCATCCACAGGCTCAAATGCATAAATGCGTGAGTAGGGCCATTTTGTGGCTATCTTAATAGTATCACCTCCATCAAACGCGCCTGCCTCAACAATAACAGGTTCCTTGGAGAGATAAGGATAGACAGTGGATAGGGCCATATCTGTATCACCCTCGCGCAATAATAATTCACCAGTAAAAAATTTTTCAACTAAACTGCGAAAACGCCAATATATCTTTTTGGTAGTAGATTTATAATTTTTATATATATTGTGATTCATTATTGCTTGCGAGCTAACGTTACGATCGATCTGAACTTGGAAAGATGAATTTCATTAAAAATAAATTTTTCCTTAAAAATTTGTACAAACTCTTCTTTTGTTGCACCCATTATATCTATATGCAACTCGCCAATAAGATTATTGATTCTAGGAATAACCTTACATTCTTTAAAAATTTTATATTCACTACCCTCAACATCAAACTTAATAAGATCAATCATATTAATATTTAACTCTCTCATAAGAGATTCGATACTACGTGTCACCACAGGAACCTCTATGTCATAATCACCTCTTTGAATTAAAGATGAGCCTGGGCTTGAATATTTCTTTATAAAAAAATTTTGTGTTCCATCTATTTCAGTTACTGCCACATTCAAGCATGTCACGCCAATTAACGGTTGGCAATTACGTTCAAGTTTTTTAAAAATAATTGGACTTGGCTCAAATGCATAGACTACTGCTTTAGGATATTTAGTCTTAAAATAAATAACCGAATACCCAACATTGCTACCTATATCAAAAATAACCTGTGGTTCACCCTTTAGCTCAAAATAATATTGAAGTTTGACGAATACTTCTGAGAAAACATATGCATCGCTAAGTTC
>DASPMU010000016.1:0-19509 GCA_035626895.1 Alphaproteobacteria bacterium
ATTCTGACAAGAATTTATTCATTCCCTGGGCCATTGTCATTGGGCTGTTTGCGACACCTCTTACTGCAGGCTGGCCGTCGAAAACAATAAGCTTGTCGGATAGGTAGTCTATGAACAACAGATCGTGATCAACAATCATTGCACTTTTTCCTGTAGTGAACATTACGTCCTTGATTACTTTGGAAACTGTAAGTCTTTGCTCGACGTCAAGATATGCTGAAGGCTCATCCATCAGGAAAATATCTGCATCCTGAGACAGGCAATGCGCAATTGCAACACGCTGGAGTTCTCCGCCTGACAATTCATTTAGTTTTCTTTGGAAAAGATCCTTCAAGTTAAGCGGCCTGATTATCTGAATATCAAAATTCGAGATAGCCCTATATAATACGCTCATTACTAGTTCGTCGCTAGTCTCAAGATATTGAGGCTTATATGCAACTTTTAATTTCAATTGTTCTTCTTCCTTTGTCTTTATGACTCCTGCAAGGATTTTTACAAAAGTAGTCTTTCCGATTCCATTCTGTCCAAGAATCCCTATAACGTCGGATCTGAAAATGCTTCCATTGTCAATTTTAAGATTGAATTTTCCCTGATTATGCTCAGTTGCATTCCATTCTGTCAAAAGATGATCTTTTTTCTGCGCCAGAACCGCTGCGGGATTGAATTTTATTGCATAGTCCCTGAATCTTACATTTTCTTCTTTGAGGAATCCTTCTAAATATACATTTATTCCATTCTTTGTAGTCTTGACTCCGGAAACAACACCGTAGACTCCTTCATGTCCGTACATGAGATGAACCATGTCTGTCATATAGTCGAGAATTATCATGTCATGCTCAATTACCATGACTGCCGTTTCTTCATTTGCAAGACTCTTGATGAATTTAGCGACATTCATCCTTTGCTTGATATCTAAGTATGATGTTGGCTCGTCGAAGAAATACACGTTTGCATCCTTCATTACTGTTGCAGCTATTGCAAGCCTTTGGAGTTCTCCACCTGATAAATTTGATACATTATTATTCAAGATGTTTCTTAGATCTAAAAGATCTACGACTTGGTCGAATATTTTTTTCTCATCAACTTTCTTTAGAAGTTCGCTTACAAGTCCATTGAATTGTTTTGGAATCTGGTCGACTTGCTGGGGCTTGTAGCTTATCTTGATTTTTCCATCTCTTAGTTTTTCAAAATATGCCTGTGCTTCGCTGCCCTTGAAATAATCAATTACTTCCTTGTAATCTGCTGATGTGATTGTATTTGTAGCTGTGCTATTTTTGTTTATAGAAACATTCTCAGGATTAAATTTTCCAAAATTAGGGACTATATTTCTTGATAAAATCTTGACAGCTGTACTCTTACCGATTCCGTTCCTGCCAATTATTCCGACAACTTTTCCGAATATTGGAGTTGGAAGACTGTATAGCGCAAAGCCGTTTGATCCGTATCTGTGGATTGGATCTCTGTCTAATTCTTCAGGAAGATTGATTATGCTGATTGCTCCGAACGGGCACTTCTTTGGACAAATGCCGCATCCTGTGCAGAGTTTTTCTTCGATATGTGCCTTGCTGTCTGAACCCGGCTTGATGCATTCGTCGCCAGTTCTGTTTACAGGGCACACTCTAATGCAAAGATAGTTACCGCACTTGTCTGGATGACATTTGTGCTTATCGATTACAGCGATTCGAGCCATATTGACTTGTATTGAAGAATAATTTATAAATTTACCTTAGAGATACGCAATAATTATGCTAGATTTAGCTTAGAAAATAGGAAAAAGTTATAAATAAGATAACCAATATCCAGTATATTATTCAAAAATTATTTTGAGGTGTTTTCATGGATGCAAAAAAACTTGCAATGGTCTTGGCAATTCTTGCTTTACTGCCTGTATTTGTAGTATTATTCGTTGACGCAATATATGCTGAGCCGAAATATGAAGATTTCTGTAATTCATCACGATACTATTATCCGGAAAAAGTCGGAGTAAACTGCACTGCCATGGCATATGACGCGAGAGTTGATCAATGCTATAGGGATGGCGGATTTGCAGAATTCAAATATGATGAAGATGGATGCCAGCTAGGATTTGATTCATGCAATTATTGTGGTAAAGAGCATAATGAGGCAACATCAAAATATAATAGGAATGTATTTTTCATAATACTTCCAGTAGGACTTGTGATTGTATTGATTGGAATATATCTAACAATTGACTATATCGGAGCAGGTTTGATGTTTGCTGGCCTGATAACAATGTTTTATGCAACGCTGAGATATTTTTCAGAATTAAGCAAGCTTGGACGGGCACTTATTATACTTGCTGAACTGCTGCTCATAATGTGGATTGGATACAGAAAAATTAGCGGCAAGGAAGATAAGCCTACTAGAAAATCAAAGGCAAGAAAGAGAAAGTAATTTTTTTTATTCATATTTATTATCTAGATAAATTAGATAATTACATTTCAAGAGGTGTCATATGTCATTAATACACGAGCATTTCAGGACGTTAAAAAAGAAGATCTCAAAGAAGACTCATATTGATAGATTTGTTGAAAAGGCAATACAGTTAAATGCTTCTTCGCGAAAAGTAATAGTCTTTCCTGAAATAGATTCAGTCATACTTAAGGCATGCTCACAAATATTGAGGGAAGGAATTGCAATCCCGCTAATAATTGGAGAGCGAGCAGAAGTTACAGCATTATTGCATAAAATGGGAATTCACAATTTGAAAGACCAGCATATCCTAGATCACTTGGAAGACAAGAATAAATTCCAGCTTGAGACATACGCAAAAGAGTTCTTCGATATGAGAAAAGCAGACGGCAAGGATATGACTCTTGATGAAGCAAGAGATTTGATGACAAAGCCTCACTATTATGGAGCAATGCTTGTTCACAAAGGTGTTGCTGACGGGATGATTTCAGGAATACACGGCCAGACAAAACCTTACTATCCGGCTTTCCAGATAATCAAGACAAGAAAAGGAATCCCAAGAGCTTCAGGCCTTATGATCATGCAGCGCGAGGAAGAATTATTCTTCTTTGCAGATATTGCATTAAACCAAAATCCAACATCTGAAGAACTTGCAGGAATCGCATTGACTACGGCTGAAACAGCATTGAACTTGGGAGTCGAACCAAAAGTTGCAATGCTCTCATTTTCAACACATGGAAGTTCAAAGCATGAACTTGTTGACAAGGTAAGAAATGCAACAGAGATAATTAAAAATAAATCTCCTGATCTATTAATTGATGGTGAAATACAGCTTGACGCAGCAATAGTTCCAGCAGTTGCAGAAAGAAAATGCCGAGATTCAGTAATACATGGAAAAGCAAACACACTTATTTTCCCGGACTTGAATGCAGGAAATATCGGCTATAAGCTGGTTGAAAGATTTGCAGGATTTAGAGCAGTTGGTCCAATAATGCAGGGCCTCAACAAACCGATAAACGATTTATCACACGGGTCATCTGTTGAAGAAGTTGTAGAGCTTGCAGCAATAACAGTCATACAGTCTACTTGGAGAAAGTAGATAACTGTTTTATCATTATTTAATTTTCTTTATTTCTAAATCAATATATTTATAGCCTATAGATGTTTCTTTAATGTATGACTAATTTTTGGACTATCATTCACCGAGTACTCAGGGATGCAGATATTCTTCTTATAGTTCTTGATGCAAGAATGATATCTCACACTAGAAATATTGAGATAGAACAGAAAGTCCAGGATACTGGAAAGCCTTACATCTATGTAATAAATAAATCTGATCTGATAGATAAGACGACGGCAAATGCCTACGCAAAACAGATCCCGCATTCGGTATTTATTTCTGCAAAGAACCACCAGGGAACTTCGTTCTTGCGCGAGAAGATACAGATTTACGCAGCGCGAGCAGGACACAAAGGAGAAGTCAAAGTTGGAGTTTTGGGATATCCGAATGTTGGAAAGTCTTCAATAATCAATGCATTATCAGGAAGAAGCGCAGCTCCAGTTAGCAGCATCAGCGGCTTTACAAGGGGATTGAAACATGTTCGCGCGACAGCAAAAATATTGCTTTTAGATACTCCTGGAGTTATCCCCTATCTTGAAAAGAATGATCTCAAGCATGCAATAATTGGAACAATCGATTATGCAAAAGAGAAAGAACCTGACATGGTTGTTGCGCACTTGATAAAAGAATTCCCTTCAATCATAGAGACTCATTATGGCGTCAAGAAAAGAAGAAATCCTCATGATACTATTGAATCAATAGCAGAGAAAAGAAAGCTTGTCGCTAAGGGAGGAATTCCTGACGTTCAGCGCGCGGCAAGAATGATTCTCAAGGATTGGCAGACTGGAAAAATTGTTAGAAAATTCTAGATATTTTGAAAATGTTCAAGAAAAATTAATAAAAAAATAAAAAATTATGGATAAAAATCCACTTAGATTCTTTCCTTCTTGTGGAACCAGTGTTCGAGACCGAACTTTCCGGAACCATGAACCAATATTACAAGGAATGACAAGAAGAACAATAATGCTAGTTCTCCGCCATTAGCTACTGGGTTCAAACCACCAGGAGCATGCGCCTTGAAATATGCGGCAAGCATGATAACTGCGCCAATTAATGCGCCTAGCCTAGTCCAGAATCCGAGTAATATTAAGACGCCTGCGAGAAGCTCGCCGATTCCGACTGCCATCATCAAGCCAGTCATTTGCGTACCGCCAAACCAGCCTAGTGCCTTCATACTTCCATGTATGAAGAAAAACAAACCTACTAATACTCTGAAAACTACATAGAAGTAATCTTCATATTGCATTATTTTTTTACCAATTAAACCTTCACCTTTCATTTAATCCCCTCCGATCAAATAGATTATAACATATATAGCTATATTTCGGTTAAATTATAACTATGCACTATCTTACGAATAAGTCTTTATATATGTTTCGGAAGAATTGGCTTTGCACATAAATGTTTAGCGCCAATTCTGTGAGCACTATGGGATTTATGGCCATATACGAGAAAGAAATTGCAAATGATATTTCTCGTACTAGAATTAACTAGCAGAATGCGAGCAGGCGCTAACACGAAAGTGAATTTATGTGCAAAGCCGGAAGAATTAAGATAGTCTAGAATTAATTTCACTATTTCTTCTTGAATTCAGGATTGTATATATGTATGCCTTTCTTTAGAAGCATCTCAGCGCCTTCCATCAGGCTTTCAGGATATGAAGGATGAGCGTGTATTGTAAGAGCTATATCATCAAGAGTTGCGCCCATCTCGATTGCAAGAGTTGCTTCGCCGATTATATCTGAAGCATGAGGGCCTACAATATGAACTCCAAGAATTTGCCTAGTATTTTTTTCTGCAACATATTTTAGGAATCCTTCTCCTTCATTTAATGTCTTTGATCTTCCAAGAGCTGAGAATGGGAATTTAACAGCAATATAATCTATACCTTTTGCTTTTGCGTCAGGCTCTGTCATTCCAACTGAAGCCAGTTCTGGATCATTGAATACTACAAAAGGAATTACTTTGTTGTCAAATGCTGATGGCATTCCAGCGATTACTTCTGCTGCTATCTTTCCCTCACGCGTTGCCTTATGGGCAAGCATAGGTTGTCCAACAACGTCTCCGATTGCAAAAATATTATTTACAGAAGTTCTCTGCTGCTTGTCAACAATTATGAATCCTTTAGAATCAAGTTTTACTGATGTATTTTCAAGGCCGATACCTTTTGTATTAGGGCTTCTTCCTACAACGACAAGAACCTTGCTTCCTTCAATTGTCTCTTCTTTTCCTTCGCGACTTATTTTAACGTAGACTTTATCATTCCGGATCTCGCATCCAAGGGCTTTACTGTTGAATAATTTCGTGACTCCGAACTTGTCAAGCTTGTTTGATACTAAGCTGACTATTTCAGAATTTATTGAAGGAATAAGCCTATCTGTGAATTCAACAATTGTTATTTTAGATCCTAGCTTTGAATAAACTGTCCCCAGTTCTGTCCCGATATATCCGCCGCCAATTATTATAAGATGCTGCGGGACTCCTGTACTATCTAGATTGAGAGCTTCTGTACTGCTGATGACGTATTTGCCGTCGAAATTAAATCCCGGGACATTTATCGGACTTGAGCCTGTTGCAATTATGCAATGCTTGAATTTGATGTTGCTGATGTCTGTTTTTCCTTCAATATGAACTTCGTTATTGCTTTTGAATACAGCAGTTCCTTCAATCACTTCGATCCCGTAATTTTTGAACAATGATTTTATGCCTCTTTCAAGTTCATCTATGACTCCGTTCTTCCATGAATTTATTTTATTTAAATCTACATTAACATCTTTGAATGTAATGCCCATTGTCTTATAGCAATTTATGACTTCCGAATAATCGCTTGCATGTATCAATGCTTTTGTCGGGATGCATCCAGTATGAAGGCAGACTCCTCCAATTCTCTTTTCTTTTTCAACAACAAGAACTTCAAATCCTAATTGAGCTGCCCTGATTGCTGCAACATATCCTCCAGGGCCTGAGCCTATGACTAGAACGTCAGTACTTATGTCTAATGCGCCAACAACCATTTTTTTCCACCTAGTTTAAGAGTAATGTCTCAAAATTTTCTATATTCCATTTTACATCATTCATGAATCTTGAAGCTTCTGCGCCATCAATTATCCTGTGATCGCAGCTTAATGATAATGTCATGAGTCTTCTTGGTACGATATTGCCGTTTAATATTACTGGCTTTTCAACAATTCTCCCGACTCCAAGTATTGCGGTTTCTGGATGATTTATTATTGGAGTGAATGCCTGGCCGAAACTATTTCCAAGGCTTGTTATTGTAAATGTTCCATTTCTCATATCATCAAGCGAAAGTTTTCTTTCTCTTGCTTTACCTGAAAGAGCTGCAATTTCTCCTGCGGTTTGCAGGATGTTTTTCTTGTCTGCATCTTTTACTACAGGAACAACTAAGCCTTCTGGAGTGTCAGTTGCAATTCCAATATTGTAATATTTTTTCAGGATCATTTCCTTTGCAGTGTCGTTGACACTTGAATTAATGTAAGGATGCTTGATTAATGCATCTACAACTGCTCTTATAATAAATGGAAGATAAGTTAGCTTGACACCTTGTTTTTCATAATGCTCCTTGTATTTTTCCCTGAATGAATATAACTCTGTAACATCAACTTCATCAGTTATTGTGAAATGAGGTACAATGCTATGAGTTTCTGTCATATGCTTATAGATTGCATTTCTGATGCTATTGAATGGGACGTTTGTTGAAGTTCCATCTCCGTAGCTAACTGGTCTTGCTATTTGGATAGAAGCAGCTGTTATAACTTCTGGTTTTATTGCAGAACTGCCTGCCGAAGGCTGAACTGCTTTAGCAGCATTCCTAACATCATCAGCAGTTATCATGCCATTGTTTCCTGTTCCTCGAACTTGCGTCAAGTCTACTCCTAATTCTCTTGATAATTGTTTTGTTGCAAGTGTTGCAAGAATATCGGAGTAGCTTTTATTGTTGAACGTGCTTGAAACAGCAGGAGATGCTGCCGGGGCAGATTGTTTAATTTGCTGAGCAGGAGTGTATCTGTATTCAGCAGTCTGAACTCCTGTTATATCTGAAAGCTTCACGCCAATATCGCTTAGAACAATCTGGCCGTGAGATCCGGAACCTCGAACTGTAGAAAGATTTATTCCTTTTATTCTTGCAGCTTTTCTAACGGCAGGCATTGCAAGAATTTTTCCATCATTTGCACTATTGTAGCTGAAATTGTTTGACTGCTGTATTGCCTGTCTTGAAGGTTCTGCAGCATATATTCTTGACTCGATCTTTTTTTCAATTCTCGATTCTTCAATTTTTTCTTGCCTCGGAATATTATTAGAATTTACGCCTGAAGATCCGCCTTCATTAATTGTCATCAAAGTCTTTCCGACAAAGATTACATCGCCGACTTTATATGGAAGACTTTCAACAATTCCTCTGACTGGACTTGGGATGTCAACAATTGCCTTGTCTGTCTCGATGCTTGCAACAGTTTGCTCTGACTTTATAGAATCACCGACATTGACTTTCCACGCAACGAGCTTTCCTTCTGTTATACCTTCTCCGACGTCAGGGAACTTGAAATCCATAAATACCTCAGCTACTTTTTTGAACTAAAATAAATTGTTAAATGTTTATATGTAAAAATAATAATTAAAAATTCATTACAGAATTTATTCCCTTGATTACACGCTCAGCGTTTGGCAGATAGTATTCTTCAAGCGCAAACTGAGGGTAAGGAACATCAAATCCTGTAACGCGGATTACTGGCGACTGCAGATATAATATTCCTTTTTCCTGTATCCTTGATGCTATTTCTCCACCATAGCCTCCAGTTCTAGGAGCTTCGTGGACAATTACTGCGCGTCCAGTTTTTTTGACTGATTCGATTATCTTATCTTCATCAAGAGGCCATAATGTTCTAAGGTCAATTATTTCAATATCCACTTTGTCTTTGAGCTGCTCTGCAACATCCAAACATAACCTGACCATGGCTCCCCATGAAACTATTGTGACATCTTTTCCAGTTCTTACAACTTTTGCCTCGCCGATTGGGACTGTGAATGATTCCTCTGGAACTTCATCTTTGAATGATCTGTATAATTTTTCTGGCTCAAGGAAAATTACTGGATCAGGATCTCTTATTGCGCTGATCATAAGTCCCTTGGCGTCGTATGGATTGCTAGGACAGATTACTTTGATTCCCTGGCTGTGTATAAAAAAAGTCTCTGGGCTTTCTGAGTGTAATTCTAAAGCCTTAATTCCGCCGCCGCTTGGGCCTCTTAGAACTATTGGGCAACTAACGCTGCCTTCACTTCTCTGTCTCATTCTTCCTACATGATGATTGATATGATGAAATCCCTCGTACGAAAACCCGATGAATTGCATTTCAACAATTGGCTTCATTCCATTGATTGCAAGGCCGACAGCTGTTCCGATTATTCCTGCTTCAGCAAGCGGAGTATCAATTACTCTATTAGGGCCGAATTGCGTGCTAAGCCCGTCTGTTACCCTGAATACTCCGCCATCAACACCGACGTCTTCTCCCATTATGAGGACTTTCTTGTCTCGAGCCATTTCTGATTTGATTGCTTCGTTGATTGCTTGGACCATATTTATTTTTGCCATTTGTGATTCTCCAATATTGAATTTATTTTAGTTATAATCCTCTTTGCTTGACTTCTTCTTGCAGTATTTTTTTCTGTTCAATCAAATCTTTAGGAGGAACAGCGTAAACATAATCGAACAATTCATCAGGACCAGGCTTTTCGACAGCTAACGCTTTTGCGATTGCTTCATCAACTTCTTTCTCGCAAGTCTCTCTCACCCATCTTCCGTAATCATCATTCCATGTTCCTATATTTCTGAAATATTTTTCAAGCCTGACAACAGGATCCTTTGCCTTCCATAAATTGACATCAGCCTCGCTTCTGTATCTTGAAGCATCGTCTGAAGTTGTATGGTCTCCCATCCTGTATGTTACTGATTCAATTAAAGTCGGGCCGCCGCCATTTCTTGCGCGATCGATTGCTTCCTTTGTAGCCTTGTAGACTCCAAGAGCATCATTTCCATCAACTTGTATTCCAGCTATATCATACGCAATAGCCCGCTGAGCAACTGTGTCTGAAGCCAATTGAAGCTTTTTTGGAGTGCTAATTGACCATTGATTATTTTGACAGAAGAAAATTATTGGAAGCTTGTGTATGCCTGCAAAATTCAATGCTTCATGGAAATCTCCCTCAGAAGTTGCTCCGTCTCCAAAGTATACTATGGTGACGTCTTTTTCTCCTCTTAATTTTGAGGCCCACGCGATTCCTGCAGCATATAATGTCTGCGAGCCAACTGGGATAGCAACAGGAAGATTTCTAGAATCGCTTTTGAATGCGCGAACATCGCCGCGCCATGCTTGCACGATTTTGTCTCTAGGCGCTCCGCGTGTTATGAATACTCCAGTTTCCCTAAAGCTTGGGCACATCCAATCATTTTTTTCAAGAGCGAAAGCAGATCCTACTTCGGACGCTTCCTGGCCACGAACCTCTGCGTACGTTCCTATTTTTCCAGAACGCTGCAATTTGAAAAGTTTTTCGTCCATTACCCTGACTAGAACCATTAAATGATACATCTCTTTAATCTTAGATTCAGAAAGGTCTGGCATCTGGCTATTATCAGCTTGCCCTTCTTGATTTAGAACTTGAAGATATTCAACGCTATAATTCTTGATAATATTACGCATACACACCTCTCTTTTACTCTATTTGCGAATTTGTGATATATAAAT
This sequence comes from Alphaproteobacteria bacterium, assembly GCA_035626895.1. Taxonomy (GTDB): domain Archaea; phylum Nanobdellota; class Nanobdellia; order Woesearchaeales; family UBA9642; genus UBA9642. Next base: position 10,312 of record DASPMU010000016.1, read on the forward strand.
GTTGTTGTTGGATACATCGACTTAGAATTTTTTAGCGCCAAGCGAACCCTAAAGCATTTTAAACTACTGCGTCTAGACTCGTTTGCGGGAATCGATAATACATGGAATGTGAGCGCGCTAAAATTCTATTAGAATTATTTCATCACAGGAGCCGGATTCTGAGGTTTGCCTGCTAGATATGCTTTGATGTTTTCAATGGTTGTATCCATGATCCTTTGAAGTGCTTCAGTACTGTTGAAGGCGTTGTGAGGAGTAACTAAGACATTTTCCATGGCAAGAAGTTTTTTGTTGAACTGCGATACTTTGTTGTTTTTGTCTGAGATTTCTTTTTCTTCCTCGAGAACGTCAAGGCCTGCTCCTGCAATCTTTTTGTTTTTTAGAGCGTTGTAGAGACATTCTGTTTCTATAAGGCCGCCTCTTGCTGTGTTGATTATTATTGCATTTGATTTCATCAGTACAATGTTTTTGCTGTTGATTATGTGTTTTGTATGTGCATTCAATGGAACGTGAAGAGATACTACATCGGAATTTCTCAAAAGATAATCAAGTTCAACATATTTTAGATTATAATCTTTTACTAGATCCGGGTTTTGAAAGACGTCATATCCTAGAATGTTCATCCCGAATCCTTGGGCAATTTTTGCCGCGTAAGCGCTTATCCTTCCTGTTCCGACTAATCCTATGTTTTTTCCTTTAAGGTCGAAACCAACTAGCCCTTCATAGTGGAAATTTAATTTTTTTGTTCTTTCAACTGAAGGGATTATTTTCCTGCTTAATGCAAGAGCTAATGCAAAAGCATGCTCTGCGACTGTGTTATCTCCGTAAAAAGGAACAGTGCATACTGGAATATTTTTGGAATTTGCATATTTTACGTCAATATGATCAAATCCTGTGCTTCTTGTGCATATGCATTTTAATTTCGGCAACTGGTCGATTATTTCCTTTGTGACTTTAGAATAAATGAAAACGACGAGAATTTCCGTGTCTTTTATTTTAGGGATACTTTTCTCGGAAAGCTTTTCCTTGAAAAATTTAGCGTCATAATTCTTAAGACTTTTGCTGAGATATATTTTCTCGTTGTCTTCTGTTTCGAAAAAAGAAATTTTATTTTTGATATTTTGCGCCATTTTCTTGATATTTTTTCCTTATTTTTGCTCCAGCTCTCCAATAGTTTTGAAGCATTCTCCACATGTGATGCACTTTGAATTCTATAATATTCATGTTGCTAATTCTTTCATCATAAGAAATTTTTTGATTGTTTTCCCTGACTTCTTCGTCTGTTGCCTTCCTGAGGAAATATTTATCATCTTTCTTTGCTAATATGTGAAGCCCCTCTTCATCTTTTATAGAATAACTTTCTACCATTTTTTCAATCTCGCAAGCCATCCTGGTTCTCATTTCAGGGCTTGCCTTTCTATTATCAAACATCTGTTCGAGAGTAAATGATGTTCCCTTCGGCTCAAATGTGAAATTTATAGAAATATTTTCCTGAGCCATTGTTTTTTTCATGTATTGGTCTACTTCATCATGTTTTTTTGCCGCCATTACAGGATCTATAGGCACTGTGTAACTTGTTGTCATTCCGCCCATAAATATCTCCCCCGATATTGTATAAAAACAATGCTATAGGAAATCCATAGCTGTTTAAATTGTTTGCTTTTAGCAGCTCATGTAGCATTCTTGTTTTTCTTCATCAGAACCGCCTGAAGATTCACAGTCAGAATAGCATTCTGCAAGCTCGTTCATCGATTCTGAATCTCCTCCGTACTGCGATTGCATTGAAGCTATCTGATCGTTCATGTCAATTATTTCTGCGCCTGCTGGAAGTTCAAAAACGCTGTCGCTAACCTTTGTAGAATAGCTTTTTGCCGTGAATTCTGAAGTTTCAGTTCCTTCAGTGTATTTGTGATATAACAAGATTCCTTCCTTAGATAAGCATGTTCTCTCTTTTACAGCAGTTCCGTATTCAAATGCATAGCATTTTGCAACGTTGCCTGAAACTGTTATTGTTCCATCGCGATAGATCTTGAATTGTTCATTTTCTGAGGCGATCTCTTCTTCATATTCTGTGAAGCTTAAGTTGATATCTGCAGGATTGTATGTTTCTTCATCTGAAGTTACTTTTAGACAAGAGAATTTATCATTTTGTTTTGTACAGATAGTTGCAGCATTGCCTGTGAAATAAGATCTTGATTCAATTCCTTGCGCGATTGCATCTGTCCTTATTTTTCCATCCTTCATGTATAAAGTAATGTCTGCTTTTTCTTCGCCATAATCCATCTCATAAGTCACTGAATATTCTGCATTGAGCCCATTTTCCATGGTAGCTGTTATCTCATTCAATAATGAAATGCCGGAAATTTCTTCTGCTGAATTTCCATTATTGGAGTTGTTTTCAGGAGCGTCGCTTGCGCAGCCGTATAAAAATAATGTCAGAACCATAATAATTGCTAAAATTTTATTCATCAATTCCACCCCGGAATATTATTTATATTAATCCTGATTTTCATTGCTTGATATATAAATATTTCCAATGATTAGGAAACTATATAAAAGTATTAACTACTTCATAATCAGGTGAAGGTGTGAGTTTGGAGAAAAAAATTTTATACATACAACAGCAGCCTCTTAATCCAAGACTAAATATTGCTGTGAATGCTTCTTATTTTAATTTTGTAAAGAATGGCTCTCACGATGCTGTTGTTCGAATATACAAACATACTCCTGGAATAATACTTTCAAAGAACCAGAGCCTGAACGATCTTAATGAATCTTATTGCACCAAAAATGATCTGGAAATTGCGTCACGTCCAACGGGTGGCGGAGCAGTGTATGTTTCCCCTGAGCATACTTTATGCTATAGTGTCATATTAAATTCAGATCTTATGAAATTTGAAAATAAACTTGAGATTACTGATATGTATAAAAAATTCACTCAGCTTCTTAACTCAAAGCTTCAAGAAAAAGGCCTTGATGTCGACTTAAGCGGGGCTGGCTGGTATGTGATGTCAAATCCTAAAGGCGATAGGATCCCGTTGATTGGACACTCGCTTCATTTAAGCGGAAATATATATCAAATCGACGGAATAGTTAATCTGCAAAAACTTCCCATCGAAACAGTGAGCAATGCAATAAAGCTCCGCAAGTTATATTCTGACGGAACAGAAAAATATTTGCATGCAAATAACAAATATATAGGAAAGATTCCTTCTCACGATTCTCTTAATCTTTTGCGCGACGAACATGCTGAACTGCAAAAATTATACGGCATACATGATTTGAATCTTCATGAAAAAGAATTCCAGGACGTACTAATAGATACTCTTACAAATCTACTCGGAGATTTTAAAATTATTGAAGACACTTACGATTATTCTAATTTAGATTATTCTAAACTTCGCATGCCCGGCAGCGAAGAAGGGCTTGGACATTGCTTCTTCAGATATCCTTAATTATCGTCTTAATTCTTAGTTGTTTTTCTTGTGTTATCGTGTTAGAACACTATATTTAAATATAAGTTTGTTTCTGATAATCAGAAAGATATTCAGAATTATTGGTTATTTATCAGAAAAATATATTATTTTTAAGAAAATAAGTATTATTTTCTGATTTTCAGTAAATTTGAATCTTGAAGGTAAAAATGAAACGCTACGCTAAAATCATCCAAAGTGATAAGCGCGGCCAGATAGTAATTCCAAAAGATGTAAGGCGGGAATTAAATCTTGACGAGGGAGCAGGATTTTACCTATATATAATAGAGAATGAAGGCATCCTGCTAAAGACTATTCCGAGCAAGGAACTATCAGATCATAGCCATATAATCAAAGAAATTGAGATCAACGCTGACAAGATCAATATCAAGAAGCAGAACATAAAGAGCAGCGTCGAATCATACAAGAAAAAATCGAAGGGCAACTTCGAGAATTTGACTTGATCCAAAAGGATCAACGATTTCACAAAACATCACGTTCAGGCGGGGTGGTTTCGAGTGGTAAATCGTTCTTTTTAAACCCCCAACAATTAAAAAGAACCATTCGAAATAACCGCCTTCTTTTTTTTATTTTCAATTTTAACATTTTTTAGCAACAATTATTAATTCAATCAAATTTCTAAGAATATGATACAAAAGATACTTGTAAAAAAAGAGAAGCGGGAATATCTTGAAGATTTGAAGAAGTCTGTTGTAGTTTCTGAAGGAAAGACCTATTATGTCGAGGATATTTCACGAGATTATCATTGCGCTGATGGAGTCATAACAAAATCAGATTTGCAGAAAAATGGCGCAATAATCAAATCAAACAAAGACAAAGAATTCTATATTTTCAACGCATCATTTTTAGATTCATACAAAGGAATAAAAAAACTTGCCCAGACAATTCCATTAAAAGATTTAGGATTCATACTTGCTGAATCTGGCGTCGACAAGAAATCTGTAGTTGTCGATACTGGCGCAGGCAGCGGCGGATGCGCATGCTTTGTTGCAAGACATGTAAAGAAAGTTTACACTTTTGACATCAATGAATTAAATCTGGAGCAGACGAGAAAGAACGTTGCATATTTTGGATTGAAAAATGTCGTGGTGAAAAAAGCTGACGCGTATTCTAAACTTCCAATTAAGAATGCTGATGTTGTAATACTTGATTTGCCTGAACCTTGGAGAGCGATAAATTCTGCAGACAAGGCTTTGAAAGTAGGAGGCTTGATTATAGCGTATTGTCCTCAGGTAACACAGGTGCAGCAATTTGTAAATGATCTTGCAAAACTTGGAACTTACATCAGCATCAAATCTGTAGAAATCGTCGAGAGAGATTGGAAAATAGAAGGCGCAATTGTACGCCCGAGGTCGCTTTCAAATATACATTCTGGATTCATAACTGTTGTTAGAAAGATAAATTGATAAGAAATTTATTCTTTATTTGATTTTTGAAAGAAACTACTAATAGAAAAAAATTGTGTATGATGATTTATTTCAGTCGAAATCCCAGGATCTTATTCTTAGATTATCTAAATCTTGGTTTAGATTCTCTCCTCTTTCCCAGTTTTTAATCCTCTGCTCTTTTATGAGCAATTCTTCAGCATATGTTCTCTTAGTCATCACGCATCACCTCAAAATTTTATAATATACTTTTGGAAAGTATTTATTAATAGATTATCAAGGCTAAATCTATATGCATAATCTAGAATAATCTTTAGTAAGGCTTATAAATAACTTAGTCTATAAAAGATTAAGAAGTTCATTAAAAAACGACCTCCGTTTTTTCGTTAAATTCGAATAAACTCCGCCCAGTTCACCTCACACTACCAAACTTGGGCGGAGCCTAATTCTAATAAAAATTCTAACTTTTCTACTAAAAAGTGAAAACTTTATAATGATCTGGATTTTCCTTTGTTTATGGCTAATTTAGAATTCTCTACAAGAAGAATGTTGTTGAAAAACTCCCAAAAAGAATATTTCTCTTTATTGCAAAATGAGAACTTTACAATAGCTGCTAAAGATCACTCTAGAAATTTTTTGTATGCGATGGCATATTTGCAAAATGGATCAAAAAATTTTGATGTCAAAAAAAATTTCATAAATGAAACTTTAAATAGACAATTTGAAGACTTAAATCAAGTAGCAGAAGGTTTTGCAAATGCTTCTTACCTAGGTATTGCAATGGTGCAATCAATAGCTAATGGAACTCTTTATCCCTTGAGAAAAGATTACCCTGATGCAGATATTTCTGCTGTCGAGAATAAACTAAATCAACTATGTGCTCTTGTAGGATTGACTGATAAAATAGTAAGTAAATACGCAGAAGTTGCACAAAAAAAAGGCATATCCAAGACCTTTACGAATTATACAGAGCGCACTGTTATGAGAAAAATATTTGCTTCCCCGGAAGAGTATTCAAATCATTACTTTAATGGATTCATTTTACCTTTAGAAATAACGCCAGTATACATTCATGCAAAAATAATAAATAGCGGAATGGATGATGTTTCGAAAAATATTCATAAAAATTTGGAGCAAAGCATTGATGTTCTTGATAAATTATACCGGGAATTGAACAAGGAAAAAATCCGTTCAAAAACTGAATTTATTTTCAATTAAATTATTTCTCAAATAGCGAATTATAGAGAATTCCCATGTCAATGGCTTTTACATAAAATGAGGCTATTGAAAAATTAATAAATATTTCTTTTGACCACTGAAAAATAGTCCTCAATGGCATTCCACAATAAAGGAAAAATACATTTTTTCCGTATTCTGAAATTCAGAGCATTTCATAACCTTTATATACTCTCCCGCTACTCCTATCATTGTATTTCGGAGTAATCAACCGAGATGCGTTAAAGCCCGTCACGAGAGTACCCACGGGAGCTTACGGCGAAGCCAAGCTTTGAACATGGGAGTTAGTGCAACGGGCTACAAACCTTTTTTTCAAGGTTTAACACAGTCGATTTTAGTGCAAGTTCATAATATTCAAGGTTTCATTCAACAGTAAAAAGGTGACAGGTTAGTTTTTTTTAAATTAAAAGGGTAAAAGTGTTGGGGCTTTGATTAGTAATACTTGTTCTAAGAGATACGGCTAATTGATTTAAAACTAGATATAGTAACGTTTAGCAAAAATACGTTAGTGATTAACGAGAGTGATTGAAATGGGAAAGATAAATCCAGTAAGTTCAAAATATATTGTACATACATCCATCCAGATTGATGGTGTTGTAGACAAGCCTGATGTGATCGGCGCAATTTTCGGCCAGACAGAAGGACTTTTAGGATCGGATTTAGAGTTAAGAGAGCTTCAAAGATCCGGTAAAATCGGCAGAATTGAAGTAAATTTAGATACTAGAGGCGGAAAGACTAAGGGAGATATAATCCTTCCAAGCTCAATGGATAAAGCAGAAACAGCAATTGTTGGAGCAGCGCTCGAAATTATCCAAAGAATCGGTCCTTGCAACGCAAAAGTAAGAGTAGAAAATGTTGAAGATGTCAGAGTTTCTAAGAGACAATTTGTTATCGAGAGAGCAAAGGAATTACTTAGAACATTAACAGACAGCGTCCTTCCAAACAGCCAGGAAATAACTGAAGAAGTAGCAGCATCCGTCAGAGTTATGGAAATAACTGAATATGGTGCTGATAGACTGCCAGCAGGTCCTGACGTGGCAGATGGTTCAGAAATCATCGTTGTAGAAGGAAGAGCAGATGTAATCAATTTGCTAAAGAACGGATTCAAAAATGCAATCTGCGTCAATGGTACAAGCATACCAAAGACTATTGTCGAATTATGCAAGCAGAAGACTGTTACAGTATTCGTTGATGGAGACAGAGGCGGAAACTTGATCGTTCAGGAATTACTTGCAGTAACTGATATTGATTTCGTAACAAGAGCTCCAGATGGCAAAGAGCTTGAGGAATTGACTAAGAAAGAAATCCACAAGTGCTTGAGAGCAAGAATTGCAGCTGAACAAGTAAAGCTTGAAATCGGCGTAAGAGATAATGCTCCAGAAAGCGTACATGCAGATGTGCAGGCAAATGCTCAAATGACTGGAGATACTTTCAGTACGAAAAAATCAAGCAAGCCAATAATGCCGACTCAAAGGCCTCCACATCCAAATGGAAACGGCCAAAGACCAGGACAAGCTCCAGGACAGAGGCCAATGCAGCAGAGCCATCCTCAAGGACAGGCTCCAAGACCGCAGCAGAACGGCAATGGTTCGGCTCCAATGCAGCAGGCTCCAAGACCTCCAGTTCAAGCATCAAAGAAGCAGGCAACTGCGCACGAACTTGAGAGCTTTAGCGACATGATTGAAGACTTGATTGGAACGAGGGCAGCATTCATGCTTGACGACAAATTGACAATCTTAGGAAAGATTCCAGTAACTGAATTGATCAGCACTATCAAGAGCTTAAACGGCGGAATATATGCAGTAGTTCTTGACGATGTTGTTGACAAGGATCTAGTTGCAGCAGCTGAGCGCGCAAATGTACAGTTCCTCATTGCAATGGATGCCAAAGTCAAATCAGACAGGATGACTATCCTTACAACTGACGACGTATAAGTCGTAAGTTAATTTTTTATTTTCTTCTTCTTTTATTGATATTATTTTCTATTTAGAGAATAAGAACAAATATATTGATATGCCGGCTATTATTGCCAAGGACAAAAATATTATGGAAAGATATGCTACTTTGCCAAAAGGCTTGAAAATGAAATTTACTAGAAAGATTGTGAGAAATGTACCGACCAGAAACGTTCTGAGTTTTCCCATCTGATCCTAAGGGATTTTTGTTTTTATATTTTTAACTATTATTTTCATATAAAACATCAACTTTATAAAGAAATAGTTGTTACTGTATGATAACGACATTAATGGTTAGTTGATAAATATGAAAAAAATAACTGTAAAAAATGAGAACCCGGATTTTATTATATCCATTAATAAATTTCTTAATACTAATTTAAAAAATTATAATGGAATTAAATATATTCAGGATAATAGCGGACAAAAAAGCGTTGAATTAGTAAGCGGAATTAAATTGTTTACTCTATACAGATTAAATGATATTCTTTCTAAAAACAAATCGCTTGATATAGAAGGTTTAATGGAAAACTTAGGCAGAGATGAAAATCCTCGCGCGCAAAAAGAATACTTAACAAGGTTGCTTAATGATGCAAGCGATGTATTTCAGAAGAAAAATGACTTTTATACTTTGAAACATATAGGAACATGCAGATGCGTCATTTGCGCAAAAGAAAATGATAAAAAAACAATGACAATAAATATTCCAAGTTCTTATCTTAAAGATGGAATTTTAGATTCCAGCTTAGAAAACGGCGTGAAAGGTCATCTAGATTGTTTCAAGACAATTGACGTCTTCTTCAGGACACATGCATGCGATGGCTTGCTATGCAGATATTGCGCTAACTTCGAAGGAAGCGTGACTCAAGGCGGCGGAATAGAAGTTGAGAAATGTAATTTCTTGAAGCATAAATATACAGGAAATAACAAACTTATTTCAGGACAAAATTCCTGTAATTTTTTTACCCCAGGATATTATATGGAGACGCAAGATATTTTTTCCGATGAAAGGGAAAAATGGAATTCCTTGCAGCCTGAATTTGAAAAAAGAAGAGACATTGGATATAAAAATCTCGTTGATATATTATCTCAATGGAGATTATTCGCGTCAACAAAAAAATTAGAGTCTTC
>DASPMU010000017.1:0-14288 GCA_035626895.1 Alphaproteobacteria bacterium
ATAGACGCTCCATGTCAGGCTCATGAGACTGAGTGTTTGGCTTGGAAATATATTAAGTGCCCTTGTCTTCATCTTGAAAGTATCAGATCTATCTACAAGTATCCTGACATAATGGCGCTTTTTGAAATTAAACAAAGTCCAGACATCAAACATATACACGTCGCACTTATATCGCATCCGGTCTAATGTCTCAAGCACTACTTTATTTAATGCCCTGTGGTCGGGCAATGGATCGTCAACTGAATGAGTGAATATAAGCGACGGGTTATATTGAAGAATAAGCTTCTTTAATTTGGGATACATATTTTTTTCCCTGAATTTTTCTGCAAACTTACCTTCATCAAGACCAAGAAAAGTCACGCCGAATCCTCCGAGATACTTGTCTGCATCGAGTGATTCCTTGACTCTTGTTCTTATTGCATATTCTTTTTGATGCATAGGCATTCCAAGCTCCCCGTAAGAGAATATTATAGTATGGACTTTCTTTCCTTCTTTTGCATATTTTGCAACTGTTCCGCCAGGGCCGAATATTTGGTCATCAGAATGCGCGCATATTACAAGAATGCTGTTAGGATCAGTTTTTCCTGCTTTTGAAATTTTCTTGATAATTGCCTTTTTAGCCATAGAAGACACCTAGATTAAGCCGTTTTTAAAGTTAATGAAGATAAACTATTTTTCATTCAATATTTGCCATCTGTATAGTGATTAATATAATTAGAATATATCCTTGATTTATCGATTATTTCTTTAGTATAATATTTATTCAATCCAAAGACAGGTGAAACTTTATTGAATATTTCGGAAGGATTAGTGTTATCTGAAAATCCCCTGAACTTATCTTTATGAGTCTCAAGCTTTTTTATAACATCATGTATGCTTTCATACATTGCAAAAGGAATCACTGGAGATCCAGAACTCAGATCTAATTGCTGCAAGGCTTTTGCATATACATTCACAGGAAGTATCTTTACAAGATCCATGCATTGTTCTCTTGCAAGATTTGCAAGATATTCCCTGCTGCATGATTTATCTATAAGAATCGGATCGCCAAGAGATATATAGATGTCTCCAAGATTTTTTGCTCTCCATTTAAAAAAATCCCCAGTCTTAAATTTTTGGCCATTTCCAGTTTTTGACATGCTCTTTAAATCAAAAACATCAGAATAATCAACATTTGCAGTAATTACATAAATATTTTTTCCAGAATTTGAAGCTTCAATTGCTCCTTCAAGTCCTGCAGGCCTAAATGAGCTTACAAGGCCGTTTCTGCTCCTTGGCCCTTCTGCAAATAGAAGAGCATTTCCATGGGATAGGACAGTACGCATATCGTTTTTTAATTTCTTAGAAGATTTCATAGTACTATCCCTATCTACTGGGAATACCCCGGTATTATTGAATAAAAATTTCAGGAAGGGATTTTTGAATAGATTGCTTCCTGCAAATATATAAGGAACATCTCCAGTAAATTTATTTATTGAGTAAGGTATGCCTACAGTCTCCCAGAGGCTTTTATGCGTAGAAACATATAATATTGATGAGTCTTGCTTATCAGAATTATCAAGGATTATTCTATCTATTGCTTTCTCGGATGCTTCAATATGTACGGTTGACTTATCTTCTATGATGTTCCATAGAATGCCTTTTGCAATATTCAATAATCTTATATTTCTCTCAAGTTTCAAATTAGTCCCCGCAAATTATATTACCACTCAGTAATGCGGAATGATTTATAAAGTTGATAGATTTTGTAGAAGAAATATACAAATAGTATATAAAAATAGAAAAAATTATTTCATGAAGTAATGCCTGATATAATTTGCATATATTTTAGATTCATTCAAAAGTTTTTCAGTCACTATAATTTCTCCATCTCTGGTTGGAATGCCTGATTCTAATATCAAATCCACGCTCGGACTAAGCTTATTGAACTCCCTGAATTTGCTTGAGTTGTATATGTTTTCTCTTAAATCATCTACGACAGATTCCAGGACATCTTCAAATTTAGAATTTTCGAATTTTGAACCATAGAGTCTTATCCTATCTTTTGGCTTGACATTCATCCTGTTGATTGCTTCTGAGACTACATTTATCGGTTGTATTTTTACAAGATCGAGGCAATAATTTCTTACATTATCTGCAAGCCTCTCTCTTAAAGGAGTTTTTTTATCATATTTAGAATCATTTTCAAAAGTCATATCAGGGCTTACTGTTATCGGCCTTCCAAGAGTCAGATATACATTTCCAAGTTCAACTTTATTCAAAGTAGTTATTCCTGTATAGAGTGAAGAGATATAATTAGTCCCCTTGATAAGATGGCTTAATTCTAAAACTTTAGAATAGTCAACATTCACAGGAATTATCTTGACCGTCTTTTTCTTCGACGCTTCAATTGCCCCGACGAAAACCGAAGGGTCAAAATCCCCGACTAAACCAGTTCTGCTTCTGGAACCTTCAGGGAATGTCAATAAAGATTCATTATTTGATAATGTATCATCTATTGTCTTTATCATCTGACGATAATGCATTTTATTGGAATTTTTGTCTACAAGAAGTATCCTTGAATTTTCAAATAATTGCCTCTTTATCCACTCTCTTGTGAGTTTCATGTTGCTCATGAGGTTTGTGCTCATCATTACAAGTGGCATAGAACCATCTATTCGATTAGTTGTGACAGCGGAAGGAATTATGAATGAATCCCAAACACTCTTGAGAGTACTTACATAAAATATCGATTCATCCGACCCATAGTTTTGATTTCTTATAGAATCAAGAGAAGATTCCGGAGTATAATAATGAATTTTGGATTTCTCTATGACGGAGCTGACCCTGTCTATTATTAGCCTGCTTAGTTTTCCTTCTGATTTTGGTTCAGGTTTAGTTTCCTTCGACTTCTTATTTGGTTTTTCTATTGGTTCCATTATTTCTGTTTCCATCATGTCAAGTCCAGCACTTTGTGTACTTTCAAATCTATCATACTTTTTCATTTTACTTCCTCTCTTTGTCGCCTAGTTCGGCATAGCGCAGTCATATCTGAAAGCATCATATAATCCTATATGAAAATCTCATATAAAACAACTACATAGATATTATACGTCGTACAATATCACACCGAAGAATAGGCAAATCACATTCGCCTAAAATCGCTTATCGTCTTTCTTACCTATAGCGGGTCAGAAGTTATTTATAAAGTTTTGGAATGGATTTTCCATTCCAAAGCCCGGAAATCAGAAAAGATTTCCTGTGTTTTAGTATTACAATTCTACTGTGTTTAGAAGTTAAATCTTTGTTGTACTTATTTTTCTTTTATTTCTTTTGTATTGAAATGATTGATGTGGCATACTATTTTTTTATTGAATAGTATCCAAAGTGGACTTAAAAGAAGAGTCAATGCAATTACTTGAACGATCATTTGATAGTCAAATGCTGCAATCACTCCTGCCGAAAGGCCTACAGCTGCAAGAAGCAAGCTGAATTCTCCAATCTGGCTAAGCATCGCTCCAGCATACAAGCTGTCTCTCCAATTATTATGCAAAAGATAAATTATCAAAGTATTTATCGCAGTATTTAGGGCAAATACAATTGCGACCATAGTTAGAATGATGACCCAGTTCGCAATAAGAAATTGCAGGTTTATTATTATTCCTACATATATGAAAAATAATGCTACAAAAAATATCCTGAATGGGTTTAATGCATGATGGACCCATTGAGTTTCTTTTGACGCAGATATTAATAGTCCTGCAAGGAAAGCTCCCAATGCTGTCGATAATTCAAAAAGGCCTGAGATAAGAGACATTCCAAAACACAAGGCGATCGCCAAAAATACCTGCATCTCATGATCTCCCTTAATGAATCTGGAGAAAGGCAATGAAATCTGCCTTTTGCCAAAAACATATGCCATAAGTGTAAGCATCAATATCATCCCAGTAAGCTGCAAGGCAAGAATACGAGAATCCACTCCGCCGCCGCTAAATAATCCTAAAATAATTATCATAGGAATGAATGCAAAATCCTGGGCAAGCAATATACTAATGACATTTCTTCCGGCATGAGTATCTGTTTCTTTCCATTCTTCAAGAATCTTAAGAACGACTGCCGTGCTGCTTAGACTTATTACAAATCCAAGTAAAATTACCTGCTCAATACCCCATCCAAAGAATCTACCAAAAATCCACATAGCAAAGACACTTACAAAAACCTGAAATATCGTCCCGAGAAAAGCGCTTTTCCATCCTGACAAAAGCTTCTTTAAATCAATCTCCATACCTACAAAAAACAATAATAGAACTATGCCGATATTTCCCAAATTCGATATCACTAAATCATTCTGCAATATCGCAAATACAGAAGGTCCGAGAAGAAAGCCTGCAATTATATAAGAAATAACATAGGGCTGCCTTAATTTCTTTGATAATATTCCGACAACTAACACTACTGCGCTCATTATCACAAGTATTGGAAGTATAGGAGTTATCTCTGCCATAATATTTTAGATAATTTCTAAATTAAAAGGTTTACGGTATTGATAAAACTGGAGCAATATTACACAATTTACTTAAAGCACTAAAACATATCTCATAAAATAATTAAAAAAAGGTGATAAAAATGGCAAAAAACATTAAAGCAAAATTCAAGGAAGAACTAAATGATTTGAAATACCAAGCAGAGCATCTTAAGGATAAAACAGTAGACGCCAGCGAGGAAGTATTAAACGATATAAAGACCCAGCTCAGATACACCGAAAATAAGATAGAAGAATCAGGCAATGAAGCTAAAGAAGAAATTCGCAATCTCCTAGATAATATCAAGACCAGAATAGATGCTACAACTAGAGAAGAAGGAAAAGCATAATTCTAAGAATAAGAAACTGCGTCGGCTGGGATTTGAACCCAGGTACCCGGCTTGGAAGGCCAGAGTCATAACCGCTAGACCACCGACGCGCTTAAGATAGAGAAAAAATATTAGGTTTATAAAATTAATGAAATATTATAGAAATTTAGATTATGCAAGCATCCCTATCATAAGTAGTGATGCTATAACAACTATTATTGATAATACCCATATTGCTATAGCAACCCAAGTCCATGTAGCGCTATATTCAGGTACAGGGATTTCTTTTTGTTCTAGTCTTCTAGCAATTGAATAAGCATCAAATCCAGACAAAAATAAAACTAAATAATTGCCAAAAGGAATAAATGAAGCAACAATCATTAAGCCTAGAAACATAAAGAATCTTTTATACTGTCTTAGAAGAATATAAGATAAACCTCCTAAAAGTAAATTGCCTCCGAAATACGCAATAGGTTTGAACTGTGGAAATTTTTTATCTTCCATGAAACACATTTGGCGTTTGGCTTTATAAAATTAGTGGTAAATTCCATTCACTAGCCAACCTTCCATAAGGTTTTTAAAACCCTATATGCTCCAGAATCATATGAAATTCATGCTAGATTCTCCTTTCAAGCCTGCTGGAGGCCAGCCGGAAGCAATTGCAAAATTAGTTGAAGGTTTTCCAAAATATAAGAGGCAGACTCTTCTAGGAATAACTGGTTCAGGAAAGACTTTTGTCATGGCAAATGTCATCAATAAGATAAACAAACCGACGCTAGTCATTGCGCATAACAAAGTTCTTGCAGCGCAGCTTTATACAGAATTAAAAGAATTATTCCCAAAGAACAGGGTAGAATATTTCATCTCATACTACGACTATTATCAGCCTGAAAGCTACATGCCGACATCTGATACATACATCGAAAAAGAAGCAACTGTCAATGAGCAGATAGAAAAGATGAGGCTTCACGCTGTTTCTAGCTTGATGTCAAGAGATGATGTTATAATTGTTGCGTCAATCTCATGCATCTATGGTCTTGGGGACCCAAAAGATTTCAAGGCAATGAGCCTAAAATTAAAGAAAGGAGAAACTATCAACAGGACTTCATTGATAACAAGATTCGTCGAGATGCAATATGAAAGAAATGATAATTCTCTAGAGTCAGGAAAATTCAGGGTAAGAGGAAATGTTATCGACATCATTCCAGGCTATGAAGATAATATTCTAAGAATAGAACTTGACGATGATAAAATAGCAAGTCTTTCAGAACTCCATGGAGTTACTGGAGATATAATTACAAAGCTTGATAGCACTATATTATTTCCTGCAAAACAATTCGTTGTTCCTGAAGAAAAACAGAAGCGTGCAATTGACTTAATCAAAGATGAACTTGAAGAGCATCTTCCAAACCTCGGCCTTCTCGAAGCTGAAAGACTTCAAAAAAGAGTCAAGTATGATATTGAGATGATCGAAGAGATGGGATACTGCAATGGAATTGAAAATTATTCAAGGCATTTTGACGGCAGAAATCCCGGGACTCCTCCTAGTACGCTTCTTGATTATTTCCCTGAAGATTTTCTCATGATAATTGATGAATCTCACCAGACTATCCCACAATCTAACGCGATGTACAACGGAGATTATTCAAGAAAGAAAAATCTTGTTGATTTCGGATTCAGGCTTCCATGCGCATTCGACAACAGGCCGCTTAAATTCCCAGAATTTGAAAAATATTTCAATCATGTAGTATTTGTCTCTGCAACTCCTGCAGAGTATGAAACAAAGAGTTCTGGACAGATCGTTCCTCTGATAATCAGGCCGACTGGATTAATTGATCCGATTGTCGAAATGAGGCCAATAAAGAATCAGATCAAAGACATGATTGGCGAGATAAATAATACAATAAAGAACGGAGACAGAGTTCTTGTAACAACACTTACAAAAAGGATGGCCGAAGATTTGACTGACTATTTATCAAAAGAAGGAATCAAAGTAAGATACATGCACTCAGAAATCGAGAGCCTTGAGCGTATTGAATTAATCAGGCAACTCAGGGCAAAAGAATACGATGTTCTCGTCGGAATAAATCTTCTAAGAGAAGGCCTTGATATTCCTGAAGTTTCATTAATATGTGTCCTTGATGCTGATAAAGAAGGATTTTTGAGAGACGAACGATCACTTATACAGACAATAGGAAGAGCTGCAAGAAATGTCAACGGCAGAGTCATACTTTATGCAGACAGAGAGACTAAATCAATCAAGAGCGCAATGAAAATAACCAGAGAAAGAAGAGAAGCTCAGATAGAATTCAACAAGAAACACAATATAACTCCAAAGACAGTAATCAAGAAAATTGCTGAAAAGAAAGTAGATCTCAAGGGAATAAAACACATGGCTCCAAGAGATATAGAAAAGAAGATTGCAGAGCTCGAATCACAAATGAGAGTTCATGCAGAGAATCTTGATTTCGAGAATGCAATCAAATGCAGAGACATGATGGATGAGTTAAAATATCAATTGACTCAGACTCAAAACCAGAAACAATATGTCGACAATAAAATCGATGAGAAAAAAGCAGAGAAATTAGAAGCAAAGAAAGAAAAGGAAGATATAAAAAAGAAAAATTCTAAGAAGAAAAAATAATTTATTTGTTTATCTTGTAGTTTTGTATGACATCATTATCTACATACCAGCTCTTTGTTTCTCCGTAGCCGAATTCTGGAGGCCAAAGATTAACTAAGAAAACTCGATTTTCCTTAAATTCTTGTACAAAACCTGAAGTTTTATAATCTTTTCTTCTATCCGTATCTTTATCATAATTGTCCCAAAATTTTCTAAATCCTTGAGGATCAACAGTTGGCGCTGGACCGTGACCATCTTCAAATACCGCATTATTATTTAGTATTATTTCCAAACTTGTTCCTTCCTTAACACCATCTTTCTTCATTTTATCAATAATAGAATTTTTTTCAATTGTTTCCATAATAATCCCCCATAAAAATCAATAATATAAGAAGAGAAAGATAGTTTATAAAGTTTAATATTATAACTACTCAAAAGTAAGGTTAAAATTATGCACTCGACATTCATACATAATACTTATAAATAATTCTCAATTCTTAGGCGTATGAATGATTTTATACGTATTAAAGGAGCAAGAGAGCATAACCTCAAGAATGTCAGCGTTGACATCCCGAGAAACAAGTTTGTTGTAATTACTGGCCTTTCAGGCTCTGGAAAGTCGACTCTTGCTTTTGATACATTGTATGCTGAAGGTCAAAGAAGATATGTTGAATCCCTCTCGGCGTACGCAAGGCAATTTCTTGGATTAATGAAAAAACCAGATGTAGACTCAATTGATGGGCTAAGCCCAGCGATTTCAATCGAGCAAAAAACAACTTCAAAAAATCCTAGGTCAACTGTAGGAACAGTCACGGAGATTTACGATTATCTAAGATTATTGTTCGCGAGAATCGGCGTTGTCAATTGTCCTAAATGCGACAGTTCGATAAAACCTCAATCTTCTGAAAATATTGTCAATTTGATCATGGGAGACCAGGGAAAGAAAATAATGATCACTGCTCCTATAATTAGAGGACAGAAAGGAACCCATGAGAATGTATATGATGATTTGAAAAAAGAAGGCTTTACAAAAGTGCGAGTAGACAGCAAAGTCTACGACATTGAAACTGTAAAAGATGAAGTTAAACTTGAGAGATACGAAAAGCATTGGATTGAAGCAGTCATAGACACAATAACAATTTCCGACGATGAACGCCTGAGAATAAGCGAAGGTGTCGAACAGGCCTTAAACATTGGAGAAGGAAGAATAATAATTATTGACGTAAACGAAGCGGAAAAATCTAAAAAAACTTCAAAGAAAGATTCTAAAAAAGAACTCAAAGAATTAGAAAGAGGAGCAGGCGAAACAATATACACAACTCACGGCGCATGTCCTAATCATCCTGAAGTTGTATTCGAGCCTCTTGAGCCTAGAATGTTTTCATTCAATAGTCCTTTTGGAGCATGCTCTGAGTGCCATGGTCTTGGAGAGATCCAGCAGATTTCTGAAGATCTAATAATTCCTGATAAATCAAAGAGCATAATGGATGGAGCTCTTGCAGTATATGGAAAAATGGACATCTCATGGAGAGTCCAGCAGATTTCTGCCGTCGGGAAAAAATTTGGCTTTGACGTTTTTACGCCTATTGAAAAATTCTCAAAGAAACAGCTTGATGTCCTCCTTTATGGAACTCAGGAGCCAATAAATGCACGATGGTCTACAGGCGCAAGCATGAATTTCAACAATGGCTGGGAAGGGATAATCCCACAGACAATGCGCCTGTATAAACAGACAGAATCCGAATGGCGAAAGCAAGAGATGGAAAAATTCATGGTTTCAAAACCTTGCAAGACTTGCAACGGCCAGAGATTAAAAGACATAGTATTAGCAGTAAAGATCGCAAAGAAATCAATCATCGAAGTAACAAATTTCAGCATCGAGGATGCAATAGATTTTTTCAATAATCTAGGGAAATCCCTCAATGAAAAAGAGATGTTCATCGCAAAGCAAGTCTTGAAAGAAATAAATGAAAGGCTTGGATTCATGAAAAATGTCGGGCTTGGATATTTATCTTTGTCAAGATCTGCAAGAACATTATCCGGCGGAGAAGCACAGAGAATAAGACTTGCAACTCAAGTTGGGTCAAATCTTATGGGCGTCATGTACATACTTGATGAACCATCAATCGGGCTTCATCAAAGAGATAATGAGAAATTAATAAATACTCTTCACAAGCTGCGAGACATCGGAAACACATTGATTGTCGTAGAGCATGATGAAGACACAATAAAGAGAGCAGATTACGTTATTGACATGGGGCCAGGAGCCGGAATACATGGCGGGCACATAACAGCAAAAGGAACGGTTGCAGAAATATCAAAGAATTCAAAGAGCATCACAGGAGAATACCTGTCGGGAAAAAAGAAAATTGTTGTTCCAAAGACTCGAAGAAAACCAAGAGACTATATCAAAGTTTCAGGAGTCACAGAAAATAATCTGAAGAATTTCAATATAGATTTGCCTCTTGGAGTATTATGTGCTATCACAGGAGTTTCAGGAAGCGGAAAATCAACTTTAATGAATCAGACTTTAATGCCTTACATGAGAAAATACTTCGGAGAGCAAGTCGATAAAATTGGAAAATTCAAGAAAATAGAAATTCCTGAAGAAGTCGACAATGTAATTGTAATCGACCAGGATCCTATCGGAAGAACTCCAAGATCAAATCCTGCAACTTACACAAAAATATTCGACGATGTAAGAAAGATATTTGCTGCAACAAAAGATGCAAAGGCTCGAGGATATACAGAAGGAAGATTCTCTTTCAATGTAAAAGGCGGTCGATGCGAGAGCTGCTTTGGAGACGGAGTCATAAAGATCGAGATGAACTTCCTTCCTGATGTTTACGTAGAATGCTCAGAGTGCAAAGGAAAGAGATACAACAAAGAAACACTTCAGATTTTGTATAAGGGGAAAAACATCGCTGACGTTCTAGACATGTCAGTTGAAGAAGCTCTTTCGTACTTCGAGAATCATTCAACAATAAAGAGAAGAGTTGAAACATTGATGGAAGTCGGTCTTGGATATATCAAGCTCGGCCAATCATCTACGACTTTATCCGGCGGAGAATCTCAAAGAATCAAGATTACTCGCGAGTTAGCAAAACAAAAGCGCGGAAATACAGTATACATGCTTGACGAGCCAACAACAGGCCTTCATTTTGAAGATGTTCGAAAACTTATTACAGTAATCAACAAACTAGTGGACAAGGGAAATTCCGTATTCGTAATCGAGCACAATCTAGATGTCGTGAAATGCTCAGACTATGTAATCGATCTGGGACCAGAGGGCGGCAACAACGGCGGAACCATAATCGGCGTTGGAACTCCTGAGGAGATTGTCAAGATTTCAAAGTCATATACGGGGCAGTTCTTGAAGAGTATGTTGAAAGGGTAAAAATAATTAGAAAATTACTGCTGCCTATATTTTCTTAGATCAATATTCTCATAGGCAACTTTATTTCCATCCACAGATACCATTCCAACCATGGATCTATCCATGCATGCAGCATTGTAGAATAAATTTTCAACAAATTGACTTTCTTCTACTACTTTTCCCTCTAAATCATTTGCTTTTCCTGCTGATTCATGGAAGTGCCCTGTAACGTTTTTTGTAATCCCTAATTCAGCGTATAGTTTTGTTAGCTCTTCATTTCCTCGATTGCCTTTCTTTACTGAAAATCTTAAAAAAGGAAATTTCTTTTTATGAGCAATAGCTGCTTCTATTGGAGCATATATTGTTCCTTGTGGAACTTGATTTTGATACAATACCTTTCTCACTCTTGAATCCTTAAAAACTTTTTCTATCTCATTTTTTGTGTAAGTTATAGGTAAAAATAAAATATCTTTGGAGTCGTCACTAAATTGTACATGAAACTCGTGATAAGAATCCTGGAACTCTCCAAATTCTGCAACATCAACGCTATCAAGAGAATCAAATCTTCTTGGGACGTGGCTGAAGACTAAAGTCTTTTCGGGATGAGTCACTAATTTCTTCATATCATTTGGGTTGATTACTTTGTGATGAATTCCATCATCATTCTTGTAAAATCCACTTTCCCTCTCAGAGTTTAAGACATATCCATCTAAATGATCTTTTCCAGGCATAAAGTCTGAGCCTTGGAGGAATAGTAAATGATGGTCAGGAAACTCAATTTTTTGATTATTGAAAGTATTTACAATGTTTGAATATTTTTTAGAGAAGTGATTTAGGCATGGCTCAAATATTTTGACTTGCTCATGGCTTCCTGGCAATACAAATACATCCATCTCATATTTTGCAGATACATCTAGTACTGTAGCCAGATATTCTTGAGGATCATATCCTGATCTCTCTCCCGATATATCTCCATTTAATATAATAGAGTCAATTCCTTCATGACCCAATACACTTAGCGCAAAAGGTACTTCCCTGATGTCAACATCATGCATATCTGATAATATTCCGTATGTTTTAGCCATAAAATAATGGAGATTCTTATATTTATAAACTTTTCCATTTTGTAGTCACTTTAAAGTAAGTACATATACACAAGACAATCATTCAAAAGCCATTTAAATACTCCTACGTTCACAACATCATGCCACTCATCATCGTTCATGGAAAAGTAGATTTCTCCCAGATTCCGAAGAATCCTGGATGCTATATTTACAAGAATGTCGATGGAGAGATTATTTATATTGGAAAGGCAAAGAATCTTCTTAATAGAGTAAGATCTTATTTCTCAAATAGCGAGCAGCATTCTGTAAAGACAAGGCATTTAGTTTCTAAAATTTACAGCATTGATTGGATCATAGTAGATAATGAAGTCGAAGCACTTCTTCTTGAAAACAATTTAATCAAAAAACATTATCCGAAATACAATATAGATCTAAAAGACAACAAGCGCTACGCTTACATCAAGATAACCAATGAAAAATTCCCGAGAATTTTATCAACAAGAATAGTCGGGAAGGACGGAACTTATTTTGGGCCTTATACCGACGGATATCAGAGAGTCCAATTAATTCGAACAGCTGTTTCTATATTCAAATTAAGAGTATGCAAAACTCTTCCAAAGAATGCATGCCTGAATTATCACATCGGAATATGCACAGCACCTTGCATAAAAAACGTAGATGAAATAGAATACAGTAAGCAAGTTGCAAGGGCAAAGGAATTCCTAAAAGGAAACATGGACGACACAATCAAGCAGCTGACTGAGGAAATGAAAAAATATTCAGCAGAGATGAAATTCGAGAAAGCTCTCGAAAGAAAAAGACAATTAGAAGCAATAGCTGGAATCCTTGAAAAGCAAAAAGTAGAACTAGTCAAAGGATACGACCAGGATGTCATCTGCATGATAAAATACAATGATAATGTAATCATAGAAATATTCACGATTGCAAAAGGAGTAATCAGCGGCAAATCAGAATACAAGATAGAATATTCTGAAGATGTATTCGAGGAATTCCTCAAGAGATACTATTCTGCAAGAAGCATCCCGCAGGAAATAATCGTGAACCAAAAATTCTACGACACAGAACAGGACAAAGAAATCTTAGAGGAATATTTCTGCAAATTGCGAAATGGAAAAGTCACAATAACATATCCTGAAAAAGGAGATAAATTATCATTAATCAAGATGGCAGAGAAGAACGCGCTCATGAATCTCGAGGAGAATAATACATTAAAAGAACTTCAAGAGAAATTAAATCTACCAGGATACCCTAAAATCATTGAATGCTTTGATATTTCAAATCTAGGCTACGAGCATATAGTTGCAGGAATGACCAGATTCGTCGATGGCAGGCCAGACAAGACAGGCTACAGGAAATTCATGATAAAATCAAACATGGGAAAGCAAGATGATTTCATGGCAATGGGAGAAGTAGTATATAGAAGATACAAGCGCATCAAGCAGGAAAGAGGAGAGTATCCTGGATTAATAATAATTGATGGAGGCCTTGGACAGCTTAATGCTGCATTAAGATCTCTCAAGCATCTTGGATTAAAAATCCCGATTATATCACTTGCAAAACAAAATGAAGAAATCTACACTCCGAGTTCAAAAGAGCCGATGCAGTTCGAGAAAAATTCAAAGATGATGCTGTTACTCAGAGAGATTAGAGACAGTGTGCATGATTTCGTCCTTGGTTATAACAAGAAAAGAAGAGAAATGAAGTTGCGAGATCAATTCAAGGATATTGATAACACAGAAGATAAAGAATAAATTCTAAAATTAGAAATATTGGCTTGCAAGTCGTCCAATCCCATAACCAGCTGCAACTTCAAGAGCGCTTATGCTTCCGTTTTTTAGAATTCGTTTAGTATAATTAGTGTTTTTCTGCCTCGTCTCGTCTTTTTTCATTAGATCTATAATCGAAGGCTTAATTTCCAGCATCTTTTCCCTAAAATCTTTGCCATAAATACTAGATAATTCGGAATCAGGATTTGATAATTCTTCAAAATCTTTCTCCTCCTTTTTTCTCATCCAGGTGTGTGGGAGAAGTTTGGATGCTCCGCTAAAGATCATTGAAGTTATAGGAAGATTATATTTTGCGTGAGAAATTTTTTCAGAAACAGGAATTCCCTTCCCATCACAATAGCCATTATATAAGCCAACGCCAAAACATGCAGCACCATACCATACGTAATTGAAAGGGATGGCGAGTTTTCCCAGTCTAAGTTCCAAATCATTCAAGTCATTTACTTTAAAGGCAATCATACAGTTACTTCAACATATAGGATATTTAAATTTTATTATTAGTCAGAATTTCAAAGTAAAAACAAATAATAATCACATAAATTGGCTTGCTAATTTTCCTGCACCATAGCCAACTAGAGTTTCAAGGG
>DASPMU010000018.1:0-7182 GCA_035626895.1 Alphaproteobacteria bacterium
AAATCTTGCTGAGTTGCTGGTTCTAGTGTTGAAATCTCGTCAATAAATAATACTCCCATATGGGCCTTATGTATCATTCCTGCAACTACTCTCTCATTTGCTGGTGTTCCAAGTCCGCCGGACTGGAATGGATCGTGAAGAACATCTCCAAGTAGCGCGCCTGCGTGAGCTCCTGTCGCGTCGTAGAATGCTACATGCTGCCTGTCGAAATTATCGACTATTACTTTCGGAGTTCCTATATTTGCTGCGCTGCCCATCCTCTTTCCAAGGCTCATGCCTAAAACGACTCCAGCAACAATTATCATTCCGCCGATAAACATTGCGGCAAATATAACATCAGACCATTTGAAGTAGCTTCTTGCTACCATGAATAATGCGACAACAACTATCAGGATAATCCATGTCATTATGTTTGCAGTCTTCAGAGAATTGCTGTTCTCGACTTTTGCCCTGCTTACGACTTCGCGGCCCTTTCCTGCAGCTATTGTTCTAATGAACGGCTGGTTTTCATCGTTTGCATTGGGGAGAGATAGAACGTCAACTAGCTTTTCTTTTGGAAGAAGCTCTGCAAGCGCCATTCCAAGCATGCTCTTACCTGTTCCTGGCTCTCCTATTAATAATACATGTCTTCGCTGTTTTGCAGCTTTCTTTATTACATTTACTGCATCTTCTTGGCCTACGACCTGGTCGATCATCATTGAAGAAATAGGAATGTCTTTAGTAGTCTCGTATTTGAGATTCTTAAGATCTATTTTTTTAGCTTCAGGTTTTACTTCAGTTTGTTTTAATTTAGCATCAGAATTCTTTAAATTGACTGTTTTATTTGTCTTGCTCTCTCTTGCTTTATGTGCTGCTTGAGACTTATTACTAGTTTTAGCATTCTTCTTGCTATGATTAGAAACTTTCTTACTCATTAAAATTACCCCTCAACTTTAAATCAGTATGATATTATAAGCATATACTAGCTTATTTGATTAATAAATCTTTTGGAATGCAACTCATTCCAGCCAGGCTTTTACTCGGCTTTTATCAAGTCTTCAACGTCGCTTATATTGACTATAGGTTTTGGGCTTCTAGTCGTATCATCATGGCCGATTCTTGAACATGCAGTGTTGATATATGCGTCGATGAAATTATAGTTTTCGAGCTCCATGAAATTAAGCTCATTGCATAAGAATACAAATACTGTCTTATCGGGCCATTTCTTCAGTATTTTCTCTCTTAATATTTCAGTTCTCTTGCTGCTGTTTTGGCCTCTCTTAGTTGTAACGATGAATCCGACGTTCTTTGCAGTGAGGAACTTTAAGATATTTCCTTTAGTTCTTTTCTGTATTGTGTCGTGCATTTCTTTTTCTAGGACTTTTACTTTGTTGATTTTTGGATCATAGCAGTATATATCCTTCCTATTATTGACTAATAATGCTTGGGGATGGAATACTCCGTCGCCGATATATAGGAACGCATCAAACTCATTTCCATGGTTTTCTGCATTGAAATTCTCCGAATTGCATCCAAGCAATTGGCCTTTTTCAGAAATAAGACCTTCGTATAAGAAATTGCTTGATTTGACCATTACAATAGTTTTTCCCATTGCTTCTAGCTGTACTCTTATCTGGGGCAATTGATTAAGAAACTGCACGCTACTAAACA
Source organism: Alphaproteobacteria bacterium (assembly GCA_035626895.1). Classification (GTDB taxonomy): domain Archaea; phylum Nanobdellota; class Nanobdellia; order Woesearchaeales; family UBA9642; genus UBA9642. The sequence goes on from DASPMU010000018.1 coordinate 1,651, forward strand.
TCATGAGCCTATCTGGAAGTTTATCTGCTACTTCCTTAGGAACTACTACTGTTCTAGTGTATTTAGCAGGTATAAGTACTATCGAAGTCATATGAGAAAGTAGTTGGGGTTATTTTATAAAGCTTTGGGAGGAAAAGTAGAAGATTCACTCGTAGCAGTCTCCATTAATGTTAGCAGTGCCAGCTAGCGAACCTTTAGTTCACAAACGATTTTCGTCTAGACTCGTAGGTGGCAAACTTTAAAGAAACTTTGTGAGTCTGGCACTGCTAGAATAAGGAAATCTATTAGACTAATTATTAGTAACAATGCCGCGCTCGCATCACATGTGCTATCGTTTCCCACCCAGAGTCTAGATGTATAAGAATATATCCTATAGGGCTCGCTAGGCGGCATTGTTATGGTAGATGTGTAGGATGGCGTTACTCAGAATAATACCAAATTCCATGAGAATGCAAGAGTCAATCCTAAGATCAAACCTGCAAGAACTTGCGTGAAGCTATGGCCGTAGACTACTTGTATCGGCTTTTCGTTGAATTCTTTCAATAATTCGTTAAGTTTGTCTCCTTGTATTCCTATATTTTTTCTAACCCTGAACGCGTCCATTATAATTATCGATGAAAATATCAGCGACGCGAAGAAAAGATCGCTAAATCCCGTCCTGAAGAGTAATCCGAAAGTCAAAGTAGAGACAACAGTTGTATGTCCGCTAGGCATGCCGCCGTTTTGCATTCCATGCTTTAAACTAAACTTTAAGCCGTGATTTGCTGAATGGAGGAATGCTTTAAGTAATGTAGCAACAACCCATGCGCTTACAAATCCCAGAAAATAATAATTTAATAATAACTCTTTTACAATATCCATCAATATTTACTTGTCTAACTTATTTAAATATTTTTGTAAACCACTAGAGAATCAATAATTTATATCATGATAATGGTTTATTTTATTACCCGTAAGATATTAATAATAATGCTGCGAGAACTATAACTATTATTGCAAAAATCATCCCGTAGAATTTCTTTGTCTGCATTTTATGTTCTTTCAGATTTCTGAATTCTTTGTATTGCTCGGATAATTTCTGTTCGAACAATTTATCGTATTTATCCTGCGTCTTATCTACTTCCAAGAGTCCTTTTTCGAAACTCTCTTTGTGTTTTGCGTTATGTGATCTTGCAGAAGGATTTATTTTATGTGATTTACTTGATGCTTTCTTAGATTTTTTGACCATTAGTCAATAATATTATTATCAGTATTAAAACATTTATTACCACTCCAGAATGCTTATTTGTTTTTATTTCATTTTCTGAACTCATGATGTTTATTCATCGATAACATTATAAATAAGAATTATGGTTGTATTGTATTAAGTAAATGTATCGTGATGTTAATTGCAATAAAATATAATTAAGATGGCTGAGTTAAAAAAGAGTCTGGGTTTTTGGAGCGTATTTTCTATAACTGTTACAGCAATGATAGGTACTGGAATGTTTTTCGGGACTGCATTTGCTGCAAATATTGCTGGAAATGCATCGATTTTTGTATGGATTATACTTGGACTGCTCACTATATATGTCGGCGCATGCTTTGGTGAATTAACTTCGATGTTCCCTAGCGCGGGAGGAATATATGAGTTTGCAAAACAAGCGTACGGAAAAGGCCTTTGGTCATTTCTCATCGGATGGACGTCATGGATTGTAATTAACATAATGAATTCTCTTTTGATAGTTGCGGCTCTTGATTACTTAATGCCTGCAGAATATGGAGTGCTGGTCAAAGTCGCCTTATCTATTGCAATTATAATAATTCTCAATATGTTTGCGTATATGGGTACTGAAAGCATTTCAGCTGTCCTTGGATTTTTTGCAATATTAATTATTGTTGTCCTGCTTTCGATCATTGGAATAGGATTCAATGAAGTCAATTATACTAATTATATCCCGCTTTTCACAGGACCGCTTGTCGGACTGTTTGTCGCATTGTTTTTTATCGTCGAGACATTTTTCGGATGGGAGAATGCTACATTCATGGCTGAAGAGACAAAAGATGCTGAAAGAACAATCCCTAGCGCTTTGATGTGGGGATCGGTGTTTGTATCAGTTCTTGGAATTTTGCTTGCGTTCGTCATGCTCGGGGTAATACCGCATACAATTCTTGCACAATCATCGACGCCATTATCTGATCTGACTGCAATTTTATTCAACACCAATCTCGCAATGGTTGTAAACATCGGAATAGCCTTGGCTTTAATCGGATCTGCTGCAGGAGGACTTGTAGGAAGCCCAAGACTTCTCTTAGGACTTGCAAGAGATAAATTTTTCATCGAGCAGCTTGCTGATATTCATCCAAAATACCAGACTCCTTACAAGGCGATAATATTTCAAGTAATTGTTTCTATTATCGTCGTGCTTTTCGGATTTGGGAAATATGAATATCTTCTTGCACTTCTTGTTCCGCTCGCGCTTCTTATGTATATATCTGTTCTTCTTGCAGTGCCTGTCTTGAGATTCAAAAAGCCTAATCATCCAAGGCCATTCAAAGTCATCTTTGGAAAAACCGGCCCGATAATAGTTTCTCTTCTATATGTTGGAACTGTAGCTGCATGGCTTCTGACAACGCCTGGCGCGCAGAACATGATTAATCTCGGGCTTAGTTTCATACTTTTCGGAGTCCCAATATTTTTGCTCTTGATATCTTACTATGATCCAGAATCCATTAAGAGCTTAAATGACTCATTTGCCCAAGTAGCATTATTTTTCGAGAATATGAGTTTCCCGAAGAATTTCAGAAAAGAATTGCTTGAATATTTCAAGGATGATCTTTATGACAAGACAGTGCTTGATTATGGCGCGGGAGTCGGAACCTTGACAATGCATCTTGCTGAAAATGTCGGGCCTAAAGGAAAAGTTTATGCAACTGATTTAAGCAAGAAAAACACTGAAATAATTTTGAAGAGGGTCCTGAAGAGAGGTTATAAAAATATTGAAGTAATACATGATGAGCATCAGGTCAACAGGGTTCATCCAAGCGTTAGAAGCGTTGACGCTGTCTTTAGCGTCGGAATGCTTGGCTATATCCAGGACACTAAAAAAGTATTGAGAGAATTATACAAGATCCTTCCCAGGCATGGAAAAATCTGCATGGTTGAATATGTAGACTATTTCTGGATAATCCCTAACGTCAAATGGCTTAGCAGCGATGAAAATATACAAAAAGTATTCAAGGATGCAGGCTTTAGCGTCCACATAAAGCGAAAGAGAAGATTGTTCTGGACATACATAATCATCTACGGAATCAAGACGACAGACGGCACGGTTCCGTTTATTTAATACTTATTTTTTAGCGCTAAGGCCGCTCACATTTTGATTCTAGAATTTAAAGAAAATTTTTGCCACTTGCAATCCTGTAAAAATTTTTGGATTATAAATATTAGAATGTTCACGTATTGGCGTTAGCGCTAAATTATCTCATTTCTTCAGATAATCCCTTAATTTTCTTGCAGCGATTCCGCGCATGCTTATCTCATTTTTCTCGTCAGTATTCATCTCGCCGAAGACTTTATCATATCCTTCAGGCATAAATATAGCGTCCCATCCAAATTTGGATTCTCGCTCCGGCCGGACAATTCTTCCTTCGACTATTCCCTGGAAATATTTTATCTTGCCGCGATTGTAGTATCCGATGAGCGTTCTTGCCTGGGCTTTGTCATTTCTGAATTTTGCTGCTATTTCATACATTCCTTTGTCGCCTATCGATTGAACAAAAAATTTTATTAGAGGGCCTGGAAGTCCATTTAAGCATTCAATATATAGAGATGTATCTTCAACGATGAACGATCCTCCTTTCACTTTGCTTCTTGCATCAAGTAATTTTTTGGAAATTATTTTTTTGGCATCAAGATCCTGGACTTCGTCAAGTTCTATCTTTAATTGTTTTATTTCAGGAATTATGCTTTGCATTTCGGCAAATTTTTTGTCATTGCTAGTTATGAAAAATATTTCTTTATTATTTTTTGAAGAATCCGGCGTGTTTGTTTTTTTCAGATGCTTCAAGTCTCCGAAATATTCTATTGCGCATTCCTTGCAATACCAGTCGCTTGAGCCTTTTATAGAATAATTTGCAACATCGCCGCAGCTTGAACATTTTTTGTCGAGAATTTTTTCATTCTTAAGTTTTGTCAGCTCTTTCTTGACTTCTCTTTTCAGGGAGAGCTTCTTGTCGAGCATTTCCTGCTCGTGCAATTTTCTTAGTGATTCTTTAAGTCCCATTTGATGTTACTCATGATTTCGAATTTATTTTATTTCTGAAGGCTTATGTCTTTATTTTAAGATCGTTGTCAATCATCATTCCTGATGCAATTCCTCGTCCTATATAATAGCTGTTTTTATTTAAGACTCCTGCAAGGCTTTCAAAAAATGATTTGCTTTTTGTATATTCTTTTGTGACAACTGTCGTGTTTAATTCTTGCTCGATATAAGATATTGCTTCCTGTTTTCCGCCAAGTTCATCAATAAGGTCGTTATCAAGGGCTTCAATGCCTAAATATATTTCTCCTGTTGCAAGGACTTTGACTTCGTCATAAGTCATGTTCCTGTTTTCTGCAACGGCAGATATGAAATAAGAATGCAATTTGTCAAGTTTTTGCTGTATCAACGCTTCTTCCTGAGGAGTCATTTCTTTTAGAGGACTTCCTGCATCTTTGTACTCTCCTGAAACAAGCCTTCTATATGTTATGTTGTGATCGTCTAAAAATCCTGAGAATTCAAGATATGAGCCGTATACTCCAATAGAACCGACGATGCTCATCCTGTTTGCAACTATGTGGTCTGTAGAACTTGCTATCCAGTATGCTCCGGATGCCCCGCTTTCTCTGATCCATGCAACTGTAATTATTCCTTCATCGTTCAATTCTTTTATTGCTTGTGATATTTCATCTGTCGCAACAGGGCTTCCTCCAGGACTGTTTATTTCAAAAATGACTGCTTCAATTGAAGGATCGTTTTTTACTTCTTCAATGACTCTTACTAGTTGCTGTGAACTTGCTGATTCATCTTCGAAAAGTCCCGAGCTTCCTCCTGTCATTATGATTCCATTGACTGGAATAACTGCAGTATTATATCCGATGACTGCGTCATCTTCGCTTCCTGAATATAATGCAGATAATATTGCGCTAAATATCAAAAGTACAAAGAGTATCTTGACCATTGTCCATATTTTCTTTGCAGTATTTTCACCATTATTTGTGTCTTTCATGATTTTACCTCTGAAATTGATTGATATTTTTAATCTTATTTGATTTTAATTATTGAATTGAGCGTTATACTTTCTTTAATTCATATTCGAGATTTCTCTGTCGTGATGATGCAGCGTTGATATTTATAGTCCTTGTTCTTGTCCATTTTTCAAGAAGCCTGTCTCCTTCTCTTGATAGATATATTGGATCAAGTATCCAGAAAATCCAGAATGGAGTAAATGTAATCATGTAACAGTTTCTGACGGCCGCATTCCATAAGGATATATTTGAATCATATGCAT
>DASPMU010000019.1:0-4073 GCA_035626895.1 Alphaproteobacteria bacterium
ACGGAGATATCTACGGGTTCTACATCTACTCTGTAATCAAATACGGATCAATCAGCCTTGCGCACATGGCAGATGAGATGGCAATTCCTGACGTAAAATTCTTAGGGGTTACAATGGATGATATCGTAAAATATGATTTAAAGAGACACTTCATTAAATTAACTGATCAAGACAGATCAAGAATCAAGCAAATGCAGAACTACGAATGGTTTGTCAAGCACAAGGATTGGCAGCGCCAGTTCAAGATGATGAAAGAATTCGATGCAAAGGTAGAAATCCAGTCCCTGTCTGCAAGAGGAATCTCTTTCATTTCTGAGAAATATCTTCCTGACAAGATAAAGAATAAGGAATGGCTTGATTAAATTATTTTTACACTTCTAAAATAGAAATAAACGAGATGAAAATAAATTTAGAACTAATTATTTATCCGGATCTTCCGAATAATCATCTTTCTTAAGAGGTTCATGAGGCTGCTTGTGCTTATGTATCTTCTCTGATTCTTCAACTAACTCATCTCTAAATTCATGTATTTTCTTCTTAGGTCTTCCTCGCCTCTTCTTGACTTCTTCAAGAACTACTGGAGGAGCAGACTCTGGTATAACATCAATTCCTGCTTCTTCAAGTATTTGCTCATGCTCTTCGAAGTGTTCTTTCTCAATTGCTTCAAGAGGAACATTTTCAATTGTCGGAGTAGCGTCTGATGGTTCTTCAATGACGTCCGGAGCAATTTCTGCAATACTCTCCTTGATGTCCTGGATAGATTCCTCTCCAAGCTTTGTTCCTTCCCTGATGTCTTTGACTAAGGCCAAAATCTCTGCAACATTCTTTTCAGTTTCAAGATTAATCTGATACTCGTGTTCTGCACGCAATTCCTGTTTTTTCGATGCAACTTTCTGGCTCATTAAGATAAAAGTTGATAAGAAAATTGCTTCAAGCGAAACAATCATTGTAAGAAGTCCAAATGGGTACGGATCAAAAATTCTTTCTTGGCCGAAATATCCTGTATTTAGAAGTATCCATCCTCCAAACCAAATCACGTGAAGGCAGAAGAATGTGATTGTTCCAGCAGCCTCTGTTATAAGATCTGCTATTCTTAGAGAGATATTTTCATTCTTGTCGAATTCAATATCCATATTTTTAGAAATGAAATAGACTAATTCATTAGTAACATACCATTTATTCTCTTGCTCTTCTTTTCTATTGATGCATTCTTGGCACTGTGAGAACATCTCTGCTTTTTTGAATGCCTCGAGATTTTCGCATACGGAACACTCATAGATTCCAGAAGCAGGAACTTTATCGCCCCAACTATATTGAGACTTTAACTTCTTAGGAATAATGCTAAACCCCTTTTTCATTGAAATTAAATTATCTTAACTATAATAAAAAGGTTGCGTTTGTTTTTCTTATAATTGCCATCGGGCTCACACAGATTCTTTATTTGCTTGCCGCCTACGAGTCTAGACGAAATAGTTTCTGATCTTGAGGGTTCGCTAGCCGATGGCAATTTAGATAGAAAATAAGAAAATCTAATTATAAATTACAATCCTTTCTCTGGATGGAATGGCTTTGGCATCTCGTATAGTGTCTTGAGCTTCAAGTATTGCTTTATTGTGTTCTGAAGCCTGTAGGATGCTTTGTAGAGATCAATTTTGTGAGATTCTATTTGTTCTTTGTAGATTCTGTTCCTGAAGAGCTTTTGGAAGAATTCATTTTTTAGTATAGGGGCATCTTTCCATTCATCTTTGTAGTCTAGCTGGAGCCATGCTTCGATATTTATTATTACGTCTCCCCTGTCTGTTTTCATCTTGTAGCCTTGATGCATAACTTCAATTGATTTCATGTTAATTGTTATAAAATCTAATTTTAAGAAAAACCTGTAGTAATTGCTGCCATTTGGCGTCTTGAGAAGCCTCCATCTTATCCTGTGCTCTTTTGAACCTGAAGCGGAAATACGCTCTAGATAGAATGTTTCAGGGTTTCCGCCTCCTCCTCTCTCGCCGTAAATGTCGACGAATCCTTCTTCTTCAACCCATTCTTTGATGAGCTTGTATAAATTCTTAAGATGGAATGTATCTTCGTTCTCTATAACTAATTTAGAAACCAATATGTCCTTAAAGCCGTCGCTAGGACCGTCCCTCTTTAGAAATTTAAACATAATTCAATCTACGGGCCTGACATTTAAAAATTTTTGTATTCAATAACTTTTTATATCTTGTTTTATTATCGATATACATGAAAGAATTGACACAGGCAGTCATTGATTCCTTGAGAGATAAAAAAATAGGCAAGGAATATGTCGCTAATAGCGGTTATCTTAAGGCTTTTCCAATAGATGATAAGAATTACTGCCCTATAGGCAAAGAAAAATCAGATTATCGCGAATTTTCTTTTATTGATGGAGGCCAGGCTATCTTGTTTGAAAGCCCTTCAATTGCAGCAGGTTTTCTTAAGATCGGGCAAGTTTCTTATGACGGCACTCAAAGAATCTCCAAAAGCAAGGATGAATTCCAGATTCTTGTGAAGAGGGACGGGGAAAATTTTCTTGTCAGGACGTTTCCAGCAACACAATTTGACGGCTTGGTCATAACATCTGAATCAATAATGGATTCTAATGTGATGCCTCAAACAATCATATCTTTAATCAGAAGATGCATGGAGTTTGAACTTGCTTCCCAATTGAAAAATCCTGTACTTGATGGCGCTTTGGAAGCAAAGTCTGAACTTGAGATAAAATATATTTCTAAGCTTTCAAATGCGTTGGCGTTTAGCAAGACTTGCTCGTTTTCTTTGAATACTGGGGAGTCTATTATAAGAAGGCTTTCAAGAAAAGAAGGATCGTGGTATTATTATCCAGTCTTTGAAGATTCAAGAATATATTTTGTAAAATTGCATGATAAATCCCGTCATGTTTTTAGGCTGGATTTTTCATCAGATATAATTGACCAAGGGAGAGGAGAAATAGAAGATAGAATATCTTCTCTCAAAAGCTTATCTAATGATCCAATATTTCTTGGGTATCCTTATGGACTAGTTGATGTCGACCAATATGTCCGTGTCAGCGATGAAGAAAAGGAATACATGAAAATCAAATTATTTTCTCTTCTTGGCAAAGAATACTGGAAACTATCTTCTGAAGAGAATTCAATGAATGCCCATTCTATACTAGATAACATACGCTTCTGATTTATTGATTCTATATTTTATTCCTTATCTTAATTATAATTATAATAAAAATTTATAAATAGCCAATCATCAGTTGTATAAAATAGAGGTGTAGGTTGAAATCAAATAACTCAGATAGTAAATTGAATTCTTCAGGTAGCTCTCCTAAGTATGATATCATAACTGTAGGCTCGGCAACTGTTGATGTTTTTGCGCATACTGATCCAAGCCAGTCTGAATTATTGACAGTTCATCATCATAAAGACATAGCATACCCTCTTGGCGCAAAAATCCTCATCGAAGAAATGCATATATTTACCGGCGGAGGAGGCACGAACTCGGCTGTTGCTTTCTCAAGAATAGGGCTGAAAACAGCGTATCTTGGAAAAATCGGAAAAGATGACAATGGCAAGACAATCAGCGATAATTTATTCAATGAAAATATAGATTTCATAGGCTCTTATGGAAATGTTTCTGGTTATTCTGTCATCCTCGATTCTGTAGAAGACGATAGGACAATATTCACGTACAAAGGATGCAATGACGATCTTCAGATTAATGATGTTAAATTCAGAGATATTGACGCGAAATGGCTATACATGTCTTCAATGATGAAAGACAGCTTTATAACGCAGAAAAAGATAACAGAATACGCATCAAAGAAAAATATCAAAATAGCATATAATCCTAGCTTGTACATGGTCAAGGATGGTTCAAGAAAAATTTCTCCAATATTAAAAAAGACTCACATCTTGATATTAAACAAAGATGAAGCAAAGGCATTAGTTGATGAGTCAACAGATAATATTTACACGATTTTATTCCAGGCGTCCAAACTAGGCCCTAAAATAGTCGTGATAACTGACGGCAAGCACGGAGCGCATTGCTATAATACATTTGATGAGACT
>DASPMU010000020.1:0-41571 GCA_035626895.1 Alphaproteobacteria bacterium
CGGGCGCAATGGTTAGAACCGAACCAGTCCCATGCCAATTCATATTGGTTGCAGCAGGAAATGTTGATACAGTCCAGCACATGCATCCAGCCCTTAGAAGCAGAATAAGAGGCTATGGATATGAAGTTCACATGAATGAGACAATGCCTGACACTATTGAGAATAGAAACAAGATAGTAGTTCTTATAGCTCAGGAAGTTCACAAGGATAAGAAAATACCTCATTTCAACAAAGAAGCAATCGAATATATGATTGAAGAAGCCCGAAGAAGGGCAAATAGGAAAGGACACTTGACATTATTATTCAGAAATCTTGGCGGTTTAATTCGGGCTGCAGGAGATGTCGCAATGGAAACTGGCGCAGATTATGTAACTAAAGATCACATCGTTCGTGCTAAAAAGATTGCAAGATCACTTGAACAACAGATGTCTGACAAATACATCGAGAGAAAGAAAGAATATGAAGTAATAGTCGTTTCCGGAAAGAAAGTGGGCAGAGTAAATGGACTTGCAGTAATCGGTTCGGGAGTAAATTATTCAGGAATCGTCCTTCCAATTGAAGCAGAAGTAACACCTGGCGGAAAAGAGAGCGAGATAATCGCTACTGGAAAGCTTGGAGAGATTGCAAAAGAAGCAGTAAAGAATGTCTCGGCAATAATCAAGAAATACTTCGGCGAAGATATCAAAGAGACAAAAGATGTATATGTACAGTTCCTCCAGACTTATGAAGGTGTAGAAGGAGATAGTGCAAGCATTGCTGTTGCGACTACAATAATTTCAGCTCTCAAGAAAATCCCAATCAAGCAAGATTATGCAATGACTGGTTCATTATCAGTTCGAGGAGAAGTATTGCCTATAGGCGGAGTTTCTGCAAAAATAGAAGCAGCAATAGCTGCGGGAATAAAGAATGTAATAGTTCCTCACAGCAATGTCAGAGACATCATTGTAGACTCTGAAAAATTGGCAAAAGTCAAGATAATTCCTGTTGAAACTATAACTGAAGTTCTCAAGGAAGTCCTTGATTGGCATGGCAAAGAGGAAATTTTAAAAAAGATAGAGCATATGAATAAGAAAGATCATGATAATTAAGGAATTATCTGTCTGATTTAATTTATTCATTATGATCTTTACATTAAAAATTATTAAATTTTGAAGGTGGGTGCTAGAAATGGTTAAGCTTGTAAAAAAGACAGTCAAAAAAGTTATTTCTAAAAATAAACAATATTTTGTAAACATCAAAAGAACAGTCAGCGATGTTGACATTGAAGTAAGTACAGGCCTTAAGATCCTAAATTCTATAGACAATAAAATAGTCAGCGTCTTTGGAACTCACAATCTCGAGCCAAGGCATCCTTACTATATAAATTGCGAAGAAACATGCTACAGGCTAGGAGTTCGAGGCTACGCAATAATGAGCGGCGGCGGCCCTGGAATAATGGAAGCGTCCAATACTGGCGCAACAAGAGCCAACACTGTTTCTATAGGATTCAAGGCAGGCCTCTTAAAAAAAGAGCAACTAGTCAACAAAAAAATTTTCACACACCAATTATCATTCAAATACTTGTTTGCGCGAAGATTCTGCCTTGCAATAAAAAGCGACGCTTTGGTTTTCTATCCAGGCGGATACGGAACACTTAATGAATTCTTTGAGTATGTCACATTAATTCAGACAGGGATGGTTGATCCGGTGCCAGTAATATGCGTCAACAAAGAATATTGGAAGGGCATGTTCAAATGGCTCAAAGAAAAGACCTTGAAAGAAAATTTCATACAGCAAAGGCATCTTGACGGAATATACTTTGCCGAAACTCCGCAGGAAGTCGTAAAGATAATCCGGGAAAAGGCTTGATTATATTATAATAATCCTGAAATTCTAATTATTGTCACTCCAGAGTAACAATAAACGAAAGCTTTATATATAAGAAAAACATCCCTATACTGATAAGTATGAATAATTATATTAAAAGAATAGTTCAGGGAACAGCAGCTTTAGGAGTTGCTGCAGCATTAGTCTTCGGATACAGAAGCTGTAATAACGAGCAGCAAATAATGAACCTAGATATAGAACAAATTCAAAAATACGAAGCGCCTAAGACAGATTCAATCCACCAGTTCGAAAGAAAAGATACAGTAGAAGCTATTAAGCCTACAAAAATCGAGAAAAGAAATAACAACAAACCTAAGAAAATTGACACTTTAGAACGCATTCTTAAAAATCAGCCAAAACCAGAGTTAACAATTGCAGAGAAAAATCAAACAGATTCACTTTATGTATTGCCTGCAATTAACGCAAATAACTCTACAGCATCAATATCAGAAGTCCAGTTAACTCCTGCAGCCTTAGTTAAATCCGATTCAATATACACAGGTAATCTAAAATCAGATTCATCTGATTTCAAAATTTTAGAAGCACAATCGCAACTTATCGACCTTCCAAAGCAAGACACAATTGCAAAAATTACACAATTAGATACACGCCCACACGCTTTAGAGACTATAGCAGCACTAGCTCATGCATACGATAATAATTGGCAAGCAGTAGATAATGAAGACATTGATAATGATATGGACAGAGATCTTGTTGCTCTTAAGAACGATACATTATACGTCATGAGAAATCTCGAGCATGAAGGATGGAATTATAAGACAAATAAGATAGTCGACGTCCTAGGATTAAAAGACGAGTTTCCAATTTCCACAATAAAGAAAGGCAACAGAAATCACAAATACAATATAGTAATATCAGATCATGATGAAGATAGAAAAATGGATTTCGTCCTAATAAACGAAACTAAAAAGAAAGTTAGATATTTCCATAATACGATGGAATACGGAATTGACTCTACTTTAGCTTCAGGCAATCAATTATTTAAAGAAAACACAGAAGCTTCCAAGGAAAAAACAAAAGAGTACAGAAAGCATCTCAAAGAAACAAAAGTAAAAATTATCGAATATAGTTCAATTGAACAAAATCTTGACAAGGACCAAGATCCAGAAATAGTAACAGTAGAGAAAAGAGATCAAAAAAGAGCAAGACCACAGTTAGTATACACTGATTACACTAATGGTGACGACATAAAAACAGTGATAGATAAATTAAACAAGAATCATGAATACGAACTAGTAAATTCAGTCAATAAAAAGAGAATAATCTTAAAAGATTTGACTGACAAGACATTCACAATATATCAGCCAATAATGAAAAAAGGCGAATTGACATTTAGGATCAACAAGAAAGAATCTGAAACTATGAATAAGTCATATCAAAGCTTGAGCAAACCTAAATCAAACTAAATAATTTCAAACGAGGATATAAAAAAATGAACAAATACATAAGAAATACATTAATAGCAGGATTCGTCGGAATTGCAAGCATAGCATATTCCCAGGAAAAGCAAAATGTAAAACCTGAAATCACACCATATGATCTGGATGGAGATGGAAAGATGGATTATATGCTCAAAGATAATGGATCAATAAAATATCTAATAAATAAAGATAGAAAGCCTAGATTTAATCCGACACAGGAGCAATTCAGCATCGATGCGCCAAAAACGTTTATTCCAGATACAGTAAGATATGAAGATTTTAATGGAGACAAACTTGAAGACATCATATTAGTAATTGATGGCAAGAAAACACAGTATTTCAACAAGGACGGAATATATGAAAAAATGATAGAGCATCCAATAGATCCGAACGAAAAACATGCATTCCTAAAGGGAGCATACAAGAAAGATTAAGATGAACTATATAAGAAATACAATTATAGTTGCAAGTATTGCAATAGGAAGCTCGACTTATGCTCAGGAGCACAAGGCAAGATTCAATCCTCCAAAGGATAATAGTCTTGAAATATTATCAAGGGCGAAGACAATTGATAGTCTTATGAATGCAGAATCCCCGCCTATAAAAGATGATTTCAATAGAGATGGATTATTAGATAGTGCTGTTTTTAAGAACAATCAAGCAGATAGCAGGATATATTTGCAGCAAAAGGATGGATCATATATAGCATACCCGTTAAATGCAAAAGAAGTCGCTTTGCCAAAAGATGACCCTGAAAGGCATGAGTTTTATAGGAAGCCTAAAAAAAATTAATTATTTTCATTAATTTTTTATCTCTTTTTTATTTTCATCTGACTTCAAATAACGCTAAAAATTCAAAATTCTAAAGTATCTCCGACTCCGGGAAGATAGACTTTGCATGGAGTATTGTGCTCTGCCCATTCTTTAACCATCGCGCTGTTTTCAGCATCTCCATGATCAAGTATCAAGTTCTTCGGGTTTATTTTTGTTATTAATTCTCTTAGTTGAGCGTCATCAGCATGGCCGCTAAAGCCATATTTTGCAACCTGGCATTTGACATAAGTCTTCCAGCCATGCAAATATACATAGCCTTCATCTTGCAGGAGCTGGCCGTTTGTTCTCTTGCATTGATATCCTGTCAAAAGGATTGCATTATTAGGATTGCCCCACATGTTTTCAATATATGCAAGAATTGGCCCGCCCTGAAGCATGCCGCTTGTTGTGATGAAAATCCCTCGGTTGTTCATGACTCGCATCCTATTCTTTTCTTTTTTTACAAGCTCAACTCTCCTGTTGAACATTTCATAAAGAACTTTCTTGTTCTTGATGAATGAATCATCATATTTGAGGACCATTTTTGTAACATCAATGCACATGCCGTCAAGATAAATTGGAACAGTCCATTTCCTCTTTGATAAAGAGAGAAGAACATCCTGGGCCCTTCCCAAAGCAAATACCGGAATTATTGCAGAGCCATTTCCTGTTTCCACAACTTTTGCTACATGATCAAGGAATGCAGTTTCAGTATCAGTTCGTGAAACCATGTTCTTTCCGCCGTAAGTAGTCTCGCAGATAAGAACATCAACATCCTTAAGATCGCCACTTGCAATTAATCTATCTATCTCTTTGGCGGCTCCTTCCATCAAGTCAGAATCAACCATCTTGAAATCGCCTGTATAAAGAATTTTCTTGCCGTCAATTTTCATCAATATCATTGAGCTACCCGGAATATGCCCTGCGTTGATGAACTTGAATTCTGCATTCTTATTAGTATACCATTTATCAAATTTCACAGTCGTTGTAGCCTTGAGCACTTTTCTGATGTCAGTCTTAGCGTATGCTGGATGAAGATGCTTGATCCTTGCAATCTTGTAAGAATCTTGGAGAAGAATAGTTGTAAGCTCTTTTGTCTGCTCAGTCATGTAAACCGGACAGATAAGATTATAATGTTCAAATAATGGCAGAGCTCCGCTGTGATCTAGATGAGCGTGGCTTAGAAGCAAGCCATCAATTTTTTGCAAGTCAAATATTTGGAATGGGGCTTCAAAACCATGTTCCTTGAATTTTAATCCTGCATCAAGCACATACCTGCTATCAGCCGTAGAAATTTCAATGCAGCTCTTGCCGACTTCCTTTGCTCCACCATGAAACACTAATTTCATAACTCACGCACCTTTTACATCTCTTGTATTAATTGAACTTCAGGTCAAATGATATATAAAGATTGTGGAAATCATAAATTATAATATTTTAGTACTGGAAATTTGTCTTCTTCAGTATCGAGTATAGCATAAAATCCGTCAACTAATGCTCCTGGATTAATTATATGAAGCCTGTCAGGCTTTAGCAAATAATCAGTTCCATGCAATTGAGGCATGTTTTTTATTATTTTTCCGAGGGACTCTGAGTAACTAGCATACAATGCATAATGATCATGACCACGAATCATAATTTTATCTCCTTTTTCTTTCATAATTTCAAAATTTTTCAAGTAGTCCTCTTCATATTTAGGATTTATCCTAAACCATAATTCCATAAGACCTTCAGGGCAATTCAAATAAGAACTTAAACTTCCAGAATATCCTCCGTGAACTACGACTGTCCGATAATTTTTTCCAAGATTATTTTCATCAAGATAAAAGATTTTTCTACCGGTTTTAGAAAGCGAGTATTCAGATGCCAAGTTATCAAGATAAGCATAAATTTCAGGATTATTCAATAGCTCATTATAGTAATCCTTTATCTCCTTGCCCTGCATCTTTAATTGCTTTGATACTAAAGGCTCGTTGCGCAGCAAGGCATAATCATGATTGCCTGGGACAATATGAACAGATTTTCCTTCAGAAAGATATTTCTCTTCAAGCTCCATAAATTGCCGGATGGATCTTACGCTGTCGAAATCTCCAGTACATACAATAGAGTTAATTTTATGGAAATCTAAGGCTTTTTCGAGTTCTCCTAAATCTCTATCATGGACATCTCCAAAGAGAGCGTATTTCATGATAATCTATTAGAAGACCAATATATAAATCTATAGAATCAAAAATAGAATTAGAAGAAAAGAATATTAAAAAAAATTAAGCATCTAAGCAAGCTTAGAATACAAACTTCACAAGCAATATGATTAATATTGCTGCTACTACTAATACGCCTGCAACTAGTATTGCAACATATGCCGGGCTGTCAGTAAATGATGCAGTTCCATATGTTGGTGCTTGCTGTGATCCAGTGTTTGTTACAACAATTGGAGGAACAGTGTTTGTATTAGTTCCAGTTGAGCCTGTGTTAGTATTTGTATTGCTGCCAGTTGAGCCAGTATTAGTTCCAGTGCTTGTGCATGGCAATACGCTAAAAGTTGCAACTTCAGTCTCGCTCTGCTCATCAACATCGTAGTAAGTAGTTATAACAAAGTCATATTCTCCTGCGTCAACAGTTCTGTCAACATCGAATTTGAATGACTTTCTTGCATTGTCATCTTCATCAAGATCTCCTAATGCAAACTCTTCTTCAATGTCAAGCGCGAAGCTCTCGATTGTCAACTGGACATTGTCTTCATTTGACTTTCCAGTGTTTTCAACTTCAACATTTAATGTTGCTTCTCCGCTGCATGTCAAGCTTTGAGGAGTGAATCTTACGCTAACAACTGAAATCTGGTGTGATTCCTGAGTTATTTCGATGCTTGCAGTGTAAGTGTCTCTATGAAGGTTTCCGTCTTCATCTCTGCCAGTTACTTCTACATCTACATCAAAATCATCGCCGTCATCAGCATCTGATGGTATTTCAAAGTCAAATGAAATTGAATCCTTGTCTCCATCTTCAAGATCGCCCATGTCATCTGAATCATCAATATCTAGATCATCTGCATCAACTTCAACTTCAATGTCTTCAATATCCATTGATATGTCGAAATTATTTCTAACGTAAACAGTAAGTGTTCCGCTAGTTCCTGCCTTTAAATCTTCATCATCGTAAGTCTCATCTTCATCTAATGTATGCTCATCGCCATCGTACTCTATTGTTACTTTAGTGATTTCAAGCATTGATTCAGTTTCAATAAAAGTTCTTACATTGTCTGAAACTGCTGGAGTAACGCTTGCTACAGTTATTCCGCTTAGAACTTCAGATCTTCCTGAATCCTGGTCTGCTGGAATAAATACTGTTACAGTAACAGTTGCAGTCTGGCCGACATTTAATGTAACTGATGATTGGCTGAATCTCACATTATATTGTGCTGGCAAGCCAGATGTTAAACCTAATGTTAGATTAGCATCTCCAGTATTTGTCAAGGTCAAAGTTGCTGTTGCATCCTGACCTGTCTGCTGGTTTTCTGAACCGAATTCCAAATCATTTGCTGTAAATGATGGAGCAGCGCTTACTGCAGTTGTTAATGTTAGTGCTAAAAGCATAAACAATATTGCATATACAATCTTTTTCATGTTTTTTCCCCCTTAAAATAGTTAGGCGTACATATTATATAGTATTAATATATCAAACTAGGCTCAAATCCTGTTTGTTGTTACTATGTAGTAGATTATTCTTTATAAATGTTTCGAAAAACTAGGATCAAAATTAAGAAAATAAAGCTAAAATAATTCAATAATAAAAAGTAATTTTTATCTCTTGAACTTGAAGACTGATCCCAGATCAATGCCGTTTTCTTCAAAAGATTCCTTAGGCCTTACAACTTCAGGTTTTGGAGGAAGTTGCCGAGTATGCTCTTCCATCGGACCATCTTCAGCCATGAGTTCAGCAAGTTTCTGGCCGTCAAGCTTTGGGGCTTCAGGCTCTGAGTTCTGAGAAACAGTTTCAATCTCTTCAACCAACTTCGCAACAGGCTCCTCTTTAGTTTCTGCAACTGTTTCTGAAACAGGTTCTTCTATCTCTACAATCTCGATTTTTGATTCAGCCAAATGATCAACAATATGATCAGGAATCTTTTGTTCTTCTAAAGTAACTTGTACTTCTTCAACTTTCTGGACTTCAATTTCGCCAGGCTGAGCATGTTCTTCGACATCATAGACTTCAATCTTTACTTGCTCAATTACTTTCGGCTCTTCTACAGGATCGAATTGAACTGATTTCTCTTCAGCCTGTGCCTGCTCTTGTTTTGGAGCAACAGGTTCGCCAATGCTTTCCATGTATTGATCATACAATGGAACTATTTTCTGCTGGCTAACTTCAGCTTTTATCATTTCAATCAAGGAATTATGCGTATTGTGCGAATCATGTGAGTCAACTCTTCCGCTGGTAATATTAATCTGCGCAGAATCATTTGATGCCCGAACTCCCCTGGCATCAATAGTTTTTTCAGAAGGCTGGACATTCTGGACTATTGGAGCGCTTGACGGAACATTCTTTATTGGAAGTACCTTAGGATTTTCTTGGACTGGGGCCTGGGCCGGCTGGGAAATAACTTTTGCATTCCCGAGATGTTTTGAAGTGCTAAGATGCTCGTGAGCTGCAGCATGCCTTTCTTCGTAATTTTTTTGAACTTTATCTTCGACGCCGACCATATCTTCAGCCATCATCTTTGCCTGAGCTTCACTTTTTGCTATGCCAGAAGACTTTAATGTCGCAGCAAGCGTTGCAATCCTTTGATCTCTAGAATCCATAATAACTTCACCACTTTCAAATCGTATAGCCGTATATTTAAAGTTTATGTTTTGTTTTCACTGTGGAGAAAAAACGCCTGCCCCTGCAGCGATAATGTCATCAGCTAGCGAACCCTCTAGAAAAAATAATCTATTTCGTCTAGACTCGTTTGCGGGAAGCGATTAAACAAGCTGTGTGAGCCTGATGACATTAACTCAAAGAAACAAAATTATAGTTCAACATACCCGTCATTCTCTTCATCGAAGCTTTTCTTTCTCTTTTGGCCTTTAAGATTTCCTCGTTCATCAACGTCGTAGCTGTCCATTTTCTGGGATTTGCTTGAAGTTCCGTATGAGAAGCCTGAAACTTTCTTTTTGCTTCCAAATATCGAGTCAGTCTTGGAACCTGAACTGTCTGAATCATCTTCGCCGCCATTAGTTGATCTTGACCTGACTGCGCCGCCTCTTCCAGGAGGATTATCGTACCATAAGAAGATTACAAACATTATGAAAATCCAGTATGCTGCTATTGGAATTATCATGTTCTTGTAGAATATCAAAAGTGCTAATTGAGTTATTATCAAGATAGTTGAAGTATACACGCTCATCTTGAACAAATGTACAGCTGACGCGTCAATTCTCAAAGATCCTGATGCCATCATTACAAGTATGTAAGTAAATATTATTATTGCAAGGAAGTACAGTATCCAGAAGACTACGCTCCAGAAAAATATTGATGGAAGGATAAAATACATTCCTTTGACAACTAAATCCTGTGCATCTTTGCTATTTACTACGTCAATTGTTCTATTCAATGGAACACTCTTTTGCGCTCCAAAGAAAAAGAATTTCTTATAAGATACTTTTTCAGGCGTGATCAAGACAGCAACGTCGCTTGCATTAGTTCCTGAATTATCGACACGAATCAATGGCTCGGCCATTATATTGAATGGTTCTTTGACTTGAATATTTGCCTGAAATGACAATGCATCAAAATGAGAGCTACCGCCGGAAACATATTTGTCAGCATTATACAGATAAGGGACGCTTACAATAAATAAAGTCGTCACAAGTAGCATGACAAGGAAAAAGAAATATCGAAATACTAAAGTTATCCTGTTATTTGATAACTCGATATAATTATAAGGGTTTAACGACTTGAATATATTGAAAAAATTTTGTTTAAGACTCATAATACACCAGATTCAATTCCATGAAATAGATATATAAATTTTATTATTATTTTGTTTTATCACAAATATCATCAGTCATTAGTTTATTATTTGTATCATAGTCGTCTTTTTCACTAGTCATCTTTTACTGCTTGATATGTTTCTGCAAATATAAGAATGCCTGGTTAGAATTTTTAAGATGAGAGATATTTACTTTATGACTATTCTTCAGAGTTATTACAATAGAGCCCGTGTGCATAAGCCGATCCAAAGAACTATGATTATAGGAAATATCAGTTATATCAGAATACTTGATTTCACGCATTTTTCCATTATTCACGACTAATTTATGTTCATAAAAATCATAGGAATAATTATTGTACTGAACGTAGCGAAGAATTGCCTCAAGCGTCAAAAGAAGTATTATGCCTGTAATGATTAGCCAATTGAGAAGCGGGGGAATTGTGGCGCTGACAATATAATAATTGATATAAATGCCTATATATAATAATATGCCAAGAACTGCAAGCGCAATCACCCTGTCAAGAAGCAATCTTTCCGGATGAGGCCTTACCCTGTATTTAGGGACTATATCCTTATGATCGTGGATTTTTCTATGGACAGCGCTCAAACATTCACCTCAATAATAAATCTTAAGAACACGAGTTTAAATAGTTGATGGATAGACTAAAGTTGAAGAAAATTTACAAGAAATATTTCTGATAGTTGCTGTATAATATATTTGCAACTTCTTCTTTAGTCATTTTTTTTAGTTCAGCAATTTTCTCTATAGAATTTTTTACATTGCTTGGAGTATTTACTGTTCCTGGCGTCGGGCTCAAATAAGGAGCATCTGTTTCTGTGAATAATTGCTCAAGCGGCGTATCAAGAACTATCTGCTGGAAATGAAGCGATCTATTTACATTGCATGGAATGCTAAATGACCAGCCATTGTCGCGCACTCTTGCAACAAGATGCTTTCTTCCAGAGAAACAATGCATTATTACTTTCTTATTTTTCATGCCTTCAGATTCGAGAAGCTCTATCGTATCCTGCTCTGCTCCCCTTGAATGAAGTATGATCGGAACATTCATTTTCTTTGCTAAATGTATGAATTTTCTAAGAGCATTTTTTTGCATTTCCTTTTTAGAATCATTTATAGGAACCTCTTTGTATTCCAGGCCAACTTCGCCGACAGCGATGCATTTTCCAGATTTTATCTGCTTCTCAATAAATAATATCTCTTCATCAATATCTTTTTCCTTTCCTTGCTCAATCATCTCAAGGCAGTGAGTTGGATAAATGCCAAGAGCCGCTTTCACATTAGGATGCTTTTTGCATATCTCAAGAACTTTCCTGCTGCTTTCAATATCAGTTGCGTTGCTAACTATAGTCTTGACGCCTGCGTGCAGAGATTCTAATATTACCTTATCTGCCCCGCCAAGTTCTTCGAAGCCATCAATATCAAGATGCGCATGAACATCAACAAGAAGCATGTTATGATTTGCATGAGTCATATTGATAGTACACTAAAATGTTTTATAAAGTTAATTAAGAAATTGGCTTTGTGTAAAAATACATTCAAGTCCTATAATTTTATCGATTTTCTTTTCGAGCGTTTGAGAGAATTCTTGATGCCGCTGTTTAGGCTATTGTCTAAATCAATGCCATATTTCCCGTCGTCATATTTGTATATGAATCCTGATTTGTTCATAAGACCGTCAAGATTAATGTCATATTTTCCGTTTCCTTTGACGCTTATTGATTCTATATCAAAAATCATTATCTCATTATTTTCATCATCGCATTCGTATAAGAATTCAGGATCTTCCTCGAACTCCTGCGATACCATCTTTGAATCTTTTTTAGAACTTTTAGTATTGCCGCTAGCCTTTACAAAATAAAATAATTTTCCGCCGCAGAGGCATCCTTTGAGTATTTCTTCTGATGCACTCTCGTAGATTTTTCCGCAGTTAACGCATTTATGGTTTATCATTATATCCCTATTTCTAAAATTTATTATTTTATTTTTTTATCAAGTTTTGATTGATTTATTTTTTCTAGTGAATTTTCAATTCATTTATTAATTTATTTTTTTGCTGCTGAATGCTTTTTAAGATATTCTCTGTTAAAATGAAGCTCTATGTTTTCAGGATGCTGCCGAAGCTCGCTTATTATTTTTGCAGGGCCGATCAATGTTATCCCCGTTCGATCTCCGACGAGATATTTAGCCAATCGGTGGCGCAATTTTGAAAGCAAATTTCTCCCTACATTATCGCGCAGAACGCCTATTTCCATGCCGTTGAAATCTTCATCAATAGAATTCATTGTCTCTCTTATCAGCAAGGCTTCATCTTTGCTATGAAGTACGTGATCAATTATCACTACATTGCCGTTTCTTAGGAGGGGAAGAATCTTTGAAACTCTCCCATTGCTGTCAAGAGAAGAAAGATCTCCGTAAGACAGATAATGTATGTTTAGCATAAAATCACCGATATTATCTTTTGACTTTTCTTTTCAGAACGAGGAGCTCATCATATAGCTTATCCATGTTCTGAGAGAATTTAGCGCTTATGCCGACGACCTTATACTTAGGGAATGCGGCCTGGATTTTTTCTATCTTGCTGCTCTTAAGGTCAGTCTTGTTTGCAACAATCATGAAAGGAATTTTTCTTGCCTCAAGATTTCCTACTATTGTCAGGTTGACCTGATTGTAAGGGCTTTTTGTAGCATCAATCATGATTATTACAATATCAACATTCTCAAGCCACTTTATGCTCTCAATCACGCCTTTAGTTGCTTCGCGTGCACGCTGCTTGGCTTCTTTTTGAGTAAGGCCTGCCTTGACGAAAACTTCGTAATCAATTCTTGTTGCAATCCCTGGCGTATCCACAAGATCAAATATCATTTTTTTTCCGTTCCTATTTATCAGAAGTTTTTCTTTGACAGAAACCTTTCTTGTCTCGTGAGCAACATTTGAAATGTCGCTGAACAATTTTTTAGATCCTGAATCGTCAGAATCGCTAGATTCTTCATTGCTTGTGATATCTTTGCACATCCTGTTTGCAAGAGTTGTCTTGCCGCTGTTAGGAGCGCCGTAAATTCCGAGCCTGAAAGAAGAATTGCCATTGAGCAAGCTATCCCAGATATTTACAAACATCGTCTTTAATCTTGAAATCATAACACACCACTATTTCCTTGAAAAACATCATTCTTAGAATCTACTTTAAATAATTTTTGCTTTGAAAAAATTCGTGGACGAGAAATTCATCAAATTATTATGTATGAAATAGTATGAATCATTATGATTTATTCAATAATCCTATCGAAGTATTCAGTCAACACAGTCGAAGCATTCAATCAAGGATCGTAAGTCATAAGAATTATGCCATTATTTTTAGATATGCTGTTTTTTCCGATCCCAACTGTTGAAGAACTGTCAATATATCCTTGCAATACAAAATAAACCCTTTCTTTGTTGGAATATTTTATTACGATCTCAGGAGTTCCTCCGACGCCAGGAATTATAGAAACATTATAGGGCATCCCATTTATTTTTGGCGGAAGGATAAATTCCCTGTAATATCCATCAGTTACAGATTCGGCAATCTTTAGCTCATTAATAATCATTGTCTCAACTTGCTTTGCTGCAATATCAGTGCTGTCTCTATTTGCCTCTACAAGCTTTGATTGTATAACTATATAGAATACCAGAAAGGCTATGAGCATAAATCCAGTGAGTATCACAAACTCCATAGAAGACTGGCCCTTGCTTGATTTTTTCAGCTTGAGATTAATCATTGCAACCCGCTCATTTTGCAACAGACACAAATACATGATTTGTTTTTGATATGAATTTCAGATTATGAGTTCCAGGCTCAGTTGTTGTCCTGTTGGTCAATGAAGAATTTCCGCAAGGCGTCGTGCATCCGACCCTTCCCGGATAAGTGTAATTTCCTGACAGGGGAATTTTCGAGAAGAATACCGCTTCATTGATGCCGCTAGATAGTTCATATCGGATTACTAATTCATTATCAGATAATATATACACGTCCCTTATATTTCTGGGATATCGCAATTCAAGCGTTACAAGAGAACCCTCTCCAAGACCATAAATAGATTCAGCATTAGTGATTATAGAATTTCCCATTTGATTAATCTGGGATCTCACTGCTGCTTCATTTGAATTTTTAGAGTAGCCATAGAAGAAATATGATCCAGGTATTAGTATTGCAAAAGACACGCCAATTATTATAAGATATTCGACAGATACCTGGGCTTTAGATTTAGGCCTTGATTTAAAATTAAGTCTCAACTAACACCTCTATTTACTATATAATATACTAACTTGGGCAATCCATTTATTTAGTTTATGGTTATAAGATACGGTCTAGCCTTTACCTGCATAATTATTGCCGCCTAGCGAACTCTAAGAGAAATAATCTATTATCGTCCAGACTCGTTTGCGGGGAAGTAATAACACGTGTGATGTGAGCGCGGCAATATTTATTCGAAGGCAGCAAACTCTGGCAATGCACATTGCCGGCGCTCGCATAGTTTGTTTATCGCTTTCCGCCTACGAGTCTAGACGCAATATATTAATTATACTGAAGACTCGCCAGGCGGCAATGATGCTGGAGTGAGAGTAGAGGCATTCTGTCATTGCAAATAGTAATATTTATAAAAATACGTTTGATTCCTGCAATTAATGGAAAAACATGATAGCAACGGCGGGCACGGAAAAAAAGGAAATGTTCTATTGGATTTCTATGAAAAAAATTACAAGCCTTTGCTGATAGTTTCAGTTCTTATCTTATTATTCTCATTTGGAGTGATAATACATCAAGTGGCAACTACTGGCGATTTTGTAAAGAAAGGAGTATCTTTGACTGGCGGAATAAGTATAACTCTTCAGGCGCAAGATGCTTCGCTTTCGGCAGATGATCTTCAAGCAAGGCTTATTTCAGAACTGCCTCGTTCAGACGTCAGCGTAAGAACTTTCGGTTCAACTGACAGCATAAAATACCATATTGAGGCATCAGGTGCGGAAGAAAATCTGCTGTATGAAGCGCTCGCAAAGCAAATCCCAGGCCTGACATTTGAAGAGTTCAACAAGAACAAGCAGACAATCGGCCCGACATTCGGAGAATCATTCTTCACGCAGACATTGAAGGCAGTATTCATAGCATTCTTATTCATGAGCATAATAATATTCTTGTATTTCGGAACTTCATTAAAATACAAGTGGATTTCTGCAGTATTGACAATAATCGGAGCATTCATAATGTTTTATGCTCAAAGCACAATAGCATATATAATATCATTCATAATATTCTTTGCATTGATGACAATATATATTATTGACAGCGTGCCATCATTTGGTATCGTATTATGCGCTTTCTCAGATCTATTCTTTGCGCTTGCAATATTCAACCTATCAGGGCATACATTAAGCATTGGAGGCGTTGCAGCATTCCTCATGCTTGTCGGGTACAGCATTGATACCGATATCCTTCTTAGCGTCAGGGTATTAAAGAGCAGAGAAGGAACAGTATTTGATCGAGTGATTGACGCATTCAAGACTGGAATTACAATGTCATTATGCGCTTTGATTGCAGCAGTTGTTGCATACATATTCACTCATTCAATTGTAATCAAAGAAATAATGTTTGTACTCATTGCTGGACTTATAGGAGACATAATATTCACATGGGTACAGAACGTAGGAATACTCAGGTGGCATCTTGAAAAGAAAGGATGGAAGTAAATTATATTTATACTAGTATTTAACAGAAAATGAAAAAAATATTCACAAATTGGAAAATAATATTGCTTATGATCTGCATAGTCATGGCGCTTGTTGCAATATGGCCAAATCCTTGGGCTGATGGAGTTGCAATACGAAGCGTCGTAAAAGACAGTTCAGCATCCCTTGCAGGCTTTGAGAATCCAAAACCGACAGCAACTCCAATGACGCGTGAAGTAATACATGCAAT
Source organism: Alphaproteobacteria bacterium (assembly GCA_035626895.1). Classification (GTDB taxonomy): domain Archaea; phylum Nanobdellota; class Nanobdellia; order Woesearchaeales; family UBA9642; genus UBA9642. Next base: position 16,068 of record DASPMU010000020.1, read on the forward strand.
AAACAATGTTCCAATCACAAATATTGCGGATTATGAAAAAGCAGTTTCTCAATTGAAGGCCAATACTACAATAATAATCAAGACAAACAAAGAAATCTATAGATTAATAGTAAAACCAGAATATGAAACAATTAGCTTGAACGAGACAGAACTCCAGGAATACACTGAATTAATGATTAATAATGAAACAGGAATGATGGAGAATGTCACAAAGACAAGGCTAGTAAACAAGACAATGCAAAAAGTCATCGGAGTTCAAGACATTGGACTTCGAGTATACAATGCTCCAAAATCAAATATCAAGATGGGACTTGACCTTCAAGGAGGAAGCAGGATAATTCTAAAGCCTGAAGTTCCGCTATCAGATGAAGAACTAAATACATTAGTAGACAACATGAAGCAGAGGCTTAATGTCTACGGCCTTTCAGATATAACAGTTAGGCCAACAGCAGACCTTGAAGGAAACAAATTCATAATCGTAGAAATTGCAGGAGCAACTGACGAAGATATAAAGAATCTTATAGGACAGCAAGGAAAGTTCGAAGCCAAGATAAATAATGAGACAATATTCAAGGGAGGCTCAGACATAAAGCATGTTTGCAAGACTGCTGATTGCTCAATGATACAGACTTGCAGCCCTTCAAGCGACGGACAGACTTATTGCCAGTTCGTATTTTCAATAACTCTAAGCCCTGAAGCTGCAACAAGAATGGCTGAAGCTACAGCTAAGCTTGACACTACAATTGAGAATGGCGAAGCATTCTTATCAAAACCTTTAGAATTATATCTTGATGATACACTAGTAAATAGCTTAAGAGTTGATGAGAGCCTCAAAGGAAGATCAGAGACAGAAATAAGCATTTCAGGAACAGGAATCGGAGTTACGCAGCAGGATGCTATAAACAGCGCGAGCGCAAACATGAAAAATCTTCAGACAGTTCTTGTAACAGGATCGCTACCGGTAAAGCTTCTTGTTGAAGATAGCAGTACAGTAAGCGCAGTTTTAGGAAATGAATTCATCAACAATACATTATTTGTCGGCGCTTTAGCATTACTCTTTGTAATAATTGCAATAATGATTAGATACAGAAGATTCATTGTATCAATACCTGTTGCTATAACATTAGTATCAGAAATAATACTGCTTCTAGGATTTGCAGCAATAGTCGGATGGAACATCGACCTTATTGCAATTGCAGCAATCATAATCGCAATAGGTACAGGAATAGATTCCCAGGTAGTAATAATTGATGAGATTGCAGGAAAACATAAGCATAGGACAGAACTTTCATCAAATTGGAAAGACAAAATAAAGAATGCATTCTTCATAGTCATGGCATCCTACTTCACTTTAGTTGTTGCAATGATCCCTCTTCTATCCGCAGGAGCTGGCCTGCTAAAAGGCTTTGCGATAACAACAATACTTGGAGCAAGCCTTGGAGTATTTGTAACAAGGCCTGCATTTGCAGTAATCGCTGAAGAGCTATTAAAGAAGAAAGAAGAGACAGCAAAAAATTAGATATTCTCACATCAGACATCGTCATCAGCTAACGAGCCATCTACATCTTGTTCTATTAGCGCAACAAATGCATGTACGTATTTTGTGCGCAAGAAATTATAAAATTTCTTTGCGTCTAGACTCGTTTGCGGGAAGCGATTATATATGTGATGCGAGCCTGATGACGGGTTACAAGAAAATAATCATCTGCAGAAATAAATATAATCTTTTTCTTCATCAATGAATTTAATGACATCAAATTTTTTCCTGATAAATTCATCAATTTGTTTGTTCTTCTGGCTTTTCTTTAGGAACGTAAGAATGAATTTATCTTTGCCGACATGCTTTATTTCAGAGAGACCTTTTTCTAGATCAGAGAAATTCTGAATTGCGGTTAGCGAGATGACAATATCGAATTTCTTGTCTTTGAAAGATATATCTTCCGCTCCGCAGACTTGAAAATCAATCATTGGATAGTGAGTTTTTGCTATCGCGATAAGATTTTTGCTCGGATCAATCCCGATGCGAGTTTTGCAATTGAAAAATCCTGTGCTGATTCCTGTCCCGCATCCGACATCAAGCAAAGAGTAGTTTGGCTTCATGAATCCGGATAGATCAGGATTTGTCTTTAATTCTTTGCCGATTATCTCAAGCTTCTTTAATTGCTCTTCTGCATGGAGTTCATTGTAACCTTTAGCAATTGAGTCATAATAGTTATCTGACTTAACCATGAACTAAGAATATATTATACATTTATAATTATTACTAGAAATATTTAATATTAAATAATTATATGAATTTTTGGGAAGCGGCCTTAAGATTGTTAATGTTATATTCTGTCGGATCGGCAGAAATAACATTTAATTTTGAAGCATTAGTGGATTCGTATCCTCCAAAAATATTCACAGCCCCAATTACAAAAGCAAGATATTTTTGGATTTGAGCATTATTCAATCTAGGATTCTTAGAAAAAGAAATATATCCATCAGGGTTTTTTATATATTCCCTGGTATTTATAGTAATGTCAGGAAGAGCAATATTTTTTCCGAGCAATGTTTTTACAATTATATATCTATGATCATGTATTAATGCATCTTTTTTCGTATCAAAAATAATTATTTTGCTGTTTGGGTCCTGATGATTATAGCTCCTATCAACTTGATGATCTAGAGTCTTAGAAGAGCTATTGTTTAATCCTAAATGAGGATAGTGATTACTCATATTATCAGAATATAACCTTTCTTGATAATGTTCGAAAACATCATCTATAAGAGAATCGAATTCTTGGGATAAAATTTTCTGAGGTCTTTTTTTTACATATTTGCTCTTAAGGCTCATTGCAATAATATTTTGTTCGTCAATATCGATTTTCGCAATTCCTGAGAAACAATCTTTTAGAATGCCGTAAAGGCTGTCTTTAACTATAGAACCATTAACACTACCCAACTTTACACCAACCCACGCTTTTAATAATATAAATAAACTATAATGGGCCCGGCCAGATTTGAACTGGCGACATCTTCCACGTCAAGGAAGCGTCATAACCGCTAGACCACGAGCCCGTGATTAAAGAAAAGAACACCGGCGACGTTTATAAATATTTTCGTTTGATTAGAATATAGAAATTCCTGTCATCCCTCCAGAGTCGTGTAACAAGTTTTTAAACTATCAAGTTATTTAACTATAAATGATCATTGGGCATGATAGCCATATAGCGTATTTCAGCATGGAAATAGGGGTGAGTCATTCTATTCCAACATATGCTGGAGGCCTAGGAGTACTTGCAGGCGACTTGCTTAAGAGCTTTGCAGATATGAATACGCCAGTAATAGGCATCACCCTATTGAATTCTAAAGGATATTTCAACCAGGAAATTTCTAACGGAGAGCAGCTTGAGCATCCAGTAGAATGGAATCCCGCAAATTTCATGACAGCAATGCCAAATATAGTCACAGTAAACATCGAAGACAGAGAAGTAAAAATAAGGGCATGGAAATTAATGGTCAGGGGAAATAATGGATATAACATTCCCGTATTTTTCCTTGATTCTAATTTCGACGGAAATTCCGAGTATGATAAGACATTGACATCCTATCTTTACGGCGGAGATCGGCAATATAGGTTGTCGCAGGAAATAATCCTTGGAATCGGAGGGATCCGAATACTTGATGCCCTCGGATATAACATCAAGAAATACCATATGAATGAAGGACATTCAGCGCTTCTTACAATAGAGCTTCTCAAAAAAACATACAAGAATACTGGCGAGCACGAAGAAGATCATTATGATATTGAGCAAGTAAAAGATAAGTGCGTTTTCACGACGCATACACCGATTGCTGCAGGCCACGACGCTTTTGATATAGGATTGTTCCAGAAGTTATTGAAAAATAATATTCCAAAATTTGCTCTCGACAAAGCGATGCACAATGGAATGGTCAACATGACTATGCTTGCATTAAATTTTAGCACTTATGTAAATGGAGTTGCAAAAAGGCATGGGGAAGTAACAAGAGAGATGTTCCCAGGATACATAATAAATGAGATAACAAACGGCGTCCATCCCCAGACTTGGATAAGCCCTGCAATGAAAAATACATTCGACAAATACGTTCCTGAATGGACAAAAGACCCTTTCACCCTGCGCTACGCGCTTTCAATCCCGAGAGATGAACTTATTGAAGCTCACATGCAGGCAAAAAGAGCGCTAATTGAAGAAGTAAATAAATTGACAGGAATAAATCTCGACCCCCTAAGATTTACGATCGGATATGCGAGAAGATTTACGGAATACAAGCGTCCTGATCTTCTCCTGAATGATATTGCAAAATTAAAGCAAGTAGCAGACAGGGTCGGAGATATTCAGATAATATATGCAGGAAAAGCTCATGTACAGGATTACAAAGGAAAAGAGCTGATAAAAAAAATCATACAGATTGCAAAAGAAATAAATGCAGAAAATTCGAAAATAAAAATAGTTTTCATCCCAAACTATGATATGCTGATTGCAAGAAAATTAGTCGCTGGATGCGATATCTGGCTGAACACTCCGCAGCGGCCACTCGAGGCTTCAGGAACAAGCGGAATGAAAGCTGCGCTCAATGGAGTTCCTCAGGCTTCAACTCTTGACGGATGGTGGATTGAAGGATGTATTGAAAACACTACAGGCTGGTCGCTAGGGCCTCATCCCCAGGATCCTGGTTTCAAAGAAGATTCAAACATGGATGACGAGTCAAGAGATTTGTATAATAAATTAGAATTCAACATCATACCGACATTTTACGGCAACAAAGATAAGTGGGCAGATATAATGAAGCATTGCATCGCAATAAATGCAAGCTTCTTCAACAGCTACAGAATGGCGCAACAATATATCGCTAATGCTTATGCAGATAGATAATTGAAAAATAAAGAAAAGCCACAATAAAAAATGAAATCAATACAAGATCACATAAAAAGAGAACTTGATGCAGTTAAATTCGAGACTGACCTGATACATCATGACGTCGAGAAAATAAAAGATAAATTTGTTGATCACACTCCTGAGCATTTCTCAAAGCAAGACTTCATAAGATCTGCAATCGGAGCAATATTTGTGGGTTTTAGCGTAATATTTGCATCGAACACAGTCAATTTAGTTTTGAAAATCCCAGACATTCACTATTATATAATAATTTTTTCAACAATAGTTCTTCTTACAGCAGAAATATATACGATAGGATATAGCAGGGTAACAGACAAGACTACAAGAAAATTCGGCCAGTTCTGGCTAAAGAGAATTTCAACGTTCTATTTTACGGCAATTGTAGTGGCTTCTCTTCTTGCATTTATATTCGGGCTTCAATATATTCTTCCGGATGTAGAACATTTCATAAAACTAATAATACTTATTAGCGCCCCCTGTTCTATAGGAGCAAGCTTTGGCGATCTGATCAAGAGATATTGAACAACCAAAAATAGTGCCAATTTATGAGCAGCAATAAAAATACAAATAATGCGCGTCGTCAGGGGTCGCTCCCTACGGGAAGACAGCGCCATGGATTAAACTATCCTGCTGCGAGTCGGCACTATTTTGTAGGTCTTCTAAGAATTGGTCGGGCTGGCAGAACAATAACATTTTTTAATCAATAAAATAACCTAAAGCCATGAATCTCAATCATGATAATGACAAGTATAAATTCTTTGACAAGACAGCAGACGCTAAGTTCCAGGCATACGGTTCAACGCTTGATGAATCATTCAAGAATGCGCAAGAAGCTGTAATGAGCGTGATGTATGATGTAGATCAGCTTTCTTCTTATGAGCCTGATGAGACGCGAGAGATAATCGTCCAGGGAGAAAATCTTGAAATGCTTCTTTATTATTTTCTTGAGGAAACAGTATTTTTGCTTAGCGCAGAATTCTTTGCAGGGTTAGTAGATAAAATACAGATAATACATAAAGAGGAAGAAGGGCTCTATAAACTAAAAGCAATACTAAGAGGAACGCTAGCACTAAACCTTGAAGGACACGGGGAAGTCAAAGCGATAACATATAATGAGATGTATGTAAAGTTTGATCCCGATAAAGATAAATATGTCTCTCAAGTTGTCGTTGATATATGATTTATTAGACAATATATTATTCTCCGATTAAAACGCAATATTTATAAATAAGATTGGCGAGAATTTAGTCGGGGTGAGCACAGAGTTATGTGCAGTAGTGTGAGTGGAATAAAATCTGTATTAGCAGTAGTATTGTTGCTTTCTATATTTGCTATAAGTACATCTAATGTAGAAGCAGCATTCGAGAGATATATCAATAATTCTGATACTATATATACACTTACAGGCAATATTACAATATTAAATTCTGATTCTGGAATATATGTAAACGCCTCAAATGTTACAATAAATTGTACGGGCTTCAATATTACTGGGACCGCATCAGGAGAAAGCTACGGTATCTTTGTAAATCATAGCACAGCTGTAAATATAATTAATTGTAATATCACAGGATTTAATTATGGAATTTTATATAATAATAGCGGAGATAGCAGAATAGATAATAGCGAGATAAGCAGTCATGTGGCTGAAGCAATAAAAATCAATGGCGCAAACATAAATATAACAAATAGCATTATTCATACAAACTCTACATGCATTAATATAACAGGCAATTCTACAAATATAAATCATACAATCTTAAACAATACTTTGAGATGCGCGGTTTGGATAAATAATTTCAATAATATAAATGCAGTATTTGACAATGGAGCAAGAGGAAATATATATTATCTCCTGAACGGATCCCCATCCTGGAATGTTTATGATATACATGATTATAACGCTGATGGCTGGGCAGATACGGGAACTAGCCTGCCATTTAACAGCACAAACGTCTTAGGAAGATGGGGTGGAAGTGGTCAGGATAACTTCCCAGGAATTCTCGACAGTGAAAACCCTATAATAAGTTATATTTCTCCAACTCCATCAAATAATACATATACAACAAGCACATTCCTCGAAATAAATTTAAGCATTTCAGAAATTAATCTTGCAAATATCACAATATCAATCTTCAGTGGCTCTGGAATAATAAACATAACCAATATAAGCAGAAACAGCTCTTCTTATTATTTGAATTTCACAGGCTTAAATAATACTGTATATTATTTCAATGCAACAGCAATAGATAGCTACGGTAGAACGAATACTACTGAGACAAGAATGATTACTGTTGATACTACAAATCCAGTACTAACATATACTACAGGCAGCCAGGCAAACGGCAGCACTATCAGCAGTACATATATGACATTGAATTTCACTGCAAACGAGACAAACTTCAAAAATCTCACAATAAACATTTACAATGCATCAGGGTTCGTAGAAAGTACAGTTCATAATAATTCTGCAAATCTTACAATCAATGTATCGCTAACATCCCAGGGATCTTTCAATTATAATGCAACTCTTTACGATCTCGCAGGCAATTTCAATCATTCATTAACAAGAAGCGTAACTGTAGATACTGCAGGACCTACAATAACAATAAATTATCCTGCAGCATCAGGAAATTACAGCAACAGTACAACAATAATCAACGTATCTCTAAGCGAAACAGGTGTTGCATGGTTCAATATTAATAATGGAAGCAATTATACAATGAATACAACAGATAATTTAATATTTACATTCACTAACAGCTCAATGCCTGACGGAGAGTATGAACTAAATTTCTTCGCAAATGACAGCATAAATAATCTTGCGACAGATGATAGAAGATTCTTCATCGACACATCCACTCCTTATGTATTGTATTCTTCAACAGGAGGAGATGCAAACGGCACAACAGTCAATAGGAACCACTTACTAATAAACGTGACTAGCGGAGATATGAATTTCAAGAATGTAACTATAAGAATATATAATTCAACTACTATAATGAACACTACAGTCTCATCATCTGCAAATATCAGCTGGAATATTACTTTGCAGGGCGATGGGACATATTATTACAACACAACAGTATATGACAGGGCAGGAAATTCTAATACGACAGTTGTCCAGAGCATAATAATAAACAACAGCGGAGCTCCAAGAATCACAGTAGTAAATCCTCCTTCGAGATATTATAATTCAACAAATATCACATTAAACATAACAATAAGCAAAGTAGGAACTGCAGTTGTCAATTTCCAAAACGGCGCTAACATGACAATGAATACGACTGACAACTTGACATTCACGTATATAAACGGCTCAATTACAACAGGAGATTATAATGTGACTTTCTTTGCAGTTGATGAAAACGGCAATTATAATAGCAGCAGTATCCCATTAACAATAGATATAACTAATCCATTAATACAATACATCGGATCAACAGTAGCTAATGGAAGTTACGTAACTACTAACTATCCTTCGGTAGAAGTCAATGGATCGGATACGAATTTTGCAAATATCACTATAAAAGTATATAATTCTTCAGGATTAGTTTACAATATTACAAACACTACGCCTAACTTAGCACTCATCTATAACTTAACTGATGGAATATATTATTTCAATGCAACAATAACAGATCTTGCAGCAAACAGCAATACAACGCAGACAAGAATCATTACAGTTGATACAATCTCTCCAGTTCCGACAGTCAATTCTCCATCAAATGGACATGCATTTAATACTAGCAATATCAGCATAAATATTTCAATTAACGATACTAATTTTGCTAATTTCACAATAAGAACTTTCAATGCAACAGGAATCCTTGTGAATACATCAACATATACTTCGGCAAATGCAGTAATGACATTGAATTTAACTGATGGAACTTATCTATATAATATAACATCATTTGATCTAGCAGGAAATTCTAATTTAACACTCGGATTCAACTTTAGCATCAATACAACAGTTGCAGAATCAGGCGGCGGCTCTGGTGGCGGAGGAGGTGGAGGCGGCGGATCTGGAAGCGGATCTAGTGGAAGCTCAAGCAGTTCGCAAACTCCAATAACTACAGAAGAAAGTGATGAAGTCACATATAGCAGAGTTTGGTTCAATCTAGTGGAAGGAAACAGGACAGTTTCAATATCGAAAGAAGGAGTGCCTGTTACTGAGATTGTCATGGATATAAATTATAGCAACAATAGCCAGGCCCAAGTTCTTCAAGTAAAGGCAGCCGAAACCAACCCTACAGAAGAAGACTTGAATGCAGAAGTCTATAAATTTATAACAATAGATGCAGATATAGAAGAAGGCCAATATGAATCAATTAGCATAACATTCAAAATCGAAGATGAATGGCTACTAAATAATAGCATAAACAAGACAAATCTTACAGTATATAGGTTTGATGAAGATTCCAACAAATGGATCCCAATACAAGCTACATTAATCAATCAGTCAAATAACACTAATTATACTTATTATAGCGTAAAAATTTATGCAAATGACTTGCTTGCAGTAGGAAGCCCGATACTTCCTGAAATAAAACCAATTATTACTGAAATAAAGAAGAATGAAACTGAAAACAAGACAGATCCTAAAGCGGAAATAACGCCAATTGAATCTGAAAAGACTGAAGTTATACAAGCATCAAGCGAGAGCTTCACGGCAAAAATTGGAAAAAGCATTTCAAATGCATACGATATTTCAAAAGAATATATATCAACAATGTCCAAAGAAACTCAAATACTTGCAGTACTAATGATAACAAGTGTCTTGCTGCTAATAACGTTAAGTGTTGGCGGCACTCTAATATATAGAAAGATAAGCGAAACAAAACAAGAGAATCTATGGAGACATCATTACAAGAGACATGGAAGCATAACTTCCTACGAACAAGAAGCGCCATTGCAAAATCCTCCAATAAAAATTGGAACGCCGCCAGCTGGATCTATCCCTGACGCTCCAACTGTGCAAGAAACATCATCAATACCAAAAGCGCCATCTTCTTCAAAGGCAAAAGAGAAGCCGGAAAGGCCGCTCACAACTCCAGAGCTTACAATCAGAAAGATCAGCCAGCTGCTCCAGCAATCAGAATATTCTTTAGATAATGGAAAGGCTGAAGATGCAAAGAAACAATATCTTGACGCGAAAACATTATACTTTGACAGCGGAATAGGCTATGAATACAAATCAAAAGTCTATGACAAGATGATGCAGATCCATAATAGATTGTATAAGTAATTTTAATTTTATTCTCTAATTATGCTTAAACAAAAATTTTATATATAACTCCATCTAGAAAAAAGTATAAAAGAATTTACCTTTGAGGTAATATTTTTTGAAAACAAAACCTTCGATGCCTAGCAAGCACGATCGATACGTGCTTGAGTTGTACAAGAAAGTTGAAGACAGGTATGATTATCTAATTCTCGATTATAACATTGCAAATAAGAAAAGAATGCTTGGACAGATTGATCTATGCGGAATAAAAGATGGCAAGACAGATTTGTATGAAGTTAAATGCAGTCCAAGGCTGCACAAGGCATTCAAGCAGCTGAGGCGGGCACAGAAGATAATGAATTCTAACGGCCAGTTATTTTTCTATTGTGGAAGCTCGGGACAATTACATGAAGTTGTAGTGCAATGATCAATTAATAATATCCACTAAACATTTATAAAGAATTATCTATTCTGATAACCATGGTTGAAGTTAAGAAAATCAATGAGTTCACATGGAAGATTGAAAAGCAAGGAAACATGAATGTTCCTGGAATCATATATTCATCAGATGCATTAATGTCAAAAGTCAAGACTGACAAGACTTTCCAGCAAGTAATGAATGTTGCTTGCCTTAAAGGAATCGTCCAGAATTCAATCGCTATGCCTGATTGCCATGAAGGATACGGCTTTCCAATAGGAGGCGTTGCAGCCTTTGACATTGATGAAGGAATAATAAGCCCTGGCGGAATAGGTTATGACATAAATTGTTCTGTAAGATTATTAAGAACACCTTTTAATGCTGATACAATTAACAAACATAAAACTGAACTTCTAAATGAGTTGTTCAAGAAAGTCCCGGTTGGAACAGGAAGAAAAGGAGTTCTTGATTTCACTCAAGACCAGCTTCTTGAAACAATGAATAAAGGCGCAAGGTACATGATCGAACAAGGCTATGGAAAACTTGAAGATATTGAAAGAACTGAAGAGAACGGCCATCTTGACGGAGATCCAAGTTTAATTTCAGAAAAAGCCTTGCTTCGCGGAGTTCCCCAGCTTGGAACGCTCGGATCCGGAAATCATTTCCTTGAACTTCAAAAAGTAGATAAAATATTTGATCATGAGATTGCAAAAGCATTCGGAATAGATCATGAAGGCCAAGTCGTTGTAATGATACATTGCGGCTCAAGAGGCCTTGGGCATCAAGTTGCATCAGATTATATTCTAAAGATGGAGCAGAAGTATGGCTATGGAGATTTGCCTGATAGGGAATTAATCAATGCTCCGATAAATTCAGATTTAGGACAGGAGTATTTGAAAGCTATGGGCGCAGCAGCAAACTTTGCGTTCTCAAATAAGCAATTAATCACGCATCACGTTAGAAATGCTTTCGAGAAATTCTACGGAAGCCAGGATAATATCGATGTAGTCTATGATGTCTGCCACAATATCGGAAAATTCGAAAAGCACAGGGTTGATGGAGAGATGCGAAAATTATGCGTTCATAGAAAAGGAGCTACAAGAAGCTTCGGACCTGGAAGGGAAGAAATCCCGGAGACATATAGAAAATACGGCCAGCCAATAATAATACCGGGTTCAATGGGAACAGCAAGCTACGTGCTTGTTGGAACAAAGAAGGCTGAAGAAGTCAGTTTTGGAAGTACAGCTCATGGCGCAGGCCGAGTAGGATCGAGAGCTGAAGCGATGAGAACTTTGAACGGAGCAGATATTGTCAGCGAACTTAAGGCAAGAGGAATTGAAGTAAAGGCAAATTCAATCAAAGGAGTTGCAGAAGAAGCTCCGCAGATGTACAAAGATATAGATGAAGTTATCCGAGTATCACACGGAATCGGGATCGGAAACATGGTCGCAAGACTTGTTCCAATGGGTGTTATTAAGGGATAATAGTCTTAGTAGTCAATTAAGATGCAGACCTTTTTTTGCACTTGTCTTATGCGTCAATGTGTATTTCTTCCACATTTTCTTGAATTTAAGATTATTCATCATGGTTGAAAATGATCCGTGGGCAATTATTCTCCCTTTCTCAAAATAATATATCTTATCAAATAGTGGAAGAAGATGCAGTCTGTGTATTGATGAGATTACAGTCTTGCTTTTGAACTCCCTGAAAATATTTTCATATATTGCCATCTCGTTTCTGGAATCAATGCTGCTAGTCGGCTCATCAAGAAGGAGTATTTCTTTATCTTTGAATAAGAGTATTCCCCTTGCTAAGGCAAGCCTTTGTTTTTCTCCTCCTGAAAGATTCACTCCGCGTTCCATTATGGAAGATTGATATCTTTTTGGAAGCCTTTTTACTACGTCGCTAAATCTTGCTATGTCAACTGCCTTCTTTACATATTTGCGATGATAATTCTTTCCCATCGTAATATTTTCATAGATAGTTGTATTGAATAATTCAGGATCCTGCGGAATAAGCAGAATATTTTCGCTTATATCACCAAAGCCCCCTTCAAGAGGCATTGAATCGACAGACAGATTAATATCATTGGGAGTATACAGATCGATTATTATTTTTAGCATCGTTGTCTTGCCGCTGCCGCTTGCCCCGATGAATGCAATCTTTTCCCCTTTCTTGATATTCATCGATATTTTTTTCAGGTGAAGATCTTTTCCTTTCTCGGGATGATAAGAGAAATTCATGGACTTTAATTGCATCTCTTTCCATTTCAAAGGCAAATTGCTGCCGGAAGCTTTCCTATCTGCAAATTTTTTGGCAAGTTCTTCTGCATTTATCATGTTCGTTGAAAGCCTTGCAATATCGCTGTATTTAGCTGCAAAATAGGAATATACGCCATTGATCCTATCAAGATATCCATACAGCATAAATAATGTCCCTACAAGTATCTCCCTGCCGGCATAATGTTCGATCAGAATATAAGTAAGCAAGACAATAAACATCATTAAAGATCCGCACATGCTCACAAAAAACCATTTGACTTCATTTATTCTAACGCTTTCCTTATAAGTGTTAAATTTGCTTGTTATTTTTTGATACAGTGAGTTTGAGACTATTTTCTCGACGCGCATTATTATTATAGTCATGATATTTCCAATAGAATCATATATCTTTGCAGAGAGTTCATTCTGATTTTTTATAAGCACTAAATTATGAGGAAATAGCCTGCGGTCGTAATGAATTATTATTGCAAGAGTCAAAAGGAATAATATGAAAACAATATAGCTTGCATGTATGTTGAAATATATCAAGGCTATATATGAACCCACAAATCTTATTATTACTGAAATTATATCAAATGTAGAATCAGAGTATTTATACAAAGCGTCCGTTGCGATGTGAATCTTATCTATAACGTCGCCAGAATGATTGCTCGCATGCCAAGCAGCAGGCATCATCAAGACCCCTCTTAAAAGATAAGACCTGTAATTGGCCTCTGCTATGAAAGCATTCTTTCTTTCAAGATATCTTGCAGGGCCATGAAGAGCCCAATTGACAACAGTCATGACAACAAGAAGCGAGAGTGCAAGTATTATGGAAGTAAGATTAAGATCAGTCACACCTGTCTGCTGGATGGAATTTAGGATATATCCTATAACAAGAGGCTGGAATAGGGCAATGATATTTGCTATAGAAAATAATACTATATAACTTAGTATCAGTTTCTTGTTTCCGTATTTCCAAGTCATTCTCGAAAGAACAACTACGGGAGTATCTTTAAATGCCATAGTCAAACAGAATTTGCAGGCTTATATAATTAGTGAATGAATAATTATTTAGTAAGAAATCATCATATATCCGCAGAAAATACGAAAATGGACAGGAAAATATTATTAAGATCAAAGAAAAAATACCTTCATGCATATAAAAGACATACCATCATATGATCGCCCAAGAGAACGCATGAAACGCCTGGGCACTGGAGCATTGTCAGATGCAGAGATTCTTGCATTAATACTCCAGAAAGGAACAAGAAAGGAAAGCATAATTTCAGTAAGCCAAAAACTTCTTGCAAAGTACCCTATTGATAAAATAGGAAACCTATCTATAAATGAACTCAGGTCAATACACGGCATAGGAGAAATCAAAGCAATGCAGCTTCTTGCAGCATTTGAACTACAGAAAAGAATAAAGACAGGCAAGAAATCAAAAATAAAAAATGCAAAAGAAGTATTCTTACATTTTAAGAACAAAATGAAAAATCTTAACCAAGAAAATTTCATAGTCCTTATGCTTAATACAAAAAACGACATAATTAAAGAAAAAACAATAGCAATCGGAACGCTTGACAGCGTGATAATTCATCCCAGGGAGATATTTCGAGATGCAATAAAAGAAAGCGCATCTGCAATAATTCTCGTGCACAATCATCCTTCAGGGGATCCAGCGCCATCTCCTGAAGATATTGCGATCACAGAAAAATTGGCAAATATTGGAGAAGAAATAGGGATACAAATTCTCGACCATGTAATTGTTGGAAACAAATACTGGAGCTGGAAGGAACAGAGTTCATGAAATAATTATTTAGAAATTCTTAAGGCTAATAAATTAAAATAAATCAATTCCTTAAGTAAATCACCTCTTTTGAAAATTATTGGATGGCAAAACAACAATTTCAAGTGTGCGTCCTTTATCCTTAAGAATGACAGTTATGCGTATCCTTTTTCGCAAATAATGAGTGTCCTCATCGATTAGTTCTAAAGAATTTATTTTAGATATGTCTATTTCCATATTGGCCCCCTCCTAAAGATCTATTCAATCGATTCAATCAAGCAATGTCATATGCAGCAGGTCTATTTATTAGATTTAACTGCTTACTACAATATTGTGAGTTACATATATTTAAATGTTACTATAATATTGTAGTATGACAAAAAGAGCAAGCTATGAAATACGAAAAGAAATACTTCTTGCATTAAAAGAAGAACCCATGGTCTACTCCAAACTAGAGAGAAAAATAGACACTAACCCTAACACCATAAAGTCGCATTGCAAAGCGTTAGAAGAAGATGGTTTTGTGAAAATAACAAAGACAGAAAAGGATCCTTCAAATGGAAAGCCATCCTATAAAGTAAGCCTCACTCCCCAAGGATTGAAGCGCATCAAGAAAGACTAACCTCAGATCTTTAATTTCTTCAATTCTTCGAGCCTTTTTCCTGAATCGAGTGACGATGAAAACATCTTCCAGAATATTCTTGAAAGCCATTCAGCCCATTCTTTATCCCTGATAGTATAGAATATGAAAACTCTTTTGTTTAATTCGTTTATTTTTCCAGTCGGTTCCTGGACTTCTTTTAATCTGATTACTTGATTGTCAGATATGAATCCTCGCAGAGGCTGATCTCTATGCCTTATTTCGACAACATTCTTGCCGTATTTATGGTTCAAGTTTATTATTTTCTGGACATTTTCCTGCCCTGCAAGATCAACCCTGCATATAATCCGGATTGTTACGCCGCGCTTTATGCAATCCTCGACAGATTCTAGTATGCTGGATTTCTTGTTTCCAATATTTACAAATGAAAGATTCCCTGAAAACATGAGAAGCTGTTTTTTTGTGCTTTTGAGTATCTCAGTCACGACGTCTAAGTCAGTATCATTTTCATTTTTTGCAGATTCTACATAGACTATTTTTTTATCGTCGGGAACATACTGGAATATTTCAAAAGATGAGAAATCTTCCTTTCTTCTGCGAGTCAGGATTTCTTCCTCAAGTTTTTCCTGGAACACGGATTTATTGAATTTTTCGACGCTGCTCCAGAAGACTATCTTCAATGCCCCCCGGGATCCTTCCCTGAATATTCTTGTAGAAACTGTCCCGAAATCTTTTTCCATCTCAGAAACATACCTGTCTGCAGTTCGCCAATTCTTGCCGATGTGTTTTGCTATTTCATCCATGCTTCTTGGCTTGGAATAAACAAATGATTCTATTTTTTTTACAACATTACCGTCGAGCATATTAGATTATTTGCGAAAGGCATTATAAATTTTGCTAAAAAATCGACATACAACTATGTGGACAAAAAAAGATCAGAAAAATACAAGTAAAATACAACTCTAGGATAAATTGAATTCGAAACGCAGATAGCTGGAGGCGATTGGTATGATGTTTGAATTGCATGTGACGGTTAATTCTTTTGAAGTTGACAGATGGTCAAAGTTATGCGAGAAAATGGAAATGAAACCCATCCTCATTTTTTTGACAAAAGGCAAGCATCCCGTGCAGCTAATGTGCACGAAAAATTTCCCTTCAAGCGCAAAGGAAGTCAATTTAATCGTCGAGGAAATAAAAAGAGAAGTCAAGGAAAATGGATTTGGAATTACGAGAATAAAGCTCGAAGGAGCATTGAATGAAAAAATGAATGATGTAAGTTTTGAAATAACAAATTCAGTTCCTGTATATACTGAATGCCACACCAAAATAAAAATACCAAGCAGCAAGAGATGGCAAGTTTTGGAAATAGAAAAACACACTGGCCTTTACGCGAGCAGAAGCATGCTGAATTCAGACGAGAATAATGAGAAATGGTTCCTTAGCAACAGAAAATATTCAGATCTCGAATTTTCAAAGCAGCAATATGTAGAAGAATTCAGGAAAATAAAAAAGCAATTCCCGGATGCATTGATGGAGATGGAATGCGTATTCATCGATACAAATCCAGACATCGACAGCGGATGGATAGAAGCGAAATAATCATTAAAATTTTAAATAAAAGTATAAAGGTGATTGATATGAAGATAGTATTAACAGGCGGACCGAGTTGCGGAAAAACCAGCGTGATAGAATACTTCAAGAAAAGAGGCCATGATACAATAGATGAAGTTGCAAGACAAATAATAGCAGAAAAAAATTGGCAGAATAAAAAACTCTCAAATAGACAATTCAACATCCTTGAATCAGAAATATATGCGCAAATGATCGAAAAAGAAAGTTACGCAGACAGCAGAGATTTATCAATGCATTTCATGGACAGGAGCCTGATTGATATAGACGGATATTGCCTTCATAGATACGGCCGTGTTCCAAAAAAATACCAGAAAACGCCTACAAATTATAATGGCGAGCCATTGAAAAGATATCATAAAGTATTCGTCCTGGATAGGCTTCCATTGATTAATGACGGACTAAGACTTGAAGACAGCGAAGAAGAAGCTCAAAGAATGCATGATTGCATAATTGAAGCATATAAGCGCAAGGGATATGAACCAATAAGAGTCCCAATAATACCGGTTGTTGATGGAAATGTGCCGCGCGCAATAAGAAAACGCGCAGAATTCATTAAAAATAATATTTTAGGCCTTGATACAATAAATGAGGAATATGAAAAAATCCAGGATAGCTATTCTGAAGCAAGAGCTAGATATAATTTCAACAAAAGCATAGATCTTCATGTCAAAGGATATAATCCCATCAGTAAAAAAATAATCAGAAATTTAATGAGCGGAGATAATTCTTGGTAGAAGATAAACCATTTTAGAATTTATATCTCAAATATTTTTCCTTTAGCGCCGACATTTATAACCCGAGTTTTTCCTATTTTTTCTTCCAGGCCTTCGGCCTCATGAACATGAGAACATAGCATGATGTCTGGCTGCAATTTATCTATTGCTCTTCTAAGAGCTTTGCTTCCCTCAAAGAATTGAGTAAATTTTTCCATCTTTGTTCCTGCCGGATGAACATGGCTTACCATTATCTTGAAGTTTGCGTCCTTGACATAGTGATGCCCTCTCATCAAAAGATCATATGCTTCTTTATCTTCTATCTGATGAATCCCGATATTTACGCCGGAGCATCCGAAGAGTCCTACATAATTCTTATCTTCATTTTTTCCTGATTTTGATTTTGTTTTTTTATCAAGTATTTTTATGCCGTAGCCATGAAGATTCTTTACATCGTAGAATTCTGCCAAGAAATCCGCTGTTGCAAGGCTTTCATGATTTCCAGGAACTAAGACAACATTTCGTCCATTTTTTAGAAATGGGCCAATTATGTTATCTGTTTTTTCATCAGCGTGAGTAAGATCTCCGCACAATATGACAAGATCTACATCTTCCTTTAGCGCTTTATCTGCAAGCCTTTTGGCAAGGCCGCTATCTCCATGCAAATCTCCAGCTGATAATATTTTCATAAAGATCACATCATTAGTTTAAGCATTAATATTAGTTATGTAAATATTTCTTAGGTAATTTTTCATGTTTTTTAATTTTACCTTTTTAATGAATCAATTTCTTTAGAAGGAAATTTTAATTTCTTAGAGGCATTCTTCTTGCTCTTTGAATTAGGGCCGAGTCTTTTCTGTATTATTATTTCAGCGCCAGCAAGATTTATTATAGTCGAGGGAGTTCCTTTTTTCTTGTCACCATCATAAAATACATAATCTACACTGCCACTTATTTTTTGATCGAGATCATCTATTGAAGTCATGAAGTTTTCTCCAGAAATATTTGCGCTTGTAGTAATTATTGGAATTCTGGCAGACTTTGCAACTTCTAAAAACCAATTGTCAGGCATTCTAACGCCAAGAGTCATTTCAGAATTATTGTAGACATTTTTTGCAACAGCCTTTGGATTCTTTAATTTCAATATGAGAGTATAAGGCCCTGGAAGTTTTTTTAGCCAACCTTCCGCTTCTTCAGTTATGACGCAATTATTAGATATCCATTCTTTTGTAGGGGCTATAACTGACAATGGTTTTTCTGTATTTTTTATTTTTCTAAGCCTTGCAACAAGTTTTTCATCGAGAGCGTTGCATCCTATCCCATATATTGTATCTGTAGGATAAATAAATACGCTTTTAGGAATATTTGCAAGCAGTGTTTTTTTATTCAGATTATACTCGTCGAAATTTACAATTTTCATAATTTACAACACGATCGCATGTTTAAAAAGTTGATGAATAATATATAAAGAACATAGAAAAAGAACATTAGAGTAATAAAGTAAGAAGTAAAAAATTTATGCGATTATTTCATCGCGGATATTCAGGCGGCTATTCTCAAGATAACCTGCTCGGTCATGAAAAAAGTCATTCTCTTCATATTTTTCAAGCAAGTCAACAATCCTGCTTCTTCCATTCATAATATTTCTTCCGTGTGCCATGTTTTTTTTCATTTTTTTCACCCCAGACTTAAGCTCGATTAGGATTTATATTAGCATTGAATTGGCAGTGGAATAAGCCATCAACAAATCCTTCATCATCAAAAATAAATACCTGCTCCGTTACGTAGTTATCAAACACCATTTTTTCCTCCATGCACACAACAATTCGACTTCCGTCAATTTTAACTCAATAAATATATTATAGAACGATTTATTTAAATACCCTATTTCCTCATGTCCAGTGCGTCTAGTGGAGCACAATTAAGCACAAATTTCAGTCAGCTTTTCATGGAGAATATATCGGATCTACGAACAATGGAGGATTAAAGCTTAAGTGTTTTCTTATTCTTTTTTTCTGCAAATTATGCTCAATGAAATCCTCAAGCCGTTCTTGATTGCCAGACAGATATTCAATATATTTTTCGCTATTTTTTTCTGAAAGTGTAGAAAGTGCATAATTAAGAGATCGATGATAGCCAGCAATAGAATGAAGGAATGCATCGCTTTCATCTAAATCTTTCCTATATCTCAAAGCCCAATAAGGATAAATCTCCGGAAATTTGCCGAAACTCATTATCTTTCTTTCTTTTGCCACATAACCGACATAATTATACAAGTTGTGCAAGAAATCTTCTTCCTTCTCTATGAAATCATAGTCGAATGCGGCAGGAAATATTTTTATGTATAAATGTGAACCCACAATCTCGCTATCTTGCTGGTAGATCTTAGTCATTAGATTTTGCTGCTTTTTTGAAGAATAATAATATATCTCCTCGACAAAAGGCAAATAATTTGCCCAATTAAGTTCAGAAATATAATCTTTGCGAAACTGCGAGTCTGCAAAAAACTTGGCTTTTTCAAATGGCGAATATTCTTTCTCTTGTTTGGGAATTATTGCAAGCGTCATTTAGCTATTCTTAGATATGGATTGGAATCAAGTCCGGATGATTTTTCAGTTTCGTTATCAAGAATTAAAATAGCTTTCCCTAATGCAGGGCTATTTTTTTCAAATATTTCTTCGAGAGATTTCTCGTTAAAGTTATGATATGTTCTTAGATGATCTTTTGCCAATTTTTTCCTATAAGAAACAAGATTCTCAAGAAGCATCTTATATTGAAAGCCATTGAGATTTCCTATCGCCGATAAGGCATAAGTTTCAACCCTAAGATCATCCATTAAGCCTTGAAGCTTTGCTCCGAATTCGTCAGCAAATAAATCAATAAATTTTGTTTTTACAGGAGATTCATTATAGGTTTCATATGCGTCATATCCTGCCCTATTGAACAAATTGTGAAGAAAATCAGCTTCGTATTCGAAAGCATTGTTCTCAAAACATGGGCGGAATAGCTGTATCTCAAGACCTTTATTAAAAGGAGAACCTTTAGAGAACAAAGATTTTTGTAATTCAAAGAATATCGGTTTTTTTATACCGTAAACCATCTTATAATCATGAACATAAGTTATTTTCCGGACGCAGGGAAGAATTTTTTTTATATCAATATTATTTCGCTCAGAAATTGTATCGATATATAATTGTCTCAAGGTATGATTATTTTTAGCCTCGAAAAACATCGGCCCGCATAAGCCGTACTTTAATCCATTATTGTCATCGTACATTTGTCTTTGACCTGATTTAAGCTTAATAATGGATAAATAAGATCAAATAAAAAGGTTTTGATATTAGAAGTAGAAGGTCAGTATTCAGTCAATTTCTTGTTATTGACAATAGTAGTATTGCCGCCAGAATGAGTCCTCTCAAGAGAGATGAACTTTCCTTCTTCTAATTTGACTATTTTTCTCTGGAAAGTCTTGTAGGAAGATTTTCCGCCGGATTTCTCGTAAGTCTTGAACAGATCTCCGATTTTCTTTCCGCTGAATTCTTTGACTATCCTGAGTATGAGCTTTGATTCATCGTCGAGTTCATCAACATTTTTTATGCTGAACTGATCTATCTTTGAAATTGCCTTTAGCACGAATTCTTCTTTTACAATCTTGCTTGCAACTTCTTCAGCAAGAACAGTCGATTCTCGCATCAAGAATAGCCCTATTCTTACATCTTTTAATTCTGCAGCTTTCTTTGCAATAATAGTTATTGAACTATCAGGAACGCATGCTGGATCGTTGTACGCGTAAGGCATTCTTTCTTTCAAGATCCCGAAAATTTCTTCCTGGGAATAATTAGGGAATTCAACTTGGTCAAGCATCATCCTGCTTCTGATTCTATCGTCGAGTTCGAGAAGCCATGATTTGTAATTAGTGATTAAGAACATTGTTTTCTTGAAGACTTTCTCAGATAATATGTATAAGAAATCAGTATCTTCTGCCTTGTCAATTTCATCAAATACGATTACAGCTCCTTTCTTGTTTAAAATTTGTGTTACGATATTGAACAAATCTTCAGTATTTTTGTTTTGGACAAATGCGTATCCTACTTGGTCGCATAATTCCAATACAACTTTGTAAGTAGTATTTTTATGCCAGCAATTTACATAAACTAAAGTTAATTTGTCTGCGAACTCGTCAGATTCTTCAAGTTCAGTTAATAAATGCTTCAATGCTGCAGTCTTTCCAACGCCTGGCGGGCCATGGACCAGGACATTTCGCCCATTATGTTCCATAAGTAATGGCTTGATGCAAGAAGCAAGATACATCTGCTGCTGCGTCCTGAAAGGAACAGATTTTGGCAAGAAAGTATAATCTAAGGCATATTCGTTCTTGAATAAAGACTCGCCGCCTCTTAGTAAATTATCGTAAAGACCCACACGCAACCCCTCAACTGTCTTCGCCCCTTTTTAAGTATTAATTAAGGGAATTCTGAGAATTTATAAAATTTTGGTTTATTTTTTTGTTATTGCATAAAGATAGTCAGCCAGAGGCCGTACATGAAGAGAAGCGTTACTCCAAGCAATATGATTAAAATAAGAAAAATTATCAATGTGTATCCCGTCCCGATGCAGTTTTTCTGCGATTAAATCTGCACACTCTCTAAAATACAAATTATTTGTAATAATGCAATCATCTATACCGGAAGTTATGAAGCTTACAGAATTATCAGGTATTTTTTTAAGAACTGACTTCATGTCTGAAGATATTATAGATGCAGGAATTATAGCACCATTTTCTTTTTTTAGGGAATCCATAATCCATTCTAAATTATATTTGGCCCTATGGAAATTAAAAGGTTCAACACCAATATATCCTTTGGCACCAACAGTATTCATTAATTTGTAGGCTGTTTGAGGACTGCTGCCTGCACCCAAATCAAATACAATCTGATTTTTAAATTTTTGAAATTCGTCATGCTTTGCAGGTTCACTAAGATCAGGATATGAATAATTTGTATCAAAATCATTACAGAGATGATTTATCCAAGATCCATCAGGAAGTTTTTCCGATTCTAATAGTTTAAGAATATTTTCAAAGGATATTACATAATCTTGGACTTTCTCGATCATTTTAGTGCAAACATCTGAATATTTATAAATTTTATTTATTTAGTAACTCTATAGTAATTACATTTCTAAAACCATAACCCTTATAAAACATCTTTCCGTTTCTAAATCATGGAATATATTGAGCTGGCTCACTTGTATGGAAAGCTTGAAAGTACAAGCAAAAGATTAGAAAAAACGCAATTCCTATCAGAATTCTTAAAGAATTGCCCGAAAAAAGAAATAGATAAAGTGATGCTTCTAGTTCAAGGCTTAGTTTTTCCAAAGGCAGATGAGAGAAAGATTGGAATTGCATCAAAACTAGTTGTCAAGGCGTTAAATGTTGCAACAGGAATTGATCTTTCTGATATTGAGAAATCATGGAAACATACTGGCGATCTTGGCCTGACAACTGAAGAACTTGTCAAGAAGAAAAAACAGCATTCTCTTTTCAGCGAAGAATTAACAGTAGATAAAGTTTTCAAAAACATCCAGAAACTTGCAACAATTGAAGGAACTGGAAGCACAGATATCAAACTTAAAACAATCGCAGAGTTATTGACAAGCGCAAAACCGATTGAAGCAAAATACATCATCAGGACTTTGCTTGAAGATTTGCGCGTAGGACTTGGAGAAGGAACACTTCGTGACGCAATCGCTATTGCATACTATGAAAAGACAGGCGGCACTTTAGATCTAAACAGCAAAGATCCATCTTTTGGAGCTGAATCAGAATTAGCAAAAATCAGAAACCAAATCCAGGAAGCATATGACATGACAACAGATTATGCAATAGTCGCCCAGATAATAATGGAAGAAGGAATCGATGCCCTTGGAAAATTAACTCTTAATGCAAATAAGCCAGTCAAAGTCATGCTTGCGCAGAAAGCCAAGGATACAAAGGAAGCATTCGAGATTGTTGGAAAGCCTGCAGCATTGGAATACAAGTATGATGGATTTAGAATGCTCATAGGAAAGCAAGGAGATGTTGTGACACTTCATACAAGAAGACTTGAGAATGTCAGCAATCAATTCCCAGAAGTTGTTGAGTTAGTTCGAAAGAATGTCAAAGCAGAGAGCTGCATGATTGATGGCGAAGCAGTAGGATATGATCCTAAGACAAAAAAATATGTCGCATTCCAGAATATTTCTCAAAGAATCAAAAGGAAGTATGATATTGAGCAACTTGCAAAAGATCTTCCTGTTGAATTAAACATCTTTGACATAATTTATTATGAAGGAGAATCCTTAATCAAGATGCCTTTCCAAGAGCGCAGGAAAATAATAGAAAAAATAGTTGTTGAGAAGCCTTTGCACATAAGAATTGCGCAGGCAATCATCACTGATAATGAAAATGATGCAGAGAAATTCTACAAGCAAAGCCTTGATGCAGGCAATGAAGGCGTTATGTTCAAATCGCTTGGAGCGCCATACAAGCCAGGATCTCGCGTAGGATACATGGTGAAACTCAAGCCGACAATGGAAACTCTTGATGTTGTGATTGTAAAGGCAGAATGGGGAGAAGGAAAAAGAGCAGGCTGGCTTACAAGTTATACTGTTGCAATTTACGATTCTGACACTGATGAGTATTTAGAAATTGGAAAATTCGGAACGGGAATCAAGGAAAAGAAAGATGAAGAAACAAATGTTGATGGCGTATCATTTCAGGAACTAACTGATGCATTAAAACCATTCATCACAAATGAAGACGGCCGTGAGGTAGAGATAAGCCCTCAGATAGTTGTTGAACTTAAATTTGAGGAAATACAGAAAAGCCCAAGTTACAGTTCGGGGTACGCGTTAAGATTCCCAAGATTAGTTCGCATGCGATCAGACAGAAGGCCTGATGAAGCAAGCACAATTTCGCAAGTTGAAGCATTCTATAAGGAACAATTTTGATTATTTTGGATTTAAGGCTAGCTTAGGAATGGGCTTAGGGCCGTATAAAACATGAAGCTCAGATAATATTCTTTCTTGATACCCGTGCAAATCATCAAGCTCCTCTCGTTTAGGAATATTTAGAATCAAATATTCAATTCCTTTAGTACGGTATATATTAATTATTGGATTAACAATATGAAATCCTGTTTTATATAAAAGTGGGTTATTTCCTTCTTTTATGAATAAATATTCTTTTTTTGGCCAGTAGGGAATAGCATTTAAATTTTCATTCATCATCACATTCTCAAAGTATTCGGCTATTCCTTCGCTTATGAGTTTTAGTCTAATTACATCATCAAGCTCTTCTAAATTAGAATATTTTGGCCAATCACGACCGTATATTCGTTCGCTAAGCTTATCAACATAAAAATGGCCAAGCTCATGATTCAAAAGTTCATCAATATTTTGCCGGTTATCTGAATAAACATATTTAACATCATTATTGCCAGATACGTTGACTTTTAAGACATCTATGTTGACAAAATCTCTTTTTGAATTATAAGTTCCTACTACATCCTTATCAAAAATTGAAGAATAATATCCAACATCGGGCATGCCTTCATGAATTATGCCTAATTTTTCCTCTTGTTTTCTCATGATTTTTGTAAGATCGCTTTTAACATAATTTGAAATAGAATTATGAGTAATGAGCTGCATTGTTGAAGCAAAGCCGGCAACCAAAGAGAAAGTAAGTATGATCCTCTGGCTAAGTTTCATTACATATAATGAATATACCAATTATTTATAAGTATTACGCCCCGCGCAAAGCGTAAATTAACCGAGAAGGTAAATAGAAAACATTATAAGCAGAATTGCTATATTTAGATTAAAATGGGTGAGGAAAAAGTATTATACGCAAGGAATTGGAAAATCTATCTTAAGCTTCTAAGTAAATATAAATGG
>DASPMU010000021.1:0-2048 GCA_035626895.1 Alphaproteobacteria bacterium
TAAAAAAGAATTAAATATTGAATAAGAATTTAAATGAAGCAATAATTCTAATAAAATGAAAAGCCTCAATGACAAAGTAACAATCGAAAAACTCGATAAATATTTTGATGTAACAGGCAGGGCGCTTAAGATCTGCAAGGATGCAATGAATAAACACGAGATAAAAAAGGCAAAAGATTTCTACGACATGGCGTCTAGATATTACAGCGACGCGCAGCATTTCAAGAAGAACAATGATTATGTGCTGGCATTTGCAGCATTAAATTACGCGCACGGATGGCTCGATGCTGGAGCAAGAATAGGGCTGTTTGACGTGCATGATTCTACGTTATTTACTGTTGATGATTGAAAAAATAAGTTATTTTACATATACATGATAGGTCTTATCTTTCTCATCCAAAAGATCAAAGTATAATTTATTCCAACCAGACATGAAAGGAGGCTTCTCAACGTAATTGTTTGTCATTCGTGCTATTGCATTATCTGCCTCTAAATAAGTTTTACATGTATTTGTATGATACAATGTTTGCTCAAGGTTTTCTGCAGTTACCCACATCTCCCTCTTTGGTCCTATCAAATATTCTTTGAAAGCAATTATTCCACTCTCAAGGTTTTTATCGTAAATCTCTTTGGAAGTCATTCCTAAGTCCCAGAAATTAGCCACCTTGAACCCAAGAATATACAAATCACTATTCCTTGTTGAAGCTTTGATGAAAATGTCCTCTAAATTATCTCGCTCCATATTAAAGAGTATCAAATTTAATATAAAAGCTTTGTTAAATTTAAGACTTAGTTATATTGTTACTATAAAGTGACTACAAACGAAACCTTTATAAATACGCTCGTCCTAATATCATCATGAGAGAAGCAGAAGAAAATATTCTGGCGCCAAGCATGGCTAAAAGGCCGAAAACAGAATACGAAAAAAAACCTGAAAATAAATTCTACAATCAAGATAAAGTCAGCTCTATCGACACTCAAAGAAGAAAAGCAGCTCATAGCGGCAATGCATTAGAATACATGATATATTGCAACGCAATAGGAGTCGAACCCGAAGAACAATTCACAGAACTCTACAGTAAAGGAATAATAGAATACGAGAGAAACAAAAATACTAAAAAAGTAACAGACCTTGAATTCCACGTCGAAAGAAGCATTTATGGAAATAGGGGATTCAAGCCTCAAAAAACTAAAAGACCAAAAGCATTATCTGAAGATCAACATAAATTTTTGAAACGATCGGAGTTATTCGACAGGAATGCATTCAATCAGATCGATGGCAAAAAACAAGAACTAATAAAATATCATTTGAAATTCAGGAAAGGACAAGAACAAGACCTAAGCGAGCTAGTAGAAAAAAATGAAGGAGATACTTCAGTAATAGGAAGAATATACAATAATCTTGTCAAGAGTTACACTTTAAGAGAACAATACGGTGTAAAGCAAGAAAAATAATCATTTAGTTCTAGAATTTACATACATCAAAATTTCATGCAAAAGACCTTTGTAATGTTCATTGCAATCTAATCCTTCAATCATTTTGTTTGCTCTTTCTTCGTAGAAATTTATTTTTTCCAAGATCAATTTATCGACACAGTATTTTTTAATCAGACCCTGGATATCAGCAATATCTTCACTATCTAAATTTTCATTTCCGAAAATATTTTCCAAAAATTCTTTATCCTGAGGATCTTTCGCCAAATCAAATAAATATTGCCTATGAAGTGTCTTTTTGTTCGATTTTATATCTATGCCAAGGCTTTTCCCTAATTTATCGTCTCCGAATATTCCCAGATCATCATCACGTATCTGATAGATGACGCCCAAAGATTCTCCTATATTATATAGAGAATCTATAATTTCAGATTTTCCTGAGATCAATGCTCCTAGAATCAATGGAAGACTAAAAGTATAATGTGCAGTCTTGTATTCATACATCTTAAGTATTTCTTCAGCCGATATTTTTGCATCAGCGTGTTCAAAATAAATGTCATCCATCTCTGCAATGCCGACATTCATGACTTCTTTTGAATATAAGGAAATTATAT
>DASPMU010000022.1:0-14516 GCA_035626895.1 Alphaproteobacteria bacterium
ATAAGCTAAGTTAAACGAAACTTTGGGACATTTATAAAGTTAATCTAAGAAGTTCTTTAGAAGACTTATGCGATCCGTCCCATAAGCAATGCCAAATTCTTCAATCAAAGATGGCTTTGGAGATATTCCTTTTGATTTGAAATACTCTTTATTTTTTTCAGACTCAGATTCGCTGATGAGCGGCGAGAGAAATAACGCATCGTCTTTATACAGTACGTTGAATCCTGCTATGAAATCCGAAGGGACTATCATCGAGCGGTTTTGCCGGATAAAATTTAGTTTGCTATCATAGTTATCATAAGATAGTATTTTCTCCAGGAGCGCGAAATTTTTAGGCAAATTAAATACATATTTTTCTGAATCTAGATGATTATCAGTTACTACAGTATAGCCTTGTTTAGATAATAGAAGGTAAGGATCTGGCCTCAAGATATCCAGGATGTTGTCTTTTTCAATCCTGGCTGTGAAATCATAATGCATGAAATTGCTTGTTCCGTCAGCAATAGTTAAGAAGTCATCGTTGATTATTTTTCTTTCTAATGTTTTTTCTATTTCAGATAAAATGGATTCATTAGGAGAAGAATTTAATTTTAGCGCCACATAGTTGATTTTTGCAACGCTTCGTTCAGCAAAAGCAATAACGCGTTTTCCAGTGTCTTTTTTTGTAGGAATTATTCCGCCTACCTCTCCCAAAATTATGCCTTTATCATGTCGTTTTTGGACTATCCATAAATAATTGAATGTCAAAATAGTCTCAAGCAAAGAATCTTTTAACACTTCAGGAGCATTCAACTGAGGTATGAATGATTGGGAAGTAGATTGCATATTCTTATATGCATGCAATACTGCCTCATCAGAATTTTCGTATAATTCAATAATTTTAGACATTCTATCACCAGTTAATTTTTCATCATCCTATAAGCAAGATCTTTTACTCTTTGTGTTGCAAGGCCGTCATTTACAAGTTTATCTCTTCCATCTTTGAGATGCTTTTGATAATTTTTATTAAATAATGATTTTTTCAATGTTTCTCTAAGATTCTTATTGCTATAAACCGGAACAGTTATTCCTAAATCATTAGTAGGCAGCAAATCTTCTTGTTTAAAAAAACCTGTTTGAATGCTTAAACTTGGTTTATCAAGAAAAGTTGATTCTACAAGAACAGTAGAATACATGCTAGTTACAACATCAGAAACAAGCATTGCATCAATAAGATTAAAATCCTTGTCAATAAACTCTACGCATTTGTTTTTTATTGAAAAATCTTCCAGATTTTCTTCACGATGAAGTTTCACAAGTAATTTTGTTTTAGGAGTTTCTAGCATATCATTTAAATTATCAATAACATCTGCAATATTTGCAAGCACTGAAAATTGAGTATAGCCCAGGAAATCTTTATTCTTAGAACTACTTCCATGATATTTTTCTATTGGCTGAGAAGCAAACAAAACAACTTTATCATCGCGGGAGATATTTAATTTTTGCATGATTTCATATTTTTTCCATGCAAATAATTCCTCAGTCATATTTTTATAATTATCAAAATAAGGGTTTCCTGTTATTTCTAATTTATCTTTAGGGAATCCTTGTTTTAGCAGAATTCCTTCTTGTATAGGATCAAGTATTGCAATTTTTGTCGTCAGGAATTTAAATTTCCCATTTTCTTCATCAAAGATATCAGAAAAATATTGCGGCCTATTGGTCCAGAAGTCGCTTACAGAAAGCGTAGGTATATTGTATTCTCGTGCTGCAATTGCCAAAGATTGTTCTAAAATATTTTTGTTTTTTTCGCTCTGGCATGCTTGGCCGAGAAGGATTAATTTAATATCTCCGGGATTTAATGTTGAGATTAATTTGTTTGCTGAATCAATTGAAGAGTCATTTATGTTATAAGATTCTAATAAGTCGTATTCCAAATTATTTCTTTGAAATACAGGAGAAAAATCAGGATTTGAATTTATGACAGCAACTTCAAGTCCATCTTTTTTCATTGATTTAACTACATTAGTTATAGCATTAATTCCGCCAGTATGCGAAGCTGTTGCGACTATTTTTGGTTTGTTCATTTTCTTGATTAATTATTAGAAACGTTTTCCCCGATTTTTTTAAAGAATTCATTTTTCCATTTTTCTGCTTCTGGTTGATATTTTGCAATGCCATATCTTTTTGAAAGTATATATGTTGAATTTGCCCTTAATTCGAGCAGTCTTAATCCGCCTTCATATTCTTCTGGCAAATCAGCAATCATTTGAAGCAAGTCTTTTGATTTTGATTTATTTTGAGTGTAATAGCAAGCACATGCAAACTGATATGCACCCTCAAAACCAATATTTCCGAACAAATTTTTAACAGGCAATAAAATTTTGCCAGGTTCTGAAAAATTTGAAAAGTTAAATAAATTATATAATACCTTTGGCTTAAAATCCTTAGGAGATAGAACGTCTCTAGTTATAAGATCAAATAATTTAAACGATTGCGCATGCTTTTTATCAAGATTTAGGCTGACTGCATAAGTTTCTGCAATTTTGCTATAAGGATTAAATTCTCCATTATCATGGAATAAATCCGATAAATAATCAAGCCGTGAAATCAATTCTTTAGTATTTTGCGGAGTATTAATCGTGGCTATATTTGTCTCTTTTTCCGGAGAATAAATTGATAAAGTTAAATTAGGGCCTTTGTCGTTCAATAATTTTGCAAGATCTTTTAGCGTATTAGGTATCATACTTATAGAATATAAAAGGCATTTAAAAATGTTCTCGTTGTTCTTATTAACAAGTGGCAAATATTATCCGTAAAGTTTCCTAATATCTTGAGCCTGCTCAAGAATAGAGGAATAAGGCCTTATTTTTACGTCCACAATCTTCCCAGTTTTGCCATCAGTAACAAGTTCGGACTTATACATCACATACGCGTAGCGTTTAGGATAATCAATCTTTTTAACTCTCGCTACAACTTCATCTCTTAAAGCAAGATCGAAATATATACCGTATTTCTCTACAAGTTTTTTTCCAGCAAGATAATCGCCTTCGCCTTTTATCCTCATTATTTCAGAGAGCAAATCGCCGACTTGTTTATTCATAAGAGCATAGTCGTTCACTTTAGGATATGTCTTGCCATTCTTCTTATACAAAGAGCATGATCCTTTTTCAATAAGATATAATACAATCAGGCTGCGAGCCCTTTCATGATCTTCATGTATCATATCTTCGCCAGGATATCTTCTCATTTGAGTAAGATAGCTAAACACATAATCAAGGCATGCTGCTTTTGCATCAGTTTCTGTGATTACTCCGTCTTTTATGAGTTTTTTATTCCATACATGATACAAAGCGCATAGCTCTGCGCGCGCTTCTTCGAGCGTCGAGTAATATTCAAGCAAATGATCTTTAGGATCCCCTTTTAGCTTAGGATTGACTTTTCCGGATCCATGCCCGACTACTTCATGAAGCGTCACCATTATCGGCCCGCGCGCCTTGAAGGATTCAGCCATTAGTTTAATATCCTCATCAGAATCCAGGAATTCTTTGAATAACCTATCTGCAAAGCAAGTTCTGGAAGCATACGTAGTATTTGAAATATAGAAATTTTTAGAGCCATATTTTTCCCTTATCCACTGCTCGTTAGGAAGATTTACTCCTGCAAAACACACCGGGCCGGCTCCGCCAGTTGCCATTATCTGCATGAATGCATTTGCAGTCGGAATAGAAGCCCATTTCTTCTTATATTTAGCGTCCCATGGAGCATTGTCTTCAAGATGCTGGGAGTTATTTGCAATGGATTTTATCAGAGCATTGGATTTTTCATCTCTGAAAAATATTGCTCCTTCAAAAGTTCCTTTAGATCCTCGGGCGTCCATGTAAGTTTCTACAAATCCTAATATAGTGTCAATTTTTGGATCAACCTTTAACCATTCGATATTATACTCGTCATATTTTTTCGGATCCCCAGTTTCAAAAAAATCTGCAAGGAGACTCAAGACTTTTCCATAAGATTTGTCAGCATATTTTATTGCCTCGCGCAAGTTATTTACTACATTAGATAATTCTTTAGAATATAATCCTGGAAGAATTTTCCCATCCTTAGTTCCGCTTCGCCAGACTTTTTCAATTAACTTTCCATCCTTAGTTTTTACAAGAGTGCTGTTTAGAGGATATTTATCTTCAAAATTCTCAAGATCTTTTTGAGCAACATTTTCGTAAAATGTATTTTTGCTTTCAGTTATTATGTCCCCAATTTTTGGATTTTTATTTGTTATCATCGACTCATAATTTTTGTCAAATATTGCTTTTGTAAGTTCAGGAGTTAACTTGTGATTAAACTTTGGAATATCTTTCAGCAAAGCAGAAAATTCTTTCGCATTAAAATCAGGCATGAATTTAATCGTCGAATCAGAGTTATGGTTTCCGTGATGTATTACAATGCGCTTAGTATACGACAATATTTTTTCATGCAGATTTTTGTCAAATTTTTTTATTTCTTTTTCATATTGGATAAGATCTAGGAAAAAATCGCGAAGCTCCAGAGAATGTCGATTATTCTGCTGATAAGTTATCCTATCTCCTGAAACTCCTGCATGCCAAAGATAGTAAAGAATTATTTTTTCATTCAGATTAAGGCTTTCGAAATCCCACAGTGGAATTTCCAGGATAAAATAATCTCCGACTCTGTCCAAAACTTTTATTTCTGTTTTTTTAAGGTTCATTGTTTCTGCATCATTAGTTTCTGTCATTAGACCACCCTTGCTCTCCGAATATAAACAACATCTTTTCATTGTTTAAATAATTTACTCACCCGTCACGAACTGGTGGCAGTAGAACAATATTTATATACGCAGTTATCTCTAGTTTGAAAATGGCCGCTAATTCAGAAAAGAAATATACTTTGATTTTGATACTTCTGATGTTAGTTTTTGCAGCATTATTCTTTATTGCACTCGGAGATTTGAACCAAGATGTTGCATTATTCAATATAGGAATACCTGCACTCTTTGAAAATTGGCTTATAATGATCCTGTCAATTGGAAGCATAGTCCGCATAATCTACGAATTGACGAAAAACTAAGATAGTGAATTATATTGTGAATAGTCAAATTTAAATATTCTATAAAGATAATACCATCATGAGTGATTACAAACAGATAATATTAGTCAGAAACGATCTAAAGCTTCCGAAAGGAAAAATGGCTGCCCAGGCAGCGCATGCTTCAGTTGAAGCCGTGTTAAAATCAGATAAAGATATAGTGAAGAAATGGCGAAGCGTAGGCATGGGAAAAATAGTTCTGAAGGTAGACAGTCTCGAGGATATCTACAAATATAATGATGAAGCAAAAAAGCTAGGTTTAATAACTTCAGTAATAACTGATGCTGGAAAAACAGTAGTTGAGCCTGGAACGACAACATGCATGGCAATCGGGCCGGATGTTAGCGCAAAGATAGATAAAATCACAAAAGATCTGAAAATGATGTGATTTATAGAATTTATATGATTTAAAGATGATGTAAATTACTTAAATAATATTAGCAATAATATGAAATTCAAATTTATTTCTAAAACATTTAGCAAAAATTCTGCAAGATATAAGATGCAATTATATCGACGTAAAATATAGATCAAAACTCAACAATATTTATATATTTCTTTAGCTAAAAAATAATATAATTTTGCTAAAGCAGCAATAATTCCGTTTGCTTGTCTGTGTTATAAAAAAGGAGGAAAAAATGATACACATAAACAAACATGGCATCATGGAAATAGTAGATGATTCAAGCGAATCAACAGACATAGAATTATTGTAGCCGAAAACCCGGCAATATTTTTTTTCAAATTCTAATATACAGACATCTGGCTCGATTTTTAGAAAGGATTAACAAAAACTTTAAATATACACCGTCAGTCTTCTTTAATAGTAAGTTTATATAATAGATAAGGTCATAGGTGTTTACATTGATTGATGAAAAAGAAATGCATGAATTAAAGGAAGTCGAGACAAGACTTGAAAAAGAGCATCATCTGATAGCTGAAAGAATTAGAAAGTTAAACGAATTAAAAGATCTTGGAGTCGATCCTTATCCGCATAAATTTAATCAAACGCATCATTCTAAAGAGTTGAAAGATAAATATTCCCATCTTAATGCAGAGCAAGTAACTGAAGAGATTGCAAGCGTTGCAGGAAGAATCGTAGGAATGAGAAGGCTTGGAAAAGTCACGTTCGGGCATATTTCAGACAGTGAGGGAAAGATACAAGTTTTATTCAACGAAACAGAAACAAAAAATTACGATCAAATGAAGCTCCTTGATGTCGGAGATTACATAGGAGTTACTGGAATTGTCCTAAAGACAAAGACAGGAGAGCTAAGTGTCAAAGGACACGAGTATAAAGTTCTTGCAAAATCTCTAAGGCCGTTGCCAGAGAAATATCATGGAATCCAGGATATTGAAATAAAATACAGACAGAGATATCTTGATTTGATAATGGACGATCATTCAAAGCAAGTCTTTGTGACTCGAACAAAGATCTTGAAAGCATTGCGCGAGTTTTTAGATACAAAAGGATTCATGGAAGTTGAAAATCCTACTCTTCAGCCAATCTACGGCGGAGCAGCAGCAAGGCCATTCACAACACACCATAACGATCTAGATATGAAATTATACCTGCGAATCTCGCTTGAACTCTACCTTAAGAAATTAATCATCGGCGGATATGAGAAAGTCTATGAAGTGGGAAAAGTTTTCAGAAATGAAGGGATAGATACGACGCACAATCCAGAATTTACAATGATGGAGTGCTACTGGGCTTACGCAGATTATAATGACATTATGGAATTAGTCGAAGATGCGTACAATTTCATCGCATTAAAAGTTCTTGGAACAACAGAAATAAAATACCAAGATAAAATAATCGAACTCAAAAAGCCTTGGGCAAGACTTACGATGAAAGATGCAATCAAAGAGTACGGAAATATCGATGTTGACAAATTGCAAAATGAAGATCTAATTGCGATATTAAAAGAACACAAGATAGAATATAAGCACGACATGACTCGAGGCCTCCTCATCAATCAGATGTTCAAGATAGTCGAAGATAAATTAATCCAGCCGGTTTTCATAATCGATCATCCAAAGGAAACAACTCCTTTATGCAAATTGCATAGAAAAGATCATTCATTAATTGAAAGATTTGAGCCTTACATCAATGGGTGGGAAATCGGAAACGCTTACACAGAATTGAACGACCCTATAAGACAGAGATATCTTCTAGAAGAGCAAGCAAAGGGTCTTAGAAGCGGAGACGAAGAGAGCAACCCGATGGATGAAGATTTCTGCAGGGCAGTTGAATATGGAATGCCTCCGATGGGCGGTCTCGGCCTTGGAGTTGACAGGATGGTAATGCTCATGACAAACTCGACATCAATTAGAGACATATTATTCTTCCCAACAATGAAGCACACAGAGGAGAAGTAATTTCAATTTAATATGACTAAGCTCCCATTCGAATCAATGGACAGGTCTCTTGTAATCAAAAGAGAATACACTACTTCTGACAAGTATGGAAAGAAACCTGAAAACAGAACCACTAAAGAGATGCTTGAATTCGGGATGATAAATGTTGACAAGCCTGCAGGCCCGACAAGCCATCAGATTTCTGGTTTTGTAAAAGATATTTTACATATTGACAAAGCAGGACATTCAGGAACTTTAGATCCGGGAGTTACAGGAGTTCTTCCGGTAGGACTTTCGAAAGCAACAAGAATTATGCAGTCTCTTCTCACAGCAGGAAAAGAGTACATATGCCTGATGCATATTCACTCAGATATTTCTGAGGCAGAAATTCTTGAAGCAGTCAAGAAATTCCAGGGAAAATTGATGCAGCTTCCGCCAGTCAAGAGCGCAGTCAAAAGAGAGCTTCGAGAGAGAAATGTTTACTATGTCGAAGTTCTTGAAATTTCAGGAAGAGACGTTTTGTTCAAGATGGGATGCCAGGCAGGAACATACGTAAGGAAATGGTGCCATGATTTCGGCTTGTTTATTGGATCAAGCGCGCACATGGTAGAACTTCGAAGAACAAAAAGCGGCCCATTTACGGAAGATAACTTAGTGACTCTGCAGGAATTGACTGATGCATATCATTATTACAAGCATGATCACGATGATTCTCAATTAAGAAAAATAATAATGACTCCAGAGTTTGCTGTATCGCATTTAAGAAAAATTTACGTAATTGATACAGCAGTAAATAGCCTTGCAACAGGAGCATATCTTAAGGTCCCGGGAGTTGTAAAACTTGAAAAAGATATAGAGAAAGGAGATATTGTTGCAGTATTTACATTGAAAGATGAGCTAGTATTAGTCGGGATAGCTCTAATGGATACAACGCAGATAATGCATTCTGATAGGGGAATTGTAGTAAAAACAGAGCAGGTTTTCATGGAAAGAGGAATATATCCTAAGATAGACAAGCCAGAATCAGCAGAGTGAGGAAAGAAATGAAAGAAGTATTTGAAGCATTGCCAAGAAAAAGTTTAGATGAAGCAAAAGACATGGTTTTACTAGATACATGTTTTATCATACATACATTCGAGCATCAGAAAGATTCTCAGCTTGCTGAACTTGTAGAGAAATTCGATGTAGCAATGACAACGTTCAATGCGCAGGAGTTCTTACTCAAAGACAAAGTTGTAGATGACAAAGTAAGAGAACATTTAAGAAAATTTCTCAAAAAATACACAATAACTTTAGTTAACACAGATGTTCATCCAGGCGACAGGGATGGCGAGAAAAGATTCATTAATGCAATTGATCCTACGCTTCTTGCGCAGGTTCCTGACGTAAGCGACGCAGTACTTATTGCGGCGGCAATCAAGACGCATAGCGCAGTCTTGACAAAAGATAAACATCATCTGTTCACAGTAAAGCTAGAGAATTACTTGAAAAAATACGACCTAAAAGTCTATAAAGAATATCATGATTTTTTGAAATAAATATAATGAATAGATTTCAACAAACAATGCTAAGCGGAATTGCAGCGCTAACGCTTGGATGCGCATCACACAGTCATTCTCAGAAAATAGACTCTATTGACTATTCTACGTACAACTTCAATGATGTTATTAAATATGATTATTTTCATAAGAAAGACGTTTTTTTCAAAAGTTTTTATAAGAGAATTAATCTTCTAATAGTTGCAGACAGCACGCTGAAGATGGCCTTCCAGTATTTTGACATGGAGGGAAATGATTTAAAAATAGACTCTCTTTCAGTTCTTATTGGAGGATATGATCCTAAAATAGCATACATAGAAAATTCAAGAATCAATAAAACCATAGAAATCGGAAAAGTGCCTGACCAAATTATATACGAAACTTATACTATAAAATCAGACCCTCAAATAATTGCTCAAATGCAAAAAGAATTCGACAAATATTTAGAACTGATTAAGAAAGAAAAATCAACATTAGCATATCAGATATTGCATTATGAGCCTAAAAAGAAGAAATGAGCAAATTCTTACCTTGTTCAAAGCTCTTCACTTATGTGCTCAGAACTGTTGTCCACGCAAGGACAACTTCACTCACTACGTCCGAACTTACTCATCGTAAGATTTCTTCACTTATGTGCTCAGAACTGTTGTCCGCGCAAGGACAACATTTATAAATAACCCTTTGTTCCTTGGAATCATAACATTTACGAGGTATCATAATGACTACTAGAATGGACGGTTTTCGTAAGAGAACTAGAGGAAAATTTAGAAAAGATCAAGGTCTAAAAGGAAAGATAAGCATAAGAAAGTTCCTCCAAAGCTTTGCTGTAGGGGACAAAGTATACTTATCAGTTGAGCCGGCATATCAGAAAGGTATGTACAGGCCAAAATTCATGAGCATGTCTGCAACTGTTCTTAATAAGAAAGGAACTTGCTATGAAGTTAGAATTAACGATCAAGGAAAGGACAAGACTTTAATAGTCCATCCAGTACACTTAACAAAGGTTAAGTAAAGCATTCACAGGCGTTCATGCCTGCTGCGGAGAATTTAATATGCCAGAAATCAAGATAATTGAAGAAAAACCGATCAGTATCGCTGAATTGAAGGAAGAGATCAAGGATATCAAGAAGAGAGATACTGAACTTAGCTTCAGGACTGCAAAGATCGCTGAGCAGCTTGAATTATTGAAGATTGTAAAGCAGAAAGATGCAGAAGAGATGTTTGAAAAGATCCAAAAGCTAAATATTCCAAGAATTAAAGATTCACACATATATAAGATCATAGATCTGTTGCCTCAAAACGCTATAGAAGTGAAAAATATCATCACAAGCTATAGCCTTACAATAAGCAACGATAATGTGGAAAAAGTTCTAGAAGTCATCTCGGAATACGTTCCTAAGAAGAAATAAGCTTAATTCTATAGGGGGCACAAAATTTATATACTAAATAGTTAGAACAGGTTCTAAGGTCGATGGGGCATGGAAAATCACAATCAAGATAAAACTAGAGAAGAATTCGCTATCGTATTAGATTTCTTGCCAAACGGCTACAGCAACGACGATCGGCCAAGCTTCAAAAAGACTCCAATAGTCCAAGCAATCGGAAAGAATAATTTCACATTACTAGAATTAGTTCCAAAAAAAGATATCTTCCTTCAGCCATCTGAAGAAGTATACATTGGAGATAAGGAAAGAGACAAGATACACCATATAAATGGAAGACTATCACTTCAGCGATTAACTCCGACTGCAAAGGCAGAAATAGAGCACATCGTTCAAAAAATAGTAAAAGAGAACCAAGGCAAGTTTATTGAGTTCTTCAACAACGCTCAGCCATTAAGCACAAGAATGCATTCATTAGAATTGCTTCCTGGACTTGGAAAGAAGCACATGTGGCAGATCCTAGAAGAGCGAAGAGGAGATCCATTCACTAACTTTGAAAATCTAAAAGAAAGAGTCAAATTAATGCCTGATCTTGAAAAGATAATCATCAAGAGAATCTTAAAGGAACTAGAGCGAGAAGAGAAGCACTATATATTCTTAGATTAGACTTAGTTTATTTTTATTTTCACAATATTGCGTAACATTTAAATACAATTTGCTCACAAAATTCTATTAATGAAGAGGGGTGTAGGTAAACGAAGTTCTAAAGCCAGTAGTATTGCTAAATCCACCACTATTGAAAAGCTTAAAGGTTTGAGCACGCAGGAAGCACATAATCTTCTGCAAACTTACGGACATAATGAAATTAAGACTGCTAAAGTCAATTCTCCGCTTCAAATCTTATGGCATCAAGTAAGGACTAATTATGTAATCTACTTGCTTATTGTTTCTTTTGCTATCGCTTGGTTTTTGGGAAAAACCGAAACTGCATATACGATTCTTGGAGTGATTACAATTGTTGTAACAGTAGGGTTTGTGCAGGAATACAAAGCTGAAAGAGCAATTGAAGCGCTCAAGAGTTTAATCACTGATACAACAACAGTTATTCGTGATGGTTCAGAAAAAGAAATCCCTACAAAAAATATTGTTCCAGGAGACATAATTGTTCTCAGAACGGGGGATAAGATCCCTGCTGACTGCCAGCTCATTGAATCGCATGATTTGAAAGTCAACGAGTCTATGCTTACAGGAGAATCTGCAGAGGTCCGAAAGAATCTAAAAACAAAAAACACCGATCCTCATTCTAACATAGATTTCATTTATGCGGGAACATTCGTCACAAACGGGAAATGCATCGCAAAAGTCATTCATACTGGAATGAACACAAGATTTGGAAAAATTGCAGGAATGATCTCAACTGCTGAAAAAGAACTTCCATTACAAGATAAAGTTAATTTCATAATTAAGCACATGGTTATTTGGGGATCGGCCTTATCTATTCTCGCAGGTCTTATCATGCTTGCGCATAATTCAGTTATAACGCGCGAGCTTATTTTAGAAATACTTATTGTTGTCCTTGCTTTAGCAATCGCGTCTTTCCCGGAAGGATTTCCGGTCGTTTTTATCTCTACGCTCGCCTATGGCGCATATAAGATGGCTCAAAAGAATGCAATAGTAAACAGGATGTCAATAATTGAAACTCTTGGAGAGACAACAGTAATATGTTCAGATAAGACAGGGACAATAACAACCGGAACAATGACTGTTAGAAATATAATCGTAAATGATAAAATAATTGATGTAACAGGAGTAGGATATTTCGCAAATGGAGATTTCCTTGACAACAACACAAAAATAAACATCAAAGACAATGATACGGCCTTAAAGCTTCTGAAAGCGTCCGTCTTATGCAATGATTCAAGGATAGAAAAAGTAGAAACAGCAGGTTTAAATGGATCTCCGGCAGTTTCAGAGTACAAGACTTTCGGCTCATCAACTGAAGCTGCTCTTAAAGTAATGGCTGCAAAAGCAGGAGTATTTGATTCAGATATAAATCATTCAAGAATTCATGAAATACCATTCAGCTCTGAAAGAAAGATGATGTCAGTTGTTGTCTCTGAAGATAAAAATACAGCAGTGTATGTGAAAGGAGCGCCAGAAATAATCTTGAAGAAATGCAAGAGCATAATCATAAACGGGAAAAAAGTTTCATTAAATCAAAAGATACACAAATCAATAACTGAGAAAATAAATCTCATGACTTCAAAAAGCTACAGGGTCATGGCAATTGCTTTCAAGAATCATAATTCTAAAAAATATACTGACATAGAAAAAGACTTGACGCTTCTTGGAATTGTAGGAATGGAAGATCCTCCAAGACCTGAAGTCGCATTATCGATAAAGACATGCGAATCTGCCGGAATAAAAGTCAAGATGATAACTGGCGATAATAAAGACACCGCCCAGGCAATATCAAAAGAAATTGGCCTTTCAGGCAGCATGATGAGCGGAGAAGAGCTTGATAGCTTTAGCGATGATGAATTAAACAAGATGGTCAATGGAATCGCAATATTTTACAGAGTGAGGCCAGAACATAAGCTCAGAATCGTCAAAGCATTGAAATTCAACGGAGAAATAGTAACGATGACTGGCGACGGAGTAAATGATGCTCCGGCGTTAAAGGAAGCGCATATTGGCGTTGCGATGGGTAAGAACGGAACAGACGTCTCAAGAGAAGCTTCAGATTTAATACTTAAGGATGACCACTTCTCAACAATTGTTGACGCAGTAAGCGAGGGCAGGACGATTTTTGCAAATATGCAGAAATTCAGTGTTTACCAGATATCTATAAACATTGCGCAAGTTCTTTTGATTTTGCTTTCTGTAGCGCTCAATATGCCACTTCCACTGATTGCAATTCAGATTCTTTTCATGAATATCATATCTGATGAAGTAAATGCTTTAACTTTATCGTTTAACAGCCATTCTAATGATATCATGAATCATCCTCCTAGAAGAAAGTCTCAGATAATAACAAGGCAGCTCTTATTCTTCTTGCTTTATGCCGGGGTATTTATGAGCATAAGCGTTGTTTCCACATACTACGTAATGATAAATATCCTAGAAATCCCGCTCGAAATCGCAAGAACGACAGTATTTGCAATGATGAACATGTTTGCGATAGTCAACGCGTATAGTTTCAGATCATTTAGAAAACTAGTATTGACAAGATCTCCGTTTGCAAATAAGTATCTCTTTGGAGCATCAATTCTTTCGATACTTGCAACCCTGGCAGTAATCTATACAGGCCTTAACAAGACTTTTGAGCTAGTTCCTATTGGAACAAGTGAATGGATAATTGCAATTTCAACAGCATTGATATTCATGATGGTAACTGACCTTGTCAAGTTCTTCAATAACAAATACGGTTTTATCAAAAATCTGGTAGATAAAGATAATTTAGAGAATCATCATTAAAGAATAATAAAGTACAAGAAATATCATCTCTTGATCTTAAGATCAATAAATTCTACATGCTCATCAATGCTTCGGCCTTTATCCTTAGAATAAAGCATCTTGAGCCAGATTAAAGTTATGATTGTCGTAAGGAAACTTACAAAGACTATTGCGCTGTATATTTCTTTTGTTATTACGCCAAGCAAAAATCCGTTTAGCGCAATTATAAATGCTACTTCTCCCCTTGGAGCCATGCCAACTCCCACAATCAGAGAATCTTTCTTGTTCATTCCGAGCTTATATGCGGCAACTCCGCTTCCTATTATCTTAGTTGCAAGAGCAATTATTGTAAGAGCAATTATGAACCAGAAGAGGCCAATGAATGCTCCTGCTTCAACAACTATTCCAATAGTCACGAAAAATATTGATGTAAATATTATCTCAAAATATTCCGAACCTGCAAGAAGCATATTTATGACTCTTGTCTTTGAA
Source organism: Alphaproteobacteria bacterium (assembly GCA_035626895.1). Lineage (GTDB taxonomy): Archaea > Nanobdellota > Nanobdellia > Woesearchaeales > UBA9642 > UBA9642. The sequence goes on from DASPMU010000022.1 coordinate 14,312, forward strand.
AGAGATACTCCGACTAAGAAAGCGCCCGTTATTGCCGCAAGACCAAGCAAATGAGATAAGTAACTAAATAAGAACACGAGGCTCAAACCTAAAACGAATGTTAACTTTGGATTATGCATGGCTACTTTATCATCAAAGTATTCCATTATTCTTGTAAGGACTGTTTCCCCGAATAATATCATTGCAGCTACAAACCCTACAACTA
>DASPMU010000023.1:0-2289 GCA_035626895.1 Alphaproteobacteria bacterium
TCCATATGATTGAGCAATTATTACTTGGAAATAAAGATACAAAGTTTTTAGACGGCAGAATTTTTACGCCACTTGAAGCTGAGGAGAATTATTCTAAATTAGGCTATCTTTTCCTCCCGAATGGATTGTTTGCTCAACCTGCTATTGTTGGTTCAGAAAGCAGTCCCATAAAATATATGAAGCTAAATCTGAAATACTTGTTTGATTCTGTAACTGGACTTGAATATGATACTTGTCAAATTGATCCGAGTATAATAAGCGGTATTTATGTTTTTGGAGATTCGTTAATGAAGGATTCTATCGAATATGAAGAAAAAAAACCCCGCAAGGCATCAAAAAATTTCTTCAAAGACACATTGGCTCATAGCTTGGATTTTTTGCATACGACGCAAAAGCCTCAGCCGCCGTCAGAAGCTGGATTATATGTATTCCTTAATACTCCTTATAATTTCAACGCAACAATAATCTTCGGCGAATCTCATGAAGAAGTCAATACGGGAATAAGCGAGAGTCTTAGAATGAGAGGTGGAGGAATGCGTGTTCATGTTAAAAACTTTGAATCTATAAGAGATGATATTAACAAATATTCTGAAAAATGTCCTAACAACCAACTTCTGATAGAAGCCTTGGATTATTACGACAAGCCCTTGATAGAGGCCTTAAGTGGCGTTCCAATATTTTATAATAAAGAAAAAATGAAGAAGATCTATGATGTTATTCCCGTACAGCCTAATGATCATCTAAAATGCAACTGGCATCTTATAACAACACACAAAGGCAATCAATTCTATACAGCAATAGTTAAATAACTGATTTGCCTTAGAATTTATGCATATTCAAGAATGATCTTATCTCATTTTCTATTTCTGTGCAGTCTCTTATTGCTTCTGCATCATAGCTTGAAGTGTATACTCTGTAGACGAATTTATCGATGACGTTTTTGATGAAGAAAAATATCGGCCTTGTCTCCCATTTATTTTCGTAATCAGTGACTAGATATGCGTCGAAATAGAATTCTGCGCGCCCTTTGTTGACTTTATGCCTGATGTTGTTTTTTTCAATGTCTAGCTCGGATAATTTTGAAAAAATCATGAATATCCTGATATCGATTCTTGCATAATCCGAGACTTTTTTGTAAGGGATTATTTCCAGGACTATCTGTTTCTCGCTCTCGCTGACATCTTCCCAGTTCTTTATTTCTTGCTTGTCATATCCTCTGTCACGAAACCATGTATCAATTATCCTGTATAATTCCTTTATATTGAATACTCCTTCGTATGATAAAGATTTTCCATCAACAAGTGTTTTGACTTCAGCCATAACTCACAACCTTTTTTTGAAAATAATTATTTAACTTGCATATTTGCTTAATATACATTGCTTCCTGTATCCATGTTTAAATACTTTTTTACCTTTGTATGCAGATCATAAACTGCGTATTCAAGCGCGTTAGCGTATTTTATTCTCCAATCCCAATAGATAACATTTTCCACGTAGAACTGCCCTAATTTTTTTGCGAATGTTCCGCCGTCAGTAAATTTCCTTGAATAGTCAAGCTCTAATTTAGCAAAAAACCTTATATTCATTCTTGCTTTCGTGTTCTTTACTTTCTTTCCATCCTTTATTACTTCAACTTCACTATGATCCCATAATTCAAACTCAATATCAATATATTCTTTGATGAATTCACTCACTTTCTTCTCTGCAGTCCATGATATTTCAAGCTCGTTACCAAAAGGCGTGCTTACTTTATCCTTATAACTTGTTTCCGCAAACAAGAATCTCTTGCTTATTAGCCAGGCATGCATCATCTTATACATTCCATCATAATCAAATACTCCCTTGTACCTTATCAATAGAGGTGCATTTAGGATATCAAATTTCTCGCTTAATGGAATGGGAGCCATGATTACTCCTTATAAAAGAGAGTATATAAATGTTTTGGAACCTCGACAAGGTTCCAAAGCCAGGAAATTTAGCATTTCCTACGTTTCGTGAACGAAACATCTTCGAGCGCAATGAATGAGTGTTTTGGAACATTTACTATTTAGGAAAATATATAAATGATACTTTTACTTAATTTTATAATGGAAATAAAAAACTTGCGAAGATTTGCTGCATTTTCTGCATTCTATCTCGCCTTTGCGTATCTGATCGGAATTATAATATTCTTTTTTGTCTTAGATTATCCTAATATTGTTGAACCATCTCAGAAAATAAATTTGCTTCTAAGCCAAAGTGATATGATGTATATAACTAATCTACTTATGTATGTCATTTTCGGACTTG
>DASPMU010000024.1:0-10246 GCA_035626895.1 Alphaproteobacteria bacterium
ATGTCTTTAATATTGATGATTTTTTCAAGGCCGACTGTTTTATGTGGGAGATTTGTGTCTGTTACTGTTATTTGATCAGGAAGATAATAATCTTTCTTGTTTTCCACTTGAGTATCTGTAGGGCCGGTAAATGCGTAATAAACTCCCAAGGCTGCAAATAATGGAGCTTTTCTTACAAAAGATTTTATTTTTTTGCCTATTGCTGTACCTACTGATTTTAAAGATTTACTTGCTTTTTTTGCTTCTTTCGAATCTTTCATGGCACTATATAATATATGTGCCATTTCATCATCGTATTTTTTTCTTGCCATTTTTGTTAGGATATTTATATTGATTAATTCCAAAATCTGCTTTAATTTATTGACATATATTGATTTATAAATGTTGTGTTTTTTGTCACTATAAAGTAACTACTTTTTGTTTAAGAATTATCTCCTGATATTTCTTCTGTCGCTTCTGTATAGTATTTTTGAAGAAGTATGATTTGATGCAACCTGGTTTTTTCTAAGAGGCTGGCCGCCCATCTGCCTGTTATATTTCTTATTTGAGAATCTTTGATTTGTAGTGTTGTCAAGATATTTTTCTACTTCTCTTGTCCTGTAAATATCATCATCCTTTAACCTGATTACTTTATTGACAAATTTCTTCTTCTCTTCTTTCACAAGGATTGCTTCAAGATTGTTTTTGAAGACTTGAGAATCGATTTCAACTTTATTAGTATTAATATAATATACTACTGCTGCCGCGGCAAGCGCTACGCTATAGTAAGATCCACTTTTGTAATCACTCATAGAAAAATTGGAAAGAAATAGGAGTTATATAAATCTATTTATCAAAATAGGCTACTGTTTAACAACTCTATCACTACCAAATGGTTATTATTGAAAAATTGCTTATCATCGATAAACAATTACTTTCGGATCTTATTTTATAAAAGTCTTCACTCTATCATAGAAAACTTTAAATACTACTTGCATAACAAACAAATATTACTTAATGTGAGGGTGATTTGAGATGAATAAGTTATCTATTTTTACAGTGTTTGCATTTCTGGTGTTGGGACTTGCATTAACTGGATGTCAAAGCAAGGAGAATACTCCGCCAAACATGACTGTTGAAGGTTCTGTCAACAGCAATTCTACAACAAATTTAAGCGCTCCAGTCCTTGGCGCAAATAATGACAAGGAAGAAGATTACAAAGATGTTTCTTATACAATAACTGCAACTGAAGGAGACCTAGTAACTCTGAAGTTGAAAGCAGTTGATCCTGATGGTTCAGAGATTTCATTTGATTATGGAAAACCATTCAATGACCAGGGACTTTGGCAGACTAAAGATGGAGATGCAGGAAAATATCTAGTAAGAGTTTCAGCATCTGATTCATTAACAGACACTGCAGCAGATGTTCTTGTTGTTATCAATTCAAGAAACAAGGGGCCAATCATTGATTGCCCAGATGAAGTGAATGTAAAGGAAGGCGAGACAGTAGTTCTCGATTGTAAATTTTTAGACAAGGAAAATGATGACGTCAAGGTTGAATATACTGGCTGGATGACAAGCACTACTTACACGACTAACTTCGAGTCAGCAGGCGAGCATACAGTATTAGTAAGAGCAACTGACGGATTAAACAATGTAACTAAGACAGTAATAATAGATGTAACAAATGTTCCAAGAGCTCCAGTATTCAATGAGCACTTAAAGGACTTGACTGTTACTGAAACTGATATTGTAACATTAAAGCCTGATGTAATGGTTCCTGATGCAGGAGAGAAAGTAACTCTAAAGTTCTCAGAACCATTCGACTCTAACGGCGTATGGAAGTCAAAACTGGGCGACGCAGGAACATATCCAATAACTGTTGTTGCAACTTCGCAAGGATTGTCTACTAAAGAATCATTCACATTGACTGTAAAGATGCTAAACACTGCTCCAGTAATGAAGCTAATACCAAACATCACAGTTGATGAGGGAGAGACTGTAAAGATAACTCCAGACGTAACTGACAGAGAAAAGGACAAGATCACTATCTCATACAGCGGATGGATGAAGACTGATTCATACACTACATCATTTGATGATGCATATCCAAAGGGATGCGATTCAATCGGTTGCTCAAAGAAATTCAAGGTAACAGTAACTGCAACAGATGGAGTCTACAGCGTATCACAGGATGTATATGTAACAGTTAGCGACAAGAACAGGGCGCCAGTATTCATCTGGCCTTAAGTTATAGGTTAACTTTTTTTTATTCTTTTTTATTTCTAATTTTATAACTAATTAATATAATACATATTGAGGGATAAACATGGGTTGGTCAATATCTGATTTAGTAAATAATGTCAAAATATCCGATAAGTGTGCAAAAGAACTTTACAATACTAGTAAGAAAAATAATTCTAATTTATGGGATGATCCAGAATATGTAACCTACGATGGTAAGCTTGCATTTAATGAAGATCATCAAGAGCATATGGATTATATTAGAAACGAGAAGTTCGTTAGAGATGTATTGAAGAAAAATAAAGTTAAAGGAGATATATGCTTTGGAAGTGTTGAAGGAGATAATAAAGGCTCTTTTTGGGGCTATAGATTCGACGGCAAAGGTGGCATGCAGACTCTTGGTGGAAAACTAGAGTGGTATGTAACTAAAAGCAAGGATTGATTTATCTATTTCTTTTAATTAAATTTTTTACTTCTATTCATCAGGTACTATAATGAACAACCTAGAATCTATGATTCGCCCGAGAGGAATTTGGAAACCAATAGTTATTGTAGGGTCAGGCCTTGCAATACTTATTGCTCAGACATTATATAATTCAAGAAACACTGATGAAATAAATGTCAAGGCAAAAGAATCCTCTGACTATAAAATAAAATACAATGATGCGCTAGCAGACAGCATCCAGGATAAATACAATAGAAAAAAAGATTGATTAAATTTTTATATCCATGCATATAAGGTGAAAATTATGACAACGTATCCTCCGATGAAAAAAGATTTCAAGCAATATCATATTGGAATTGGAAAGATTAATGATCTTGATTTAGAGCAGAGACTATTTGAAAAATTCAGGCTCGCTTCTCCGCGCAGGCTTGCTAATGATAATTCAGGGATGAATATCACTCCAATAAGTGCAGAATACCTGATCAGGGAATACTATCAAGGCCTTAAAGAATTCAAGAGGGCATTTCTAGGAAAATTCAAATCTTTTGCGATTATACCTTATGGCGACGCAGCGCCTAAAATAGTAGGACTACGAATGGCTGAATCAGTCAATGAAGCTGCAATTCTTCTTAATGATATAACAATGCAGAAACAATTCAGATACAATAAAAGAAAATATCTCTCTGCAAAAAGAACGCAAGATTCCCGTGAGTTCTATCTTAATCTAGATATGTATGATTATCCTGATTATACGTAAAGTTTTTATTTAATTATTCTATTCTCTTAAAATGGATAAAATAAAAGAACTCGAAAAAATCAAGCAAGACATCCTTGATGACATGAAATGCCCTCTTAAGGATTCGGCAAAGAATTTAGTCTTTGGAAAAGGCAATCCTGACGCTTCAATATTATTCATCGGAGAAGCTCCTGGAGCAAAAGAAGATGAGCTGGGAATTCCTTTTGTCGGAGCTGCAGGAAAAGAACTTGATAAACTCCTAAATTCAATTGGCCTAACTCTTGATGATGTGTATATTGCAAATATCCTGAAATATAGGCCTCCTGAGAACAGGGATCCAAACATTGAAGAAATTACTCGGCACACTCCTTATTTGATTCGGCAGATCAAAGTCATCAAGCCTGCAATAATTTGCACGCTTGGAAATTATTCTACTAAGTTTGTACTGGCATCATTTGACGTGTCTAAGATGAATTCAATTGCAGGCATTACTAAACTGCATGGCAAGGCTAATGATTTACTAATCGACGGGATGAATTTTAAAGTCATTCCGCTGTATCATCCTGCAGCAATGCTGTATAATCCTAATCTGCGCTCAGTACTAGCTGAGGATTTTTTGACTATGGGAGAGATATTAGGACTTAAGGTCAATAAATCTATTCCTTCTAAACCTGCTTCAAAACAGGATACAATGAACAAATATATAAACTGATAATACGGATTTATTCTAAAAAGAGAGTTTTGTGAGATTATGATAGAGTACTTTTCAAGAAAGGGGTCAAAGAATGTAGTTGGCAAATTGCCTAACTATCCGGAGTTTTCTGCTAGTGTAAATAAAAATAGTTTTCTCTGCATAATGCTCCAGAATCCTACGGAAACTGATGTTGAAAGATTATGCAAGGATTTCAAGCTTGATATTGCGCCATTTAGGAAATTCAAGCATGAGAGCAGGTCTCTTAGATATAACTTCAATCCATTGGTATTTACTTTTACTGATTATTATACAACAAACAATGACATCAAGATATCCCACCTGCTTTTTGTCGTGCAGAATAATCTGCTTATTCTTGTAACTTCTGACACTGCTGATTACTATACTGAACTATTCACGAAAGTAATCAACAAGGCAAAGGATAAGAAGAAATTCAGCTCCGGCTATATATTATATGAGTTCCTGCACCAGGATGCAAAGGAAAATTATGATGTTCTTGAAAGTCTTGATGATAAAATAGCTTTGCTAGAAGATAAAATATTGAACAATTCCCATGACAAAAATATTGTCGCAGAAATTGTAGGATTGAAGAAAGAATTCATCGACATGTCAAAGAGGCTTTGGGCTTCATCAAAAATAATATTTACTATACGAAAAGATTTGACATCGATCAAATTATCAAAAGAAGACATTGCCCTCCTAGATGATATCTATGACACTTTCATGCACCAGATAGACTTGATTGAAACTCACAAGGAAACAGTGACTGATTATCTTGAGATATACAGCTCTACAATATCTAATAAACTGACTGCTACTTCAAATGAACTAAACGTTGTCATGAAGAAGATGACAGCAATGACAATTTTGATAATGGTCCCGACACTTATTGCTGGAGTCTACGGAATGAACTTTGATTTCATGCCGGAATTATCCTGGCCGTTTGGTTACGCGTTTGCTTTAGGAGCCATGGTACTTGCAGCATATATTACATACTACCAATTCCACAAAAAAGGATGGATTTAGATTTTCTTCTTATAGATTTGATCATGATGGTCAAAATCATAGAATAATATTTTATCTTTGACGCACTTGAATATTAATACAAAATTTCCTCTTATATGCACCCTTTTAAATTCTTGCAAGGGAGTCCTTAGATTTTTATAATGATTAAGATCTTTAGAGTTTATTATTTCCCCTATTTTCTTCATTAATATTTCATATGTTACTTTATCCTTCCTGAATAATTTAGATATTTTTTTAGTTAGTTCTTCTTCTAAGAGGAATTCATGCATCTTCAATCTCGCTTCTTAACTTTGATACGCTCTTATAAGATTTGAATTTCCCCTTTTTATCTATATCGGTTATTTTTCGGATAAATTCCGGCCTTAATGCAGGTTCTAATAATTCTTTTTCATATGAAGAAATTATAAAATTAACAGCATCGGATTTATTTTTAAAGCCAAATTTTCCTTTAACTATAGTCAATACTCTGTCTTCGTATTCTCCTATATTGATTATTGCCTGAGCCATAAAAATCACCTTTTATTATAAATTATAATAAAGTATAATGTTTTATTATATAAAGTTTTTGATAAGTTTTATAAATTCTTGATTACTAATTGTAATAGGTGATTAATTATGGCATGGAGTTTTGGAATTAAAGCAATGTTTGTGACAATTATAGCATCATTCTTTCTGATATTGACAGGAATGTTATATTTTATGTTCACATTATGGATTGTAAAGATGGGAGTCAAATTGATACTGCCTGACATGTGGAATTCTGGAACAGTCGAAGGAAGCTACATGGTATTATCCGCTGCATTGATTTCAGCTGGTTCAATGATTGCATCTGCTACTCAGAGGCATTAAGTTTTTTTTATCATACTTCTTCATACAAATAGTAATCTATATAAATACTAGAAAGTACCTCTTTTTATGGGGCAAAGCACTTTTTATTGCTATTTGTATTCTTTTTAGTTATAGCTAATGTTATTGCCTTAGAAGCATCGATGCCTTTATCTTCTTCAGAATATTATTCTCAATCACATAAGGAAGTTAATATCCATTTTGAAAAGAATACTCAATTAAATATTGCTGCAGACGGGCTTTTAATAACAGCGATAACTCCTCATAATTTTGTTGCCTATAATAATCCTAATATTGAATTTGGCGCAATAACTAATTTTAATGCCGATTGCTATTATGGTGTTGAACGAGAAGATGGATTTGTATATTTTGAAGATCTTTTTATTTTTGACACAACTGGTGGAACAGTTCATTCTACTACTTTGACACAATCCAGCGAAGGATTATGGTATACATATATAGTGTGTATGGATGAGGATGAATATTATTACGTGGTATTTGAATATGCAACAGATTTTACTACTCCAAGCCTTACCATAACTCAGGCTCCTCCAGTATTGATAGAAATAGATGATATATTTGCATTAGAAGCATCATTCTCTGATCCATTTGATGATTTTACGGGACTTGGTTTCAATCAAGAACAACTATGCTATTCATGTATAGGCTTGGCTGGCCATGTCTGTAGTTATCAAGAAGCGACCACTAATCTTGTTGACACTGACGGCTGGTTCTACAGCGGAACATGTAGCGACTCATTTGATAGCTCAGAGTATGAAAATGGTTACTATGAATTTGATATGTGGATGGTTGATGCTGCAGGAAATGAAATAAAAGATACTAAATATTTCACAATAGACAGACCATTAACCTTATCATTAAATGAACCTGAAGATTTTACAACAAGCGTATCTGAAAATATACTTCTGAATGCGACTTTCACTTCGACTTTCACTGGAGATGAAACTTGCGGAATTTGCATAACTACTGATGGACTTTGTGATACGGAGTGGACACATGAAAATGTCTTAACTTCCTACAGTGAAGATCTATTAACAGGAACATGCAAATACTTATGGCCTGTCTCCGAAGAAAATAGTTACCAAGTAATAATGGGCATAAAGGAAAATTTTGAAGATGCTGGAGAAACAGCAGAAAGAACAATAATTATGGATAAAACGTCTCCTTTAGTTTCAATCACTTATCCTGAAGATTCAGATTTGCTAAATTATTCGTTCTTTACTCCTACATGGAGTGCAGACGATAATTTCGATGATGATGTATATTGTGAATTCTATGTTGATGAGATTTACTATGAATTTGAAGCTGAAGACTTATCTGACGGATTACATACTTTGGAAGTCATCTGCGCAGATAATGCTCTTAATTTAGCAAATGATTCAATACAGTTCACAATAGATACAACTCTTCCAGAAATAACAATCAATGAGCCGATATTTAATCAATCTGCTTATCTTAGCGCAGGTATAGTTGATGAAACAAGTTTAAATTTAGGAGGCTGTTGGGTCTGCATCACAGAAGGAGAACCATGCAATGGTGATTGGAAACACGGCACGATGACTGTCAATGCTGACAACTTAAGCGGAACATGCAGCTATGAAATATCTACTTTAGATTATGATGGAATTTATACATTATCTTTCAGAATACAGGATTCTGCACAAAATGCAAATATTGTTTCAAGCGAGCTAAACTTAACTCGAAATTATAGCTGGAGCTTTATTGAGCTTAGCGATAATATTGTTGCTAGGGAAGGTACTCTCTTTGTGTATACTTATTGGGGAGATATAAGTCAAAATAGTTTTACTTGCGACTTATATGTTAATGGCGCCCACGCTATTGAGGGCAATTACGCAACTACTATAAATAACATGAATGATGGATGTCATTTTGCATTCGATACTAACACTACAAATGAGACTGTTGTAGAATTTTATGTAGTTGCAAGGGATCTTGAAGGAAATGAATACCAAACAATAACAACAGAAGCAACAATAGGTGAGTATTTAGAGATTTCTGAAAATACACCTACAATTGTAGAATTTAATGATGTTGACATAACTTTTGATTTCAACTTAGATGCTAATTTCGTAGTTTCTGTCGAAAACTTGGAATCTAATTCTATAATCGGAAATCTAAGACACTTCAAAGGAATAGATGTTAAAACAGATGTAGTATTGACTAATTTGAATTGGGCAATAATTAAATTCTATTATACTGATGAAGAACTAGCAAATGCAGGAATTGATGAATCCACATTAAGTGTGTATTATTTCAATGAAACAAGCGAAGTTTACGAATTATTATCTGCTAGCGTGAATACCGATGAAAATTATATTTTGGTTAATACTACTCATTTCAGTATCTATAGCGTGTTTGGAGCTGATGTTCCTCCTCCTAGCAGTTCTTCTGGCGGCGGTGGCGCAAAATCTAGTAAAAAAGGCGGCGGTGGAGGCGGTGGAGGAAGTTCTAGCGGCAGTTATGTTCCTAGACCATCAAATAATACTAGCAATTCTACGAATGTTACACAAAATGAAAATAATATAGAAACATTTGAGTCATCTGACGTTCAGGAAGATGTTTTAGGCGAAGTTTCAGATGTAATAGATAATGATAATAATGAAAACTCCATAACTGGTCTTGCAGTTGATAATGAAACAAAGGAAATACCTAAAGGCTATACTATAGCTGCAGCAATTGCAGTAGCACTTGCCATAGTTTTAGCATCAACATACTTTAATAAATCCAGACGAAGGTAAATTCTTAAACTTTATAAGGGCATATGCCTAATAGTTCTATATGAACAAGAAAACAATATATAAGCTTGCAGGAATTGCAGCAATAATAACTGCTATTTTGATAATACCTCAATTCGTATTAGCGCTTTTTTTACAGTTCAAGGAAAATTCTACTTTGGAAGCAATTGAACTTGTATTTACAATATTTGTAATGATTGTTGCATTAATTACATTGTACGGGTATTATACTATTGCCAGGCTTCAAAAGTTTAAGACTTTGAAAATTTATTCATTGATTTCTATGGCTATTGTAGCAGTATCAGTATTTCATTATTTTGTAAAAGATATCATGTGGATTTCTGTTGCTGCATTGATTATCTATGGTATAATCTATATATTGTTCGGGGTTGCTTTGCGCAAGATAAAGGCAATCAAATATTCAAATACTCTAGGATGGCTGTATATAGTCTCAGGAGCATTTGCATGCACAGTGTTTTTGGCAGTCTTGGCTCCGTTCCTTAGCATTGCAATTTCTATCTTGGAAGCGAAGATGTTTCTAGGAAAAGCCAAGGAGAAGTAATTTTTCTAAATTTTGTTCTTAATAGACTATGTTCTAGTTAATACTTCATTTAATTGGTATTTAGTAATTAAATTACAGGATTATTATGCAGTCATGAGTGTATTTGTATATCTTATAGTAATCAGTCGATTTTTATATTTCTAAGTTTAGAGAAAAAACTAAATATTTCTTAGTATATAGGATAATATTATTTTTACTTGGTAGAATTTTCAAGTGGGGTGGAATTCGTGGTAGATAAAAAAATAGTTGTAACTCTGTCGATTGTGTTCTTGATTTTAGTTGGAGCAATATCAGTTTATTCTGAGGAAGGAGTCGGGGAAGAGCCGATCGAGGAAATTCCTCAAAATCCAGTACAAGTGATTGAAAAATGTACCAATGTTACTATTATAACTTATGAGAATGCTGTTGGGACATGTTTGAGTACAACAACTACATGTGATAATACTACTGAAACTCCAACATGCGAAGTTGTTCCTAGAGATTATGAATGCATAACAAGAAACCCTGTAGAAACCAGCATTAATGAATGCTATATTACTGGCTATATAATTGAAAATCATCAATTTGAAACTAATGATTACGAATGCGACTATCAAATTGATGGATTAACAACTGTCTTAATTTGCGATAGTAAATTTGATGGAAATGGAGATGGCATATGTAAATCCGGAGAGACATGTTTGAAATATGAAATTACTTCTGACTCAGTTCAAACTTACGAGAAAAATTCTCAAGACGAATTTAATGAATATGATCCATCTTTCTATAGGGATACAATCTCTGTGGAGGCAGTACAATGAAGAACTCTAAATCAATCTATATCATATTAGCTCTGTTAATACTAACAACTAATACATACGCATACACCGAAACAGTTCCCTTCGTATTTACAAGTCAGGGAACAGCAGCTGAAACCGAA
>DASPMU010000025.1:0-9227 GCA_035626895.1 Alphaproteobacteria bacterium
ATCCTTCTCCATCTCTCCAAGCCTTAAGCCTCCTTCCTTAGCTCTACCTTCAGTTGGCTGTCTTGTTAGTAATTGGATTGGACCTCTTCCTCTTGAGTGCAATTTGTTTGCTACCATATGCTTTAGTCTTTGATAGTACATATTACCGATGTAGATTCTTGCAGTGTATGGCTTTCCAGTTATTGCTGAATACATAACCTCAGTGCCATCTTCCTTGAAGCCTAGTTCTTCTAGAAGAACTCTTAAATCATCAGCATTCTCGCAGTCAAATGTTGTACCATCAACATGTCTTCCTGCAAGCGCTCCGACTTTTCCTCCAAGCATCTCCATTAAGTGTGCCACGGTCATTCTCTTTGGAAGTCCGTGCGGATTAAATAATATATCTGGTCTCATTCCGGATTCTGAAAATGGTATGTCTTGTTCTGGAACAACCATTCCGATTACTCCTTTCTGGCCGTGTCTTGAAACAAACTTATCTCCAATTTCTGGAATTCTTTGTTCTCTTAATCTTACCTGGATTAATCTGTTACCTTCTTCATTCTCTGAAAGCATTACTAGATCAACTACTCCTTTCTCTCCGTGTTCTAAAGTCATTGAACTCTCACGTCTAACATTTCCTGCTAGATTGTATTCATCCATTGAATTCAAAAATCTAGGTGGACTAGTCTTCCCTATTATTACGTCGCCTTCAGCAACTTTTGATTCTGCGCTTACGATTCCATCTTCTTCTAAGAATCTGTAATCTTTCTCAGTTCTATAGCCCTTGATATCTTTGTTTGGGATTACGATTTCATCCATTAATCCTCCAGGATATCTTAGTTCTTCAGAAACAACTGGCCTGAAGTATGTACTTCTACCTAAGCCTCTGTCAACTGAGCCTCTATTGATTACAACAGCGTCCTCCATATTATAGCCATCATACGGCATAACTGCTATAGTTACGTTCTGGCCTGATGGATGCTTGTCATATTCTGATATGTCGCTCATAATAGTTTTTACAACTGGAACTTGCGGATATTGCAATAAGTTTACATCCATGTCAATTCTGCAGAAATAATTAGCTGCGTAGAATCCTACTGCCTGCTTTTGGTTCTTTGCTCCCTGTGAAAGTCTTACTCCCTGGTTGAATTGTCCGAATGGGATCAAGCTTGCAGTTAAGCCCAGAATGTCTAATGGTGAAATCTCTAAATGTGTATGCTCGTTAGTTAACTCATTTTCATAGAACGCTATGTATGCATTTTCTTCTTCAGTTGGGTCAATATATTCTATTATACCTTGCTTGATCAGATCATTCCATGAAAGATGATTTGTTCTTAGTTGTTCTAGATGTCTTTCAGTTAATACTGGCTTTCCATCCTTTACAACTATTAGTGGCCTTACAGCTCTTCCTCTTGAAGTTTCAACTAAGACTTGATCAAGCTTTTGATCGTATCTAACGTTAACTTCCATTGGCAGCTTTCCAGCTCTTCTATTGCTAATTATATCATCAGCAAATTTTTTACCGTCCTTTACGGACCCGACGAATTTGTTATCAATGAATACTTCGACCATTTTGTGCACCTTTAGTTAATTTTTAGCTGATACCTCAAGACCTAATCCCTTGAGTGATTTCAATACTTCTTCTTCATCAATCTCTGAAGTTATGCTTGCAAGTAATGCAAGATTCTTTCTTAGACCAATGTTAGTTCCTTCTGGAGTCTCTGCTGGGCAAAGTCTTCCCAAGTGAGTTGGATGAAGAGTTCTTGCCTCGAAATTCTCCTGAGACGCGCTTAGCGGGCTGATGACTCTTTGAAGAGTTGATTGGACCTGAAGGAAATTTAGTCTCTCCATTCTCTGCGAGATTCCTTTTCTTCCGCCAACCCAGGAGCCTGTTGCCATGCTGCTGTATACTCTTTGAGTAAGTAGCTTGTCTCTGATTATTACCTTCAAGTTAGGGAACTTTCCTCTCTTGACAATTCTCTGGAAATTGTATAACATATCTCCAATCAAGATCTTCAAGTTTGCCCTGATTAAATCTGCAAGCAAGTCGCCTGACATCTTTAGTCTCTTGTTCATGTAATGATCTCTATCGTCATGCGCAATGTATCCGTTGTGTACTAATACATACTTCTTCATCATCTTGCATAAGTTCTGAGCCTTTGATAATCTGTCTTTCTTCTCAAGTCCAATATGGGATAATAAGTATTTGTCAAGAATCTCTCTTGTTCTTTCCATTCTTATTTCCTTAGTCTGCATGATTCCAATTCTCTTTGCAATATAATCTACTGCATCGTCTTCAGTCTTGATGTCTACAAACTCGTATAAATTGATGAAAACTTCTGAAGAATCTTCAAGGTCAATGTACTTCATTATCTCTTCATCCTTTACAACGCCAAGTGCTTTTATTATTACGACTAATGGTATTCTCTTGACTCTTGTGAATGATAGGTAGATAACTCCATCCTTTAATTTCTCCATAGTGTGAGGGATTTTGTATGATCCTCTTTCGGAGAAAATCTTTCCTTCATACTTTGTAGTTGTTCCGCTGGATTCAGAAACCATGAATTTGTTTGCTGCTAAATCCTCGATCTTTACTAATGCTTTTTCAGTTCCGTTGATTATGAAATAACCTCCTGGATCATCAGGATCTTCGCCTTTATCGATTAATTCATCACGCGATAGTGTGTGAAGGTGGCAATATTTTGATTTTAACATTACTGGAATAGAACCAATCTGTGTTCTGAATGATTCTCTTTGAGCGCCATTGATGTGGCTTGATATCTCAATGAATACTGGAGCGCTGTAAGATAATTTTCTTAGTCTTGCTTCCATAGGATAAATTACTCTCTTAGAACCATCAGCTTCAGTCATTTCTGGCTTTGTGATAGAAATCTTGTCTAGAATTATCTTGTATTCCTCGACGTTGCTTGGAATGATTGTAGGCTCTATTACTTTATTCTCTTCAATTATTTTCTGTAGTTCTACATCTACAAAATGATTGAATGATTTGATGTCAGCTGCAATAAATGAACTGTCATCAAAGTATTTTTTTATTAATAATTTTGAATTTTCGCTCATTGTTCCACCTTATTTGATTTCAATTACTACTCTATAAAATATAGTCTTTCCTGCCGTCTGGCTGTTTCTTGTAACCTTTACAAGATCTCCCGGTGAAAGTTCCATGTCGACTATTGCTGCGTCATTGATAGAAATCTTTGGAAGATCCTTGATTTCAACGCCATAAGTCTTAAGGACTGATTTCTTTTCAGTCTCTGAGCATTTTTCATGCTTTGGCACTAGAATATGATTGCTTACATCAAGCTTTTCAGTTGGTTTTGTTTTTCTCTTCTTGACCATTTTATTTTTACCCCAGCAACAATTTTTGTTCAATAAATATTCAATAATAAATTTACGGGTCGGACGAGATTTGAACTCGCGGCCAATGCATTAAAAGTGCATTGCTCTACCAAGCTGAGCTACCGACCCAGCATTTTCGGCCGCGTTCGCGTCCGATTGACAAACAACAAATCGACGATTAATTACAGATTTGTATGAATATAAAATACGCCCTAGCCGGGATCCCACGACGACCTTGCTAAGGTCGTGTCGAAGGCAGTCAAGGACAGCGCGAGGCTGTCCGAACTTTCCAGCTTGACGATATAAATGAAATACGCCCTAGCCGGGATTTGAACCCGGGTCGCAACCGTGACAGGGTTGCATGATAGGCCGCTACACTACCAGGGCAATTAACGGTAAATTTGGAAAAATCGGCGAAAAAGTCGATAAGCATAGCTATACAAATCCTGTGTGATGTTTTAGAACGTGTATAAGCTATTGACAGTCATTCGTGATTCCCCAAACATGTTGTTATGATCAATTGAGATCATTTTGCGTCGATTATTGTTTAGACAGTTGTCAATATGCATCTTAAAATTGTTTGTCTAAACTAGAAGAATAAGAGGTCATTTATAAAGGTGATGGTTTCGATAGGCAAATCAAGAACAAACCAATCAACAAGATTTATAAAGAATAGTCTTTTCCGAAAATCATATCCCTTCATAGCTCAACGGTAGAGCGTTCGGCTGTAGAAGACAATCGACAAGGCGCATAGCGCTATGAATGATAATTGTCCAGCCGTAACCGAAAAGTTCCCGGTTCAAATCCGGGTGAAGGGATTTTATTTTTCTTTATCGCAAATTATTTAATCCTATAGCTCTTTCTGTTAATATGAAAATAACAAAAATTGGGCATTGCTGTATGATAATTGAAGTCAAAGGAACAACAATCCTGACAGATCCCGGAATTTTCACAGTAGATAAACATAAAGATTTGAAAGAAATAGATTTTATATTATACACTCACGAGCATCAAGATCATTACCATCTAGAATCACTTAAAGAGCTTTTAAAAAATAATTCTCGATCAAAGATTTATGCAAATAATTCTGTAAGCGATTTGCTGACAAAAGAAAATATCAATCACATTTTAATAAAAGATCATGAGACAGTAATGCTGTCAAATATCAAAGTTACAGGAATAGGAGAGACGCATGCGATAATACATCCTTCTATGCCTCAGACGTCAAACATAGGATTTTTTATTGATGAAAGACTATGGTATCCTGGCGACGCTTTTACTGATCCGAAAAGAAGTGTAGAAATACTTGCTCTGCCAGTTTGGGCGCCGTGGCTCAAAGTTAGCGAATCAATAGATTATGCATTGCATTTGAAGCCAAAAATAGCTTTTCCAGTTCATGATGCATTAAATTACAGTGCTAATAATAGAATTGCAGAAAATGTACTGAGCCAAAAAGGACTTAAATTCATCCCAATGCGCGATGGCGACAGTCATGAGTTCTAATTAGAAATAATTCATTAGGAGAATTAGAAATAAAAAAATTAGATTACTCATACTTGATTGTATCAACAGCTCTATGCATCAAGATTACATCGTTGCTGCTTGTTGTTCTCTCGCCTGCTGGAGTGTTGAATCTTACTTTTGCAGTCTTAAGATGCATGCTTCCTACAATATCAAGCTTTGATCTTATTGTATATGTGAGTAATCTCTCTTCATAAGGTTCTAGTGATTCTAGATTCCACATGAGTAATGAGTGCACTTTATCGCCGGATAACATTTTTGTCGGCTTCATTGCGCCGATACTTTCGTCTTCTACAAGCGAAACAATCTTTGGATATCTGTCAATTACTTTTACAGCTTTTATTTCGTTGCCAGACCTGTTTTTCAGATGAAGCTTTACTTTTATCTCAGTTATGCCGTCAGATGTTGATGCAACAATCTTAGCCCTCTTGTACAGCAATACAGGGCTTCTGAAAATATAGTATGCAATTATTCCTGCAACAATCAAGATAAATATTACTGCAAGTATTGTATAGTTTGTTTTTACAGTAAGTTCATAGGATTCCTGAGGCCTTAATGGAATATCCCATTTAAGATAACTAACGCCGTCTTCACGCAGCTTTGTTGATCTTGCCGACGAAGTTGTAAATATTTTTTCTAGGAAGTTTTTCTCTACGCGAACTTGCTTTACAGCTTCATAATTTCCATCGTTGTGTACTTTTATCCTCTCAGTATAAGAGAATAATCCTTTTATTTTTGTCTGTTCAATAGATATTTCAGAGTAGCCCAGGACTTTTACTTCTTTTTGGACTTGGGTTATCGTCTTATTATTTGTAATTAGTTTTATCGTGACAATATATATTCCTGGCTCTTGCAATTCATTTAATGAAAGAAGAACTTGGTTCGTCTTGCTCTCGAGCGGAAGAAGCGATGTCTGGACTTCCTTGCTGAATAATTGTGATTCTATCACTATTCTTAAGTCGCTGATATTTAATGGATTCCTATTTGTCATGGATATTTCAACTGATACTGGCTCTCTTGGATCCAGCTGGTCTTTCATCGAGACTTTTGCTGCAATATTTGGAACATAAGATAAGGGGATTGCATCTTGAGGCTTTATGTAAACATATAAATTCTCAACAGTCGTGTAATCATCGTTCAAAATCTTAATAGTTACTGGAACAAGCTGCGGGCCTACAAGCTGATCATCGTTTAATGTTATTTCCATGTCAAAGACAGCTGTTGCGCCGGCTTGCACGCTAACTATTGATGGATCAATATCCCAGAAAGCACTTATTGTATAGAATTGGAATCTCTGTTCCGACTTGTCAGTGTTAGTTATTGAAAATCTATAGACGGCAGTATTATCATTCTCGTCGATAGAATCATCTACTTGATTATATTTCACTATAGGAAGAGCACTTGCTGTTCCTGCAAAAAGCAATATCAACACTGCAAATATAGAAAATAATCTTACATTCATAACTCACCAAGCCTCAATCTCGAACACTATACAACTACAATATTTAAGCTCATTATTTATATACTTTGTGGTTAATAATATAAGTAAATAGAGAAATATTTAAAAACGGAGAGTTGTTCTTGCTTTAAAATCATGGGGTTGTGGGGTAACTTGGTTTAGCCTTCGAGGTTTGGGACCTTGCGATCCCGGTTCAAATCCGGGCAGCCCCATATTTTAAAATTGGAGTTTTGTTTGGGAGTGCGACACTTTTCTAAAGGGTCGCGTGCACACTCGGGCAGCCCCATATTTTATCATATCATTGTAATCTTAATATTTATATATTAGTTTAACCATAAGGACAACGAAAATGAAGATGCCAAAACCTAAAAAGAAAGAAGTATATGACGTTCCTGACGTAATAGTCCTTGATGAAAAGAAAAAGGATGACTACGACTTAGGCAAAGACAGCATGGATAATTTAGGCGACGACGAAGACATGGACTTTGATGATTTCGAGTTCGATGACGGCGGCGATTAATTCTAAAGGTCATTTGAATGCCCCAGACGATAATCACTACAATACTGGAAAAAAATCCAAATATAAATTATAATATTAAAAATTTTTATTTCTCAATGCTTGACGAAATTGCGACCAAGGCAGGAAATGCTGGAAGATTTTTCATCCATGCGGAAAATACAAAATATACTCTTGGAAGTAAAGAAAAGGCACTTGAGAATTCTACATACAGCGTGATGGAACATTTCAAGCTAAAAAAGCAAGGCATTGATGTATTAATTAATTTCTATGGTCACAAAGATTGCAAGTTGCCTTATTTAATCCTTTATTCTGAGAGCAACGCGGCAAAGGATAAAGATAGAGGATACTTCCAATACGGCGGAAAAATATTTCCTCCGGCAGTAAGTGATTATAGAAACGCATTAAGTCTTACAATATATCACCGTTCTGTGAGAAGCGAACTTGGCGAATTTGCAAAAGAATTGATGAAAAAATAATTATTTTTTAGATTTTTTTGTCGTGGCTTTCTTTACAACTGCTTTCTTTGCAGGTTTTTCTTCTTTAGTTTCAGCAACTATTATTTCTTCCGATTTTTTTGCAGTTTTTGTTTTTTTCTTATCAGAATCCCCTTTTGAAGTATCTACTATTTGTCCGACTACTTGTTTTGCAGTTACTTTCTTTGCAGCTGTTTTAGTTGGAGCTTTTCCAGTATTTGCAAATCCTCTGCCTTTTATTACTTTCCCATCTTTGCCAGTCTTGTTTAGACTTTCTATGTATCTGCAATCAGGATAGCCAGGGCATGCTAAAAATTGCCCATAAAGTGATGTCCTAAGTATCAAGTCTTTGCCGCATGTTGGGCATTTCTTTTTTAGTTTTCCAGAAGTGAAATCTTTTATC
The DNA here is from genome assembly GCA_035626895.1 of Alphaproteobacteria bacterium. Taxonomy (GTDB): domain Archaea; phylum Nanobdellota; class Nanobdellia; order Woesearchaeales; family UBA9642; genus UBA9642. The sequence continues at coordinate 7,713 of DASPMU010000025.1, forward strand.
TCTTTTATTGTTTCAGGATCTTTGCTGTGTTTTGATGGACAATCAGTGTTTATACAAACTTGCTGCGGCCTCTTTCCTCTGAATACTAATAATATAGGATACTGGCATTCCTCGCAAGTCTTGTCTGTTTTTTTGAATCCGCCAAAAGGCATGTTTACTATTGTCTTGCAGTCAGGATATTTATCGCATCCTATGAATTTTCTCTTGCTTGCTTTCGAATAGGTAACCCTGAGAGTTCCTTTATGGCATACGGGGCATGGTCCGATATTGCTTTGTGTCTCAAGAGCTTTTTTGTATGAAACTAGCAATTCTTTTCCTATTTCTTGCTCGTGTTTCTTGAATTTAGCCAAAAGTTTTGTAAGTTCATGTTCTGCTTCTTCCAAAACTTTGTGTTCCCCGAGTTTCTTCTCCCTGATTTCTTCCATCTCTTCTTCGAAATGTCTCGTCAATGCTTCATCATTTATTTCAGGGATATACTTATCCAGAACAATTACTGTTTCCATTCCAAGTTCTGTTGCCTCTATTGGATCATTCTTGATATAGTTTCTATTATATAAGCTATCTATTATTGCAGCTCTTGTTGCTTTTGTTCCCAGATTTCTGTTTTCTAGTTCTCTTATGAGTGATGCCTGAGTATATCTTCGTGGAGGCTGAGTTTGCTTGTCATGTTTTATTGTTTCTTTATTTGTAAATTTATCTCCCTGCTTTACAGAGGGCATCTCCTGGTCTTCAAGCTTTACGTAAGGTTCGTAGAATTTATGCCATCCAGCAAACGTTGTTCTTGTTCCTTTTGCGATGAACGGTTCTTTTTCTATCTCAATTGTTATCGTTACAGTCTCTCTCTTTGCATCTTCAGCAAAACATGAAAAGAATCTCTTGACTATTAAATCATATACTTTATGTACCCTGTCTTTTACATTTGGAACTGTTCCAGTAGGATAGATTGCCGGGTGCGCAGGATCTGTCTTCTTACCTTCTGTAGGCACTAATTCTTTCAATTTAAGCAAATCCAGGGCAAGGAATTTGTATGCATTGCTCTTTCCAAGAGATTCCATGATTTTTTTATATCCAATTTCTTTAGGCAATTTTTGCGAAGAAGTTCTTGGATATGAAATGTATCCGCCAGTATATAATTGCTGCGCAATCTCAAGAGTCTGCTTTGGAGGAATTCCAAAGAATCTGTATGCTTCAGTTTGAAGAGTTGTCAAGTCAAACGGAACTGGAGCTTTCTGAATGAATTCAGATTTATCAATAGATTTTACAGTTCCGTTCTTTCCATCTACTTTATGAACTATCTTCTTCACTTCTTTCTCATCAGTAAATTGTCCTTCTTTATGCCATGATTCTACTGCAGTTCCTGCGAGTTGACCGTTAACTTGTATCTCCCAAAATGGAGTTGGCTTGAATTTTGCTATTTCTTTTTCTAGATCGACAATAGTTTTTAATGATGGGCCTTGTACTCTTCCAGAGCTCATTATCTTGAACTGGCCTACGCTTTTTAATGCAAGCATGAGA
>DASPMU010000026.1:0-7788 GCA_035626895.1 Alphaproteobacteria bacterium
CACTATGACCGCATCCAGGATAAATTGTGGATTTAACTATTGGAAGCGGGTTGCAGTTCTGCGCTACGGCCTTATAGTTAGGGCCATTGTACGGTGATGTCGGGCCGTTAGTGTCGTTTGCTCCATGGAATACCCAGATTCTTACATCCCTGTTTATGCACGCATAAGGCTGCGCATTATTTAAATTTGGAGATATTGGAACCATTGCTGCAAATCTTGAACTTCCTGCATATTGTACAAGATATGTTCCAAGTCCTATTCCTCCTGCTGAAAGTCCTGTTCCATAAACCCTGTTCTCATCTATATTATATGTCTGGCTGATATGAACCATCAAAGTATCAAGTCTTGAGTAAGAGAATGTTCCAGCAGACCAATCTTGCGGAACAATAACAATCATGTCGCTTATCTCTACTTGTTCTTGCCTTGTAAGCTTTGCCTTGTTTGGAGGCCAGCTATTGCTTGATATTAATTTTAACATGCCATTAACCTTTAACTTATCCATGCTGGATTGATTATTTCCAAGTCCATCTTCTCCGCTACCTCGAAGCATATACACGACAGGATAAGGTGTCGCCCTACTTGGATTATAGTTTGCAGGCAGATATACCCAGTGCCCTAATATATTTCCACTTGAAAACTTGACGCTTAAGTTTCCACCGCCAATTATACAGGCAGGACAGCTGCCGTCGCAGTCTACTCCAATTTCATCATTGTTCTTTATTCCATCGCTGCAAGATGCAGGAGCTGCGCAAACAGCATCTCCAGCAGAGCAATCATCATCAAGGCCATTGCCGCAAACTTCAGTCTTGCCAGGATTAACATTTGCATCGCCGTCAGCACAATCAGTGCCTAATGATGTTGGTTTATATCCTGCTGGAAGAGAATTTCCAGAGCAGATCTGCTGCAAAGTTCCAATAGTATAGCCGTCATTATCAGAATCAGAATATCCTGTTCTTAAAATCCATACTGCTGCATTATTATCATTGCAATCATTTGCTGAATTGAATCCGTCTGAATCTGAATCGATCGTGCATGCAGCGCAAGTTCCGCCGCAATCAACGTCCGTTTCTGCTCCATTCTTTATTCCATCCGAGCATGTCGGTAGTGGAGTAGTTGCTTCAGCGAAACATTCAACTTCCCCAAGGCCAGTAAATGTTGAGCTTCCGCCCGAGTATAACATGAGTCTGAATGAAGTCGTTGTAATATTGTCGAAACTTACATTATTCCAGGAAACGCCTACATAGCTTCCTGCAACATTGGTAGGGCTTCTCTTGATGTTTGCAGCCTGTCTCCACTGGTTGTTGGAATCAAGATACTCTACATAATATAATGGACTTGATGCAATCCATCCATCTACGAAATTTTTCTCAAGGAAAGATATCTTATTTATCGTCTTTGCATTCTGGAATGTAAACTGCCACCATTCAGGGCTTGAAGCACAGCCGTTCCAGCTATCATCGTATGTTGAGTAATTTCCGTCAACAAGTGTCTGCAGTCTACCGAAATGCGAGAAGCATGCTGAAACAGTAACTGATGTATCACACAAGTCGCCATTGGAGCTTGGAGCAGGGCATGCAAGATCGCTTCCGTTGCAATTTTCGTCAATATTATTTCCGCAGATCTCTATCTTTGAAGGATTAATGTTTGCATTATTGTCGGCGCAATCAGTTCCTGCAGTAGTATTCCTATATCCTGATGGAAGAGAATTTCCAGAACATATCTGCTGCGATGCAAGAGTATAACTATCGTAATCAAAATCAGGATAACCTGTCCTTAAAACCCAGACTGCTGCATTAGAATCATTGCAGTCTGCTGTTGAGTTGACGCCATCAGAATCGCTATCTATTGCAACTATTGGGCAAACAGCATCAGCTAAATCGCAATTCTCATCAATACCATTGCCGCATATCTCGACTGCGCCAGGATTTATTGCGGGGTTTGAATTATCACAGTCATCAGCTGCATAGCCGTCAGAGTCTTGGTCGACTATTGCTGCTGCAACATATTCGTAAGGACCGACATCATATGCAACCCCTTGAGGTCTTGATACTGAATCCAAATCTTTTGTAACAAACCAATCAGATGTTGGAGTTCCTGCATTTACCATTGGAGAATCAGATGAGTAATGATAATTTTTCGCTGCAGGATTCACGAATTTATAGAAGCTGATATTTGAATTGTTAAGATTGTTTGAAATTATAGAATTTGCAATCGTCGTGCTTCCTGCGCGGACAGTTTGCTGGCCTCCTATAACTATATTGTTTCTGATTGTTGTTCCTGTTGTTGCTGATGTTATTATATATACTCCGTATCTTATAGGGTTTAGTATCAGGTTGTTTTCAATGTGATATCCTTTTCCTGGCCTTATTGCATCTGCGCTGCCTGTTGTTATTATTCCGTCGCCTTCGCTGTCAACGATTATGTTATTGAAAATTATATTATCTCCTGCTCCCTGCAGCTGTATTCCGTGAGCTCCTCCCTCAATATAATTGTTGTATATTTTTCCTGTCGTTCCAGGATTTATCTGCATAGCAATTGTCTGGCCGTAAACTCCTTCAAGGCCGCATCCTATAAGAGAGTTGTTATATATTTCAACATCGCTTGTCGAGCTTCCTACCTGCAAACAATCCCATCCGCTATTTCGGATTATATTATTATATACCCTGACGCCTTTTATTTCGTGAGGCAATATTAGAAGCGAAGCATTGTTGCATAGCATTGAAGAGCCAGTCATTGAAACAGGACCTCCCTTGTATGCTCCCTGATATTCTTTTGATGATCCTGGAACCTTGAAAGTCACAAGAGTGTTATTTGCTATTGTTCCGCTGCCGCTTCCAACTTGCTGGCAACTCCAGCCAGGACCCATTACGAATGCATCATAGTTAGGGCTCGTCGGAATTCCAATATTTGTTACATCGCCAGGAGCTATGCTTATTGACACATTATTGCATCTATGTACATGTCCTCCTAGATAAAATGAGCTTCCAAGATATATTCCTTCGCCTGCAACATCATGTATATAATTGTCATGTGCAAGAGTATTATATTGCACAAAATATTCTCTTGCAGCTGTCATGCTGCATCCTGGATCAGTCTTGAGCAGAAGTCCTGCAAATCCTACGTTTGCAATTTCCAGATGATCAATTTCCATGTCTGTACTGAGGCTTGTTGCAGCAATTCCGCTTGAATCTGCATTGATTACTTTTATTCCGTATTTGAAATTAGAATCCCCGGTTCCTGTGAGCCTGAAATAACTTACATTCTGCAGCAGTATACCATGGCCTGTATCTAATGAAGCATCAATTATTGCCTGGCCGCCGCAATTTGTTATAGTGATTGGGTTTGACGGGCTTCCTCTCGTATTAAGCAAAGATAATTCTCTTCTTGTTCCTGCAGGTATACATATAGTGTCTCCTGGAAGGATATTTCCGATCTGATATCCTCTAACATAAGATTGATTAGGATAAATTATATGATCGCAAACCTGCTTGCAGTAAGCAAGAACATCAGAACTTATTGTTGTATTACTAGTTGTATTAGATGGAGCTGTAGTGTTTGTCGTGTTCTGTGTTGCGTTTCCAGTCGTGTTAGTTCCTGCTCCTCCAGTGCTTCCTCCTGTAGTTCCTGATCCATTATTTGTAGTGTTAGTGTTATTTATTATAGCAGTAGGTTTTTTCTTGAATTGCGCCCTGAAATCAACAATCTGCCATCCATTGTGGCAGTCCCAGGACTTGTTTACAATAGAACAAGTATATACGATAGCATAATTTTCAGAAGTCTCAGTTCTTGCATCTGAAAGCCTGAGCGCGTTCTTGTTCATTGCAATTGTTGCAGTTGCTCCGTATTTAATCCAGCCGTCCTTTAGCTCTCCGACAGGATTCAAAGTGAACTCGGCCCAGTCTTGGCCGTCAAGGCTTACATATCCTTTTTCATAAATTATGTAATCTTTTACTGTGAAAGTAACATAAGCAATATCAGAATCGTTTTCAAAAGTAATGTTTCTTATATTTATAGCAAACCTTGATTCTGGATTTGAGAATCCTAAATAAGTATCATATATGGCGTTGCCGCTCACCGTGTTTAAAACATCAGCTGTCTTTATTGCAGAATCATATATCCCGAGCGCGACATTTCCTGTAATATTTTCATTGCTTGATTTTAGAAGAAAACCTATAATAGCTATCATCAAAATTACAATAATACAGATTATTGCTACAAAAAATTTCTTTGATTTCAATAATTTATTCATCATTCACCACGCGCCTTTACCGAACAATTAAACAAAAGTAATTAAACACAATTCATTTAAGACATCATTTTCTCGTCAATTTATCGATTTCCTTATCGTCCCAGCCTGATTTTTTCATGCTTGCCCTTATATCATTTTCACTGTATTTGTTCACTCGCATCTGCTGGATATATTTAACAGCAGCTGCTTCCTGTGCTGTCAAGCCTTGTTTATCTGTTGGCACAGGATTTTTTTTAAAACCATTATTTCGCACGACAATAAATATTATTACGCCTGCGATCAATAATAATGCAGTTGATCCTATAATCATATTCCTATAATCATTGAACAAAACTGCAGCATATGAATTATTTATTTTGCTTTCACTGCTTGAATCTTGCTGGCTGCCAGTATTTCCTTCAGTAGAACTAGACCCTATTGTCACTTGGGCTCCTAGAGATTCAAAATATTCAGGTGTTGTTTTATCGACTCCACTCGAACTATCATCAGCAGGAAGGCTTGATTTATCAACTACCGTTCCTGAACTTTCAGGCTCTGAGAAAAATAATATTCCGCTGCTTCCCCCGCCAGAACCGCCGCCTCCGCCGCCACCACCTTTCTTAGAATCTGTTGAGGTGCCGGAAGTTGAGCCTGTTGAATCAGCTGTTGTATCATCTTCTTGAGGAACACTCGGCGAGCATCCTTCTTCATCAATAAAACCATCGCAATCATTGTCAAGAGAATCGCAAATCTCAATGCCTTCGTTTGTAGCGCTGCATGATGGCTCAACTGGAGGCTCTTGAGGAGGAACAGGAGGAATAGGAGGAGGAGCAATAACTAAGCCTGAAGAGATTACGATTATAGTAAAAATTACCAGAAATAATCTAGCCCACCTACCCTCACACTTAAACATTATATTCTCATTAATTATTTATTATTTAAGTGTTTCGCTTTTAAAAGGAGAATGGGGGTTTCAAGACACTTCAGTCACTAAGGTTCAGAACTGTTTTGTTCTAAAGCACGAAAACATAGAAAATCCAGATGGATTTTCGTGTTTAGAAAATCGAGAATGATTTTCAAAAACATTTATAAATCCTCTAAAATTCCTATATCATATAATTGAATGTATAGATACGATATTATGCTATGTGTAATATCTCTGAACGCAGTGAGGAAAATATTATATTCATTAATTTTGGTGATTAAATATGGGAGAAACAGTACCAAAGAGTGTTGGAACATTACAAAAAGGAAACTATGTAGTTATTGATGGAGTAGCATCAATAGTATCAGATACTCAGACTTCAAGACCGGGAAAGCACGGACACGCAAAGGTAAGACTTGTAGCAGTGGGCATGCTTGATGGGAAGAAGAGAGAAATAGTTATGCCAGGACACGATAATATCGATGTTCCAATTGTAGAGAAAAAGACAGCTCAAATTTTAAGCATCAACAATGATACTGCAAATGTAATGGATGCAGAGACATTCGAGACTTTCGACTTAAAGATTCCTGAAGAGTTAAAAGATACTGCAAAGGAAGGAAGCAACATATTATACTGGATCATCTTAAATGACAGGGTAATGAAACAGGTAAAATCAGAATAAATTTTTATTATTTAAAGTATAAAATAATTCGAGGCAAAAATGGTTAAATTTCCAGAAGCACAAGTAAGGTTATACAAGAATGTATTCGTATGCAGAAATTGCAAGACTAAGATGAGATCTGACAATATGAAGATCCTGGCAAAAGAAGTTACATGCAGAAAGTGCAACGCTAGAGTCTTAAGACCTGTAAGAAAGAAGTAAATCCGCAAGGAAATAAAATTTCCGCGTGCCAGAAATCTTTGATTTCTGAGCATTTCTAGTTTTTTTATTATCAACTTTTTCTCAAATATTATTTATCATTGTTTCCATTATGAACTGCCATCGGGCTCACACAAATTCTTTATTAGCTTGCCGCCTACGAGTCTAGACGAAATAGTTTCTGATCTTCAGGGTTCGCTAGCCGATGGCAATTTAGATGCATCAATTCCGAACTTAATCCTCCAATAGATTTATATACTCCTTAAACATTTTTTATTTTATGACTTTTTTAGAAGCATTGCTTGAAAAGAAATTTATCATACTGTTTTATCTTGTTGCAGGTATCCTTATCTATATATATAGAAAGAAATTCGATGTAGAATCAGGAATAGCATTCTTGTACAGGACTAATTTTGGAATAAAGTTCATGGACAGGCTTGCAAACAAGAACAAAGAATTCTGGAAGATTATAGGCTATATCGCTATCGGTGTAGGATTTCTAGGAATGGCATTGATCTTTGGATATTTCATCAAAGGAATATATGATTTATTCTTCATAGCAAATGCTCCTCCGGCAGTGGGACTTGTAATCCCCGGAGTTAACATACCTGGCAGTCCATCAATACCATTTGGCTATGGAATGCTTGCATTATTCTTAGTTATATTAGTCCACGAATTCGGGCACGGCGTTATTGCTAAAGCTCATGGACTAAAAATAAAAAATACTGGCTTTGGATTCTTCGGTCCGCTTCCATTAGCATTTGTCGAGCCTGATGAAAAGCAAGTTGTGAAAAAAGATGCAGTTACTCAGTATTCTATATTTGCAGCAGGACCATTCTTCAATGCGCTGCTTGCAATATTTGCAATAATACTGATTGCTATTGCGTCGCCACTTGCAGCAACTATAAGCCATTCTGATGGAGTCTATTTCAACAAGATAGAAAAAAATTCTCCTGCAAGAGAATACGGCATAGAGAAGAAAGTTGTATATACTGAAATAGATGGAGTAAAATTTAATTCTGCCCTGGAATTTGCAGGAATACTGCAAAATCATACTGTCAATGATACAGTTGTCTTGACTGATAAAAATGGCAAGGATACATCTGTTGTATTAGGGCAGAACGAGAAAACTGGATCTACATATCTGGGTGTTTCAGGAATCAACGAAAAGAGAATCCCTAATTCCGATAATATATTCTACAAATCAGGATTTTATATATTATATTTCCTGACAAACTTATTCCAATGGGTATTTACATTAAGCCTTGGAATTGGCCTGGCTAATTTATTGCCTCTAGGACCAGTAGACGGCGGAAGAATGTTCCATAGGGCAGCAGTAGACATTAGAGGCAAAGAAAAAGGAATAAAGTTATGGGGAACTGTAACAATAATCACTCTAGTAATACTTCTGACGTTGCTGTTTGGATCTATTATTAAGGCGACTTTATTCTAATCATCATTGTATTAATTCTAAAATAGTAACAAAACAATAAATGTTATAAATAGTATTAGAATAGTGATTTTATGACGGATCTTAAAGAATTAACAGACACGCTAGTGAAAGATTACTTAAGATATAATGGCGGAGAATTTTTCTTAATATATGATAATGATAGTCAAAAAATAGCACAGTCAATCTTAACTTCTATGTCGGGATTTGATGGAAAAAGTATTCATCATACAAACCTTGATGATTACAGGAATGGAAAACCATTACAGGAGCTTCCTGCTGAATTAATTTCTGATATAAAATCA
>DASPMU010000027.1:0-3536 GCA_035626895.1 Alphaproteobacteria bacterium
CAATAAGAATTCTATAAGGCCAAGTCCATAGTATCTTATTAGAGATTCTCCCCAAGTCTTCTTTATTGCATGGCCTGACTTCTTTAAGGCGTCAATTGGGCCTATATCATGATATACCATTCCTGGAATGACAAATGCTGCAAGCATTGCCCATGCTGCTCCTAGAATAGACAATATTATCTTTGCGATTATCTCGCCAACGAATCCAAGCCTTTCGGATGCCTCGTATAATATATTCAATATCAAGCCTACTGTTGCTGAAATGAGGCTCCATGAAACTACAAGATGAAGCTTGCTCATAGAGAATTTCAAACTCTCTCCAAAGGTTGCATCCCCGCCGCTAAATCTCTTCTTAGTTGTATATACAACGCAAGTATTGAAGAATGTTGCAATAAATGCAAGTCCGAAGTATATCGCAAATATCGTGATATACATCATGATCCCGCCCATGCTTAATGCTTCTCCAACAATTAATGAGACTAGTGCCGGAAAGATCATTGCTGCAATGAAGAGTATTGAAAATATTCCTCCAAGAACAGGAAACAAGAATAGTTCCTTATCTTCCTTCATTACGCCAAAACTTAATTTTGTTATTTCCCAACTTCTGCTAAATGCATTCATAATAAATCACCCGAACTAAGATATCTTAGCTCATATTTAAAAAACTTTTCAAATCCATTAATTATATAAATGATTAAGTACAGTTCACATTAGGTGATATTATGGTTAAGAGAACAACACACAGAAGCAAAGCAGGAAAGAAATTATACGCAGTAAGAGGAAAAGACGGAAAGTTCAAGGACATCCAGCAGTATTCAAGAGCTCACGCTTTAGACATAAAGAAAAAGTCGAAAGCAGAGACTTCAGCTAAGAAGAAAGTAGTAAAGAAAGCAGCTGCTAAGAAAAAGAAATAAATTTTATTTTTATGAGAAATCCCATATCGAAGCTTAAGAGCACGAAAGATAAAAATAGACAGGTCTTTAATAGTTTTTTGGCTTCTATTATTACTGGTTTACTCATGAGTTGGATGATTGTTTCTTTAAACTCATGGAAATATATGATAATAATAAGCATAATATTGATAGGTATCTGTTTAAAGTGGTTTTATAAAATTAAAAAGGATATGGGAATTGATCATGCATTTTCTTTTTATATTAATTATGTTACCGGTATATTTTCATCTTTAATAGTTGGATTTTTCTTTTATCCTACAACAGTTACGTTCTTAACAAAAATGACAATCTTGATTATTTTTACAATTCCTTTAATTGGTATTTCTCTTATTATTGTTTCTTATACTCAGAAGTATCACACAACTCCAAAAGAATAAAAAATATCATTTCCCGTTATACGCCTTCTCTAATTTAGCAATATCGAGCTTTCTCATCTTATACATTGCTGCGAGCATATTTTTGACTTTAGTTTTATCTTTTGAATTCAAATGTTTTTCAAGGAGCATTGTAGGAGTGACTTGCCATGAGACTCCGAACTTATCTTTTAGCCAGCCGCATTGCGATTCCTGTCCGCCGCCGCTGATTAGATTGTTCCAATAATAATCAACTTCTTTTTGATCTTTGCAATTTATTATAAATGATATTGCTTCATTGAAATCAAACTTATGATCCCCAATTCCTGACATTAGTGAGAAAGTTTCTCCTTCTATTATAAATTCAGAATACATTACTGATCCCTTAGGAGCCTGTTTCTTGTCGTAAGGCATCATTGTTTTTACTTTTGAATCCTTGAAAACTTTAGTGTAGAACTTCACTGCTTCTTCTGCCTTTGCAATCTTGTTGTTTACAAATAACAGAGAAGGAACTATCTTTTTTTCTACCTTAGTATTTGAAAGTATTATCTGCCAGGAAACGCCGTATTTATCGCTTATGAAAGCGTATCTTTCGCTGAAAGGATATTTGTCAAGGGCCATTCTAACTATTCCGCCCTTTGATAATTTTGCGTAGAATTCATCAACTTCTTTTTTAGTGCTGCAATTGATAAAGAAAGACACTGATGGATTAAACTTGAATAGCGGTCCAGCATTCATTGCTCCAAAGGATTGGCCGCTAAGAGTAAAATCGATAAGCATGATTGTATTTTCCTTCTGCCCAGAGACTTTTGCGCTTTCCCCATCATATTTTGTTGATTTTCCAATTTTTGAATTCTTGAAAATTTTTGTGTAAAATTTCACAGCATCTTCTGCCTGGTTGTCAAACCATAAAAACGGAGTTATTTTTTGTTGTGTCATCATCTTTTCTACCTCGCTAATTATCCCACTATTGTTATTTATTATTCTATTTCTTAAGTCTCAATTTTCCGCCGATCCAAACGCTAGGATATGCAAGAACAGCGAGAGCTATCGGATACCAGTGTGCAGACAAATTCCATCCTGCTATGACGCCAAGAATTCCTGCAACAGTTCCTATTATTCCCAGAATATGTACATGTTTGCCAGGATTAGTTGGGGCAAGAAGTGCTGTGATGTATCCTCCAAGAATTGTATAAATCGTCCTATATAATAAGGCTAAGGCCAAAACCCATGTTGTAGTTAAAGTAGGATTGCTTTTGCTTCTGGCAGGAAATATTCCTGTCTGTTCTAAGAGTATGTCTGTTGCTATTGATAATACAACTACTGCAAAAAATCCTGCCAAAACTGCTCCGATACTTTTGAAAGTATTTTTGCTCATAATATTACTTATAGTTGTGATGTTTATATATTTGATGGAAGAAATAATTATTTGGTAAAGAAAAATCTATCTGCATAAAAATTTATAATATCTATAAGAATCAGCTCATTGAAACCAAAGGCATATAGCCGTGAGAGAATAAATCATGCCTTGCTATTGCTTCATTATATACGTGCAAATAATTTTCAACCATTTTGGATTCACTAAAATCAGATCTTGCCTGAGACATCATTTTGCTCATTTGTTTATTGTAGGCTTCCGGATTATTTTTGAGCTGCCTTATAGAAGTTATTGCTTTTTCAATTCCATATTTCAAGCCTGCAGTATCAGTGTTTCTGTAGAGAAAGCCATTTCCGTCATTTTCAAATTCTCTTAATATATCAACTGCTCCGCCGTTTTCTGCGCCTATCCCAAATGCGCCGGCGCATACTCCCTGAAGCCAGAATAATCCGAATGGTTCATATTTTGATGCGCCAATTATTGCAGAGCTGCTCGCGTAGCCCAGGTTGCTTAATTTCTTGTCGAATTTAGAGTGACTAATGCTGCCAGGAGGAGCATTTTTTATTAAGTCTTGTATGATGTCAATATATTTTGAGTCTCCGTTCTGGGCTTCTCCTACGAGCGCTATTTGAACATCTTTGTTATTATGAAGTACATCCAAAGCGCATCCTATTAGAGAATCTATCCCTTTCTGGGAACTATTTATTCTTGAGGGCCAGTAGAGAAGTATTGCATCCTCGTCTTTATTGAGGCCCATTTTTTCCTGGAATGAGAGCTTGTTTTCAGTTTTTGCAGCAAGTATATTTTCAGTTTTTGGACTGAATCTTTTTGAGAGATAATCCTGATTTTCCG
>DASPMU010000028.1:0-2867 GCA_035626895.1 Alphaproteobacteria bacterium
TTATAAATGTTTTGTGTCTAGCAAAACAGTTCCGAGCACAAACGAGGAAAGCTTATGCTTAATTGAATTCTTAATAAAGTATTTAAAAACTTTCGAGCACCTAAAGCCGTGAAATTGTCCAAACTATCATTAAAGCGCAAAGGCAAGTATTCTGGGAGAATAATTTCCTACGAATATGCAAAGGAATTGATTAAAGACGGGTATTTTGCAATAGATCCTCATTGCCATAGTTCTTATTCTTATGATGTTCCTGATGTTAAAGAGACAGATCCGCAATACGTTATTGAAAAACAATTATCCCTTGGACTTCAGCCAATATTGACAGACCATGACACGCTTAACGGATATAAATATTTGAGAAGAAAAGGATACAAAGTAATACCTGCAGTTGAGCTTACTTTCCCTCTTAAAATTGCAAGAAAAGTAGTTTTGCACAAGAAGCAGAAATTCCATATGCTTCACATAAATATTTTCGGGCTCAATAATTTGCAACTGATTAATCTAAAAGAAATCTCATCAAGAGGAGATCTCGATGAACTAGTCGAATATTTGAAAGATAATGATCTAGATTATATGTATAATCATCCAATGTATCACGAGAAAAATGAAAAGCTCAATTGGAGAATAATCCCTGGCCTTGCAGAAAATTATTTTGACGTAATGGAATTAAACAGCCATTTTTCAAGAGGCTTGAATGAAATAACCCTGCGTATGGCAGAAAAGCTTGGAAAAGGAATAGTATCAAGCAGCGACAGCCATACAGGAAACCCTGGAACAGGAATTGTCGTTGCTGAAGGAAAAAATTTCAAGGAATTCTGGAAGAATGTAAAGAAAGGGAAAATGTTCATCGTAAGAAAAGATCTTGGAGTTCTCGACGTGCTGCGAGAGTCATCGCTTATGATAAATCATACATTTAATGCAAATAAAAATCCCCATTTTCATAGGAGATTTACTCCAGATACTGGATTTGCCCCATTCGATAATATGGCAAAATCCGTGACGAGCGGAAAGCTTCGCAATAGGCTAGTATTAAGAAAAATTCTTCAATTGATATTGCAGAGCGTCAAATATACTGCTGGGCCGTTTTTAGCATGGAAGCTTCATGTGACTCGCAACGAGGAGAAAGCGGAAAAGATAAGGCATAAGATACATGGGCTCACAAATAAGATCCATGCAATAAGGGCAGGAATAGCAGGAAACATCCAGAATAAAAAAGATAATCTTCGCGAGCAAATAAATTTTAGGAAGAAAAAATTATTGAAGAACATGAAAAATATCCGCAGCAAGAAAATATTTTCTCGTCGAAAGAAAAATATTAATTAATATCAGCTAATCAAGAAAAATTAATTAAGATTCACATTCATCGCTTCTGCTCGCTCTTTTCTAATAAGGACATTTGCTATCTTTGAAGGAAGCGACGCTATATCATTCTCTTCAAATGGCCCGTAAGTTTCAAGTTCCGGCCCCAAAAATCTAGGGACAGGTTTTGTAAATCTGATGGATTTTATGATATTCGAATCAGATGGATCATCATTGTCTTCCTGATGTTTTGCAGCAAGATCAGACATTTTCTGGATTATCGATTTCCTTTCGAATACTGCTTCAGGATTTTTTCCGCTGATTATGTTATGAAGTATTGCTCCGCGATATTCTCCGAGCCTTTCAGTCAAGGTATCAAATAATTGTCTTTCTTCACTTAGAAGGCCTTCAGTTGTAATTATTCCTGCACCAGTCTTTATTTTATATATTGCAAGATTGATTATCTTTTTTTCCCTGCGATCATATAATTCTACAAGAAGCTTCTTTACATTGCTTAATTGGATTCTTGTGAGTTCTCTTTCGCCATGAGGTGATGATGGATTATTTATTATCTGCTCTTTAGAATTTATGTATTCTACTACATTTGTGTAAAATTGCTCGTCGAGCTTTTGAAGGTCATCTCTTGACTTCTCGTTTCTTAATACATCAAATAATAGATCGTATGTTACAGCAATATCAGACATTTTTACCCCAACTCATTAAAAAATTAATATTTTAACTATACAATTCTTTTATAAATGTTTTGGAATGATTGTTATCATTCCAAGATACGAAAAAATATTATTTTTTCTATATTTTGAAACCAATTTTATAGGTTTCAAATCACGGAAATCTCCTGATTTCCTATGTTACGCAACCGCGTAACATCTTCGAACAAGAGTGAGTAAAGTTTATCATGCATCATTAGTTTTATTTTTTAGAAAATATTGACTCGAGGAATCTGCTTAGTCCATCGATTATTCTTGTTACAAAATCTTCTTTAGGCTCTTCAATCTTCGTGCTATTAGTGTTTGTCGCCATTGTTTCCGGCTCAGAATCAACTGGAACTATCGGAGTAATAATTGGTTCCTCTTTTGTCTCTTCAACTATGATGCTTCCTTGAGTTATCTTAACTATTTTGTTTGAGTAAATATTATGTTCGACGCTGTTTTTGTCCCTGTAAACGCCGCTGAAAGTAACATTTAATGTTCCTTTTATATTTGTTATATTATAATTCTGGGAAGCTATTAGAAGATCTGTTTGCGGTTCTATGTTGTTTTGATAGAATGGTTCTTCTGTTTCATCTATTCCTTTCAGAACGCCGTATAGATAATAATATTTTTCCCGGACATCATCATTTCTTACATATAGTTCGACATTTAGCGATGTGTTTGTGATATTTGTTATCTCAAGATAAGTTATTACAGTCGGCGGAGTTATTATTAGGTCATGTGTTGAGTTGTATTTAAGGCTTCGGTCGCTTATTTTTATTGTTGCATTGTTTTTTATTTGATGAGTCCCGTATTGTTTTCCCGTGAAAGCAATGTATAGATTCACAGTCTTTCCGG
>DASPMU010000029.1:0-3280 GCA_035626895.1 Alphaproteobacteria bacterium
CCTTGCATACCATTCCGATAGCAGTCGAGCCTTGTCTTACAGTCTTTTTTGCATATTCAACCTGCAATAATCTTCCGTCTGGGCTGAACATTGTTATAGCCCTGTCATATCCCATCATTTGATGTTGTAATGGTTGTACATCCGTCATGTTAATCCACCTCGAACCTGTCGATTTATTTCGTTTTAATCTTCATATCAGCCAATTAGCTGTTCATCTTATCAATTGCCTTGTTTATTACCCCTGAAACGTATATGCAATCAACGACTATTGGAATGCCATTTGAATTCTTGATCATCCCAAGACATACTTTTAATTTATCAACATACTTGTTATTAACTCTTAAGATGCCAGTCATTTTCTCGGAGTTATATTTTGCATTCATCAATCCTGCATGGCCCCCGTCAAAAATTCCAAGCATCAAGTTGCATTGGACAAGTATATCGTTATTTATTTTATCAAATTGTGATAGCTGTTTTGCTTTATCTGCAGCGAGAACCTTGTAGACCACATATCTTTGCTGCTCTTTTAATGTAGGGAGCAAAGTCTTCTGCTTCGAAACTATATTATTCGAGGCTTGCTTGGTATTCTTGGCGCTCGCCATTTTGGTTTATCCAGTTAATGCTAGAAAGTGTAGTATAGCACATATACTAAAACCAACGCTTTCTTCTTATGGTGCACAGAAAAGAAAGGCAATTTATAAAGCTTACGCATGAGCGTAAGTTCGGCAGCGAAGTGACAGAAGTTTTGTAGGGACAAAACGGTAGCCCGATATATTAAAAAGATTTATATATGATTATAGTGAGATATTATATAGGGCCTTTGGCCAAAGGTGAGTTATGCTAGGAATAGTCTTGACATTCATGGTTCTGCTTGTCGTAGTGATAGTTCTGTTTTGGCTTAAGAAAGCCTTGTTTGTATTCGGCTTTTTCTTCAAGATATTCAGCCTTTTGATGATATTATGCATTGCTGCAAGCATCTTGTTTGGATATTATATAATAAAAGATGCAAATGATTTCAAGGAAAACTTTATGGAAAGCAGCAACATGATATTAGTTGAAGACTCCTTAAACGATGGAAAAATCCTTGCAGGAATAGAATTCAACTCTAAAGAACAGAAATTTGATCCCATGACAAAAGAACAACTGACGTTTGCAGAGGAAAGCTACAAAAACACAGACTTCAATTCAATAAATGATGATTATTACAAGATATTTGTGATAGATGTAGAATCGTTCGGAGATGTAGAAATAGAAGAGATTGCAGGAGAGGAAATTAACCTGACATCTGAAGAAATAAAGCAAATCATGAGAAGCGATAATGCAAGAAGGGAGATTGCAGAAATATTGTCTGCAAAGAGCGGCGAGAGCATATCAAGCATAGAATCCAAGCTTGCAGCGAGCAGCGAAGAGATAAAAGGGCATCTATTGACATATTATCTTTCAGCAGTATTCAATCCGAGCAATATAGGACAATTTTTAAAACAGCTAGGAAGCGATCATATAAAAGTATATGAAAACACAGCATTATTTAAGGCAATAAAGCTTATGCCTACAGGAATAATATCGTCATTAATTTAAGTTATAGTAATTATTACATATTTACTATAATCGAATAAAAGAGGAAAAAATGGGAATAATGGATTTTTTGAAGAAAAAAGAAGACAGCCTAAATTATGGCCTTGATAGTACAGCGCCTCTTGAAAATAGCGGATTTGGAAATACGCAATCTAATCCAATGCAAAACAATTATGGAAGTGACTTCGGGTCGAGCAATCTCAGCTCGATGAATGGAGGAACATTCGGCCAGCCGCAACAGCAATTCCAGCAGCAAGATTCGCAGCTTGTCAAAGACATTCAAATGATATCTCTCAAGCTTGATTCAATAAAGTCAGAGCTTGACGCGATGAGCCAAAGACTCAAGAATCTTGAAAGTATTGCAGAAAGAGAACAGCAAATGCTCCAGCAGCCAAAGAATAAAAAATGGTATTAAAAAAATCAAGGCAAATTGGAAAGAAAAAAACGAATAAAAACAATTCTCATAGCTTTTCTTCTAAAGATTTCAAGTCAAAAGATGTTTCTATCAAAGGATATCATGAGATAATAATCATTGTGATTCTTTTGCTTCTTGACAGGCTTACAAAAATCTGGGCAATGAAATTAATAAGCCCTATTGATTACGGATTTCTCGAGTTTGTATATGTAGTAAATACTGGCGCTGCATTTAGTATTCTTGAAAATACCAATTGGCTTTTTATCATAATAGCATCACTTGCAGTCATTGCAATGATATATTACAGAAAATATATCCCAAGATTCTCGCTCATTGCAATCTTGTCAGGAACTCTTGGAAATTTAATAGACAGGATATTTCATAAAGGAGTAATAGATTTCATAAATTTCAAATTCTTCCCAATATTCAATCTGGCAGATACATTAATATCTATCGGCGTTGCTTACTGGATTGTACAATTGATTAGAGAGGAAATTAACTCCAAGAAATCAGATAAATAGAAATAGTCAAATATAAATATTGAATACAATTCAAAAATTTAATATTAGAAAATTCTTAGAACTCGTCTAAATCTTGTAATTTATCCAAGAATCCGTTCTTCTGAAGCCAAGTGACTTGGTTAGGCTTGTATTTGAATACAATATCTCCCTTGTCATCTCCGTCAAATTCCCATGGCTCTATTAATAGAATATCATTTTCCCTGACCCATAATTTTCTCTTGAGTCTACCAGGGATTCTGCAGTTTCTTGTCTTTCCGTCAAGGCATCTTACCCTGCATCTGCTTCCGCCAAGCCTTTGCTCGAGTATTCCAAGAATTTCTTTTCCTCTTGGAGTCCTAACTCTTACAAACTCTTCAGAGCCTTCTGCTCCTTCCGGTACATTCTGTTCATCATTTGGCATATTCAACAGGATAGATATTCTCTTTATAAGGGTTGTGGTAGATGTCGCGGACAATCCCTGACTAACTATTTATCAAAATTTTTAAATATGCACCACATTATTGTCTTAAATGGCAAAAATTGGCAAGTTTTCAAAATTTTTTGGAGAAAAGAAAGTTTCTGCAGATTCTGCAAGCTTCTTGAAAAGGATCGGGGCTTTTCTGATAGATTTGCTAATAATAAACTTAGTAATATTTTCCCAATTTTCAGACAATATCGTATCATATAATAGCAGCAAAAATTTTGCTGAATCAGTAGGCAGGCAGGCAAGTCTTCCAGCTGACGCTTATCTGATGATTTTTATTATGTTTGTTCTTGCATGGCTTTATTT
>DASPMU010000030.1:0-29952 GCA_035626895.1 Alphaproteobacteria bacterium
GATGAACCAGCTTTTGGAAGAACTCTCATTGATATGGTGATTGACAAAGATAATCCTCTTGGAGCAGTTGCGGGTTTGCCAGGATGCACGTTGGATGTATTGGAAGCAGGCTATAGCAAAGAAAATAACCCGCAGTTCGTGAAAGAATTATATGATTTTTTACAAAATGAAAAAGAAATAATAATCACAAGTGAATTAGGGACTAATTTAATATTAAACATTAATATCAACAAATATAACTGGATAGCAAGCGATGGAATAGTAGTTCCTAAAAAATACCGAAATCCTATCCCTGCAGAAGTATACACATATCCTGAAAATGTAAATGGAAGATTTGTTATTACAGGATCATACGGTCATTTCACATCTCTTCCGCAATATAAAAATAATTTTGGCCAATTGGTTGAAGATTTGAAAAAGACTCCAATGACATGGTATATTAAGGATGGAAAAATAATCGATGTATTATGCGATAATGAAGAACTCAAGAAAGCAGCAATCAAAGAAATATATGATACAGATAAAGAACATGGAATGAAAATCGGAGAGATAGGAATTCCTGCTAATCTATACATTCTAAAAAGAAAATTAACTGGGCAGCTTTTGATTGATGAAAAGGGAAGAGTTCATATGGCTAATGGCGATGGATATGCTGACATGACAAATTGCGAATACAAAAGTAAAGTACACAGTGATGGCCTTGCAGAAAAAGTCACATTATACAGTCCTAGATTTGGAAAGAATTTCATGGAAAATGATGTGTACAATCCAGATATTTTCCCATCATTAAGAAAGTAAATTTATTTTTATAATTCTTTATTCTCGAATCATCCTAAAGCAATAAGAATTGCTCCAACAGTGAGCATTGCTGCGCCTATTCCAGCTCTAACTGAAATATGCTCTCCAAGGAACATGAATGCGAGAATTATTGCAAACACGACGCTTAACCTATCAACAGGCGCAACTTGTGAAACTTTTCCAAGCTTTAACGCCATAAAATAAAACAGCCACGACATTGCTCCTGCTATTCCTCCAAGGATTATGAACAAGACTGCTTTCTTGTTTGCAAGTATCGAAGATAAATTTGAAAATCTATCCGTAATTAGAACGAACGTCACTAAAAATATGGCCATGACTATTGCGCGAATAGCAGTTGCAGTATTAGGATCAATGCCTTGTAAGCCTATCTTTCCAAAGATCGCAACAGCTGCGGCACATACAGCAGAAAGAATCGCAAATATTAACCATAAATATTCCATAGAATGTATATTTAAACTTCAGATTTATAAAATTTACCAGTAGCATAGCGCGCATAAATTAGATTTTTAAATTAAGGGATATCTCTTAAAGAATGAAAGCAATAGTCTTTGATTTTGACGGAGTTATTCACGATACTTTTGAAACAATATATGCTATCAGGCAAAAATTAAATCCTGAAGTAACAAAAGAAATGTACAGATCTTATTTTGAAGGAAATATCTTCGATAAGGCGCCGTACCATAAAAATCCTGTAAATAAAGAAGAATTTCATAGATTGCTGTCCGAAGCTTTTCTTGAGTTAAAAATAAGAGAAGATATCAGAACAGAATTAGAAGAACTAAGAAAAAAATACGATCTCTACATAATCAGCTCTAATTACTTGAAAAATCTGCAGCTGTACTTCCAGAAGAATAATTGTGAAAATATGTTTAAAGAAATAATGTCGGCAGAAACACACAAATCTAAAACAGAGAAATTCAAGATGTTGTTCAAGAAACATCATTTAGACGAAAATTCATGCATATTTGTAACTGATACTTCAGGAGATATATTAGAAGCAAGCATCGTCGGAGTTAAATCAATTGCGTGTACATTCGGGTTCCATGAAGAAGAAAGGTTAAAGAAGGCAAATCCGTTTAAAATAGCATCAAATTTCGGTGAAATAAGAAAAATATTAAATTCTCTTTAAGTCAATAAACTTTATTAACGCCTTTCTGATCCTGTTATCATGCCTAACATTAACATATCAGTTATATTGATCGAGCCTGAGAATGCTGGAAACACTGGCGCTATCTGCAGATCGATGAAGAATTTTGATTTCGAAGAGTTAATACTTGTCGGGCCGAAATTTGAAGTTAATTCTGATGAAGTTCGAAACAGGGCAAAGTGGGCAAATGATCTTGTCGATAAAATAGAGATAATCCCGAAGTATAATGAGAAAGTCTTGAAAAAATTAAGGAAAGACTTTGATTATCTTGTCGCGACGACTGCAAAAATAGGTAGGGATTATCATATCTTGCGAAGCCCGATAACTCCCGCTCAGCTTGCAGAAAATTTATCTCAATTAAAATCTAAAACTGTTAGCATTGGAATAGTCATGGGCAGGGAAGGCTCAGGATTATACAATAATGAACTAGAACTCATGGACTTCTCTGTAACAATTCCAACAAGCAAGAAATATGGCACAATGAATGTTAGCCATGCTACAACAATAATATTATATGAAATATTCAAGAAGATATCTGAAGAGAACATCGTATCTCATATCAATCCAATAAGTGAAGCAGAGAAAAAACAATTGTTCAAGCTTCTTGAAGAATCAATGGACAAGATGCAGTTCCAAAGCGAGGACAAGAAGGATACTCAAAGGCTTGTCTGGAAGAAAATGATAAACAAATCATTCATATCAAAACGAGAAGCTTACGCATTAATGGGATTTTTGAAGAAAATAACACAGGAGAAATCACGGAAATCTTCTAAGAAAAAGAAGCAATAATAAGAAAACATTTAAGAATAAATATAATATTCTTGCATAAAATACAAAAGTGGTGGGCGAGGATAAAATGGCTGACTACTTATTTGGACAAAAATCAGATTACATAACTTTCTTTGGACCGCCTGGCGCTGGAAAAGGAACGCTTGCGAAAAAATTGCAGGCGATGTTCCCGGAAATATTTTCATATCTTTCTTCCGGAGATGTATTTAGAAAGGATGCAGAAAAAAATGCTGACATGAATAAGCTCATGAAGGGATCAACATTCGTCGGAGATCAGCAGGCAGTAAATAGAATCTTTGAAGAACTTAGGATAATGAAATCAAACGATTTGTATGATCCGAGTAAAATCTTGCTTCTTGATGGAATGTCAAGAACAATACCTCAAGTAGGAATGCTCGCGCAGCATTTTAATCTTCTTAAAGCAGTGTATGTACACGCAACTCCGGATATATGCGTGTCAAGAATGATGTACGGGGATGGAAGAGAAGAAAGAGAACAGAACAACACTGTTGAAAAATGCATGGAGAGAATCCAAAAACATAATGCATTGACAGAGCCTCTTAAAACTCATTATTCTAGAGAGTTATTATTGACAATAGACAATATGCAGCCATTATCAAGTTCCTTTTATGATTTAGTCACAGGACTTGAAGATATACTTGAACCAAGAAAGAATTATTGAGTTTATAATTTTTTACGTCTTAACATTGACTCCTATCAATCGTTTAGGATCCCTGTTCTTTCTATAATTATCAAATATCTTCTTCCTGAATTTTTGGAATGTCCCGTTCCGGATTGTCCTTCTGATTTCTTTCATCAGCTCATTCATGAAATGAAGATTATGGATTGTTACGTATCTCTTTCCTGCAGGCTCATTTAGTTTCAGAAGATGCCTCAAATATGCCCTCGTATGATTTTTGCAAGTGTAGCATTTGCATCCTTTCTCTATTGGAGACTCGTCTGTCTTGAATTTCGCGCCCATTATGTCAAGTCTTCCATCAAATGTAAACATCGTGCCATGTCTTGCAGTTTGGGTGGGGAATACAGAATCAAAAGTATCGAGGCCTAATGCTACACATTCGACAATATCATCAGGGCTTCCGACGCCAAGAAGATGCTTTGGCTTGCTTTTATTAAGATAAGGAATGGCATTGTTTATTGCAATATACATCTCTTCTCTTGTCTCTCCTATTGCGACTCCGCCGATTGCAATCCCTGGAAAATCAAGCGAATCGATGAACTTCGCGCTCTTCTGTCTCAAGTCAGGATAAAATCCTCCCTGAACTATCCCATATAAGAATTGATCTTTCTTAGAATGATACTTCCTGCACTCTGAGCCCCATCTATGAGTATTTTCTAGAGATAATTCTACATCTTTTCTGCCTGCGCCATATGGAGAAACATCATCAAGCATCATGATGCAATCTCCCCCAATGTCTTGCTCAATATCCATTATTTTTTGCGGAGTCAATACAAATCTTTGTCCACCGAATGGATCCTTAAATTCTATTCCTTTGGTATTTTTGCCGTCCATGAAGCTAGCTCTTAGCATCTGAAATCCGCCGCAATCAGTAAATATTGGCTTGTGATAATTCATGAAATTATGTATGCCGCCAAATTTTTTTATGACGTCCATTCCTGGCCTAAGAGAAAGAACTAACGCGTTGCAGATTAGTCCGTGGGCAACATTTTGGTAATCATCAGGCCCGATGAATTTCCCTACTCCCTTAGTTGCAACCGCCATAAAATAAGGAGTCTCAACAGTTCCATGGGCAGTGATCAATTTGCCGATCCTTGCCTTGGAAGTTTTATCTTCCTTGATTATCTTGAATCCTATTTTCTTTATTGTTTTCTTTGATGAACTAGACTTCTTAACGGTTTTCTTCATAACATACCGAAGTACAAAGTATTTTATAAAGTTATATCATAATTATACAATAACAATTATAAATAAGATTACCTTGAATTCAGCATGAGAAGCAAAAAGACAAAAAAGCTTTGGTTCAAGGCAAAAAGATTCGGATGGGGATGGTATCCTGTAACATGGCAAGGCTGGACAATCACGTTAGTCTATATCATTGCAATGCTAGGATTTGCATTTACTATAGATGAAAATTCTCCTATACGTGAAGTATTTTTCACATTCATAATTCCGGCTTTGCTTCTAACTATAGCATTTATCCGAATTGCCTACAAGACTGGAGAGAAGCCTCGATGGCGCTGGGGTTGAACAATATTTATAAACAATGATGCCTCTTGCACTTCTATGGCAAGAAATTTCCAGGTCAATATAGGTCTTAACGAAAGATGCGGAAGAATACTTGTATCCATAGGATTTTTTGTATTTTCATTGACATATTCTGAATGGCTCCTGATCCCTGCATTGCTTTTCATTGTTACTGGTATTGTCGGCTGGAGTCCAATATATCAATTATTTGGAGTAAATACAAATAAAAAATCAGGCTCTGCAAAAGAAAAAGATCTTCATCTTAATTTTCCAAAAAAACATTCCAAGAATTCTAAATTCTCGAGCAGAAAAAGATAAGAATCAATCAACAGTTTTAGTTTTGCTTAATTTCTCAAAATAATTTTTACTCAAATAAGCTTTAGCCTCGAGCAAATGAGATAAATATTCTTTTCTTGGTCTTAGGCCTTCTTTTATTATCTGTGGATTTGCAATATAAACAAAACATTCAATTTCTTTTTTACTTGATCCTATCCTGACATTTATTTTCTTTCTAAGATAATGACTCGGAACATCTTCAAACGCATCTAGCCTCGACAAGCCTGCTTTATCTATTTCAAATATAATACCTTCCGTAGAGCATCCGTCCTTTTTCATGATATTAGCATAGACATCGCCATCCCAGAAGCAATTAAATCTTAATTCCCATCCAGAAATTATTCCCCTGCATAATATGTCGGCTCTTCCTTTAGGGCTAGGAAAATTACGAGTAGTTGTTTTCATGCGATAATTCAGGCGGCCTATAGACATGTTTGAACCATATGCAAAGTAATATTTCAAATTTTTTTTCTGCATTTTTGATTTCATTTTAGAATTATTGCTCATGTATTACAATAAGCGACTGGGTCTTCTCGATTCCTTCTACAAGCTGCAATTTATTCAGAAGGCAATTATCAAACTCCTGGACGTCCCTTACTCTCATCAGGACAACAATATCTGTTCCTCCGGAAACGATGTCCGCCCGCTCGACAAAATAAAATTTTCTTATCTCGCTTAGAAGCTTATATTGGCTTTTTTTCTTTTCCTTAAGAAGCGCAATATTAACAGATATCAATACGTAAGCTACAAAATTGTTATCAGTCTTTGAATTATCAAGCTCTACAGTATATTTTTTTATGACGCCAGCTTTCTTCAGTTTTTGTATGCGATGATGGACGGTTGTTATTGGAAGCAAAACTTTTTTTGAAATATCCCTTGTAGAATAATCAGCATGATCCTTCAATATTTCGAGTATCTTCTTATCTTTATCATCTATAATTTCCTGCATAATGGAACATTCGTTCCAAATTATATATAAATATTGCTATTTTTTGTATATTTTACTATAATTTTTGAATCTATTATATAAACATAAACGAACAACAATAAATAACTAAAAAATGAAAAAGGTGAATCATAAATGTGCGGAATAATAGGAATATTCAATTTTGAAAAACATCAACAAAACAGCCAAGAAACCCATCATGCGATGAGGCAGCGTGCCATTGAAATGGCAAAGACAATCAGGCACAGGGGGCCTGACTGGAGCGGAATATATTCCGATGAAAATTGCGTGCTGGCGCACGAAAGGCTCTCAATTGTTGATGTTGAACACGGAGCTCAGCCGCTCATCGATAAAACAAACGGCAATGTATTGTGCGTAAATGGAGAAATATACAATCACAAGCTTCTGCGAGATAAGCTTCTCAAAGATCATGAATGGCAGACGGAATCAGATTGCGAAGTAATATTATATTTATACGATGAATTCGGGCCGAAATTTCTGAATATGCTAAACGGGATATTCTCATTCATCTTGTACGACAAAAAGAAAAATATTTTCCTTATTGCAAGAGACCATCTAGGAATAATTCCTTTATACATGGGATTTGACGAGAAAGAATCTCTCTACGTTGCAAGCGAGATGAAAGCCCTCGATAAATACTGCGATAAGATCATAGAATTCCCTCCGGGAAAATATTATCTTAGTTCAGACAATAAATTCACGGCATGGTATGAGCCTGAATGGAAAGAAAAAATTCCATCCTCAGAAAACAAAGTCGATCTTGCAAAACTTCGGGAAGAACTTGAAAATTCAGTCAAGAGACAATTAATGTGCGATGTCCCTTATGGAGTTCTTATCTCAGGAGGCTTAGACTCTTCATTAATTGCAGCAATCGCTGCAAAATACAGCCACAGGCGAATTGAATCAGACGGGAAGGAAGAAGCGTGGTGGCCAAGACTACATTCATTTTCCGTAGGACTTAAGGATTCTCCTGACATGAAATTTGCAAAAATTGTTTCAAAACATATCGGAACAGTACATCATGAAATAATATTTACAGTACAGGAAGGTATGGACGCAATCAGGGACGTAATATATCATCTTGAGACATTTGACGTCACAACAATTCGCGCATCGACCCCTATGTACTTGATGGCAAGAAAGATAAAATCCACAGGAATCAAAATGGTTCTCTCAGGAGAAGGGGCAGACGAAGTCTTTGGAGGATATTTGTATTTCCACATGGCTCCAAACAGACAAGAGTTCCACGAAGAAACTGTAAGGAAATTATTTGCATTGAGCAAATATGATTGCCTCAGGGCAAATAAATCGACGGCAGCTTGGGGGCTTGAAGCCCGCGTGCCATTTCTTGACAAGGAATTCTTGGATTACGCTATGAGCATCGATCCATCAGACAAAATGTGCCCAGGCAGCAAGATCGAGAAAAAAATATTGAGAGACTCTTTTACAGACTTGTTGCCGCCGGAAATTTTGTATCGCCAGAAAGAGCAATTCTCTGACGGCGTAGGATATTCATGGATTGATGAATTAAAGAAACTTGCAGAGCAGCAAGTCAGCGATTCAGATTTTGCTGCTGCCGCAGAAAGATTTCCAGTGCAAACTCCTACGTCAAAAGAACAATACTATTATAGGACTATTTTTGACTCTCACTTTAAGAGCCCATCAGCGGCCTCAACTGTCCCAGTCGGGCCATCGATTGCATGCTCAACTCCAACAGCACTTAGATGGAGCAAGGAATTTGAGAACATGGCAGATCCATCAGGGCGAGCAGTAAAAAGCGTGCATCTGCAGGCAGTTGAGAAAATATAGTAACCTTTTAAAATTCTGTATTATTCTATTCTCTATATAGATAAAACGATTCACAAGGTGTTAAAATGACTGCAAAATCTGAAAAATTTATTCATATCAAAGATGCAATGAAAAAAGGCCACGGTCTTGTTCATATTCGAGGCTGGTGCTATAGAGCCAGAGGAAATAGCGCCCTAAGATTCATTGTTGCAAGAGATGTTACTGAAATTATCCAATGCGTTGTAGAAAAATCAGTTGTTAGCCCAGCAGATTGGGAAGATGCATTAAAGACAGATGTTGAAGCATCATTTGAATTATCAGGAGAAATCGTTGAGGATAAGAGAGCCCCTACAGGCTATGAAATTAAAGTAAAAGAATTCAAGCTTATTGGAGAGAGTGTAGGCTGGCCAATCCAGAAAGACCAGTCAACAGAACTTCTTGCAGATAACAAGCATCTGTGGCTTAGAAGCAGATATACAACTTCAATTCTAAAGATCAGAAGCACAGTATTCGGCGCAATCGACGAGTATTTTAGAAAAGAAGGATTCTACGAATATCAATCTCCGATATTTCAGGCGACACAGGCTGAAGGCGGCAGTACGCTGTTTTCCGTAAATTATTTTGGCCGTCCTGTATATCTTGCGCAGACATGGCAATTATACGCAGAGCCTGCAATATTTTCACTCGAGAAAATCTATTGCATAGCTCCATCATTTAGAGCCGAGAAGTCTAAAACTAGCAGGCATTTGACTGAATACTGGCATGCAGAAATGGAGGTAGCTTGGGCTACTTTCAAAGACATCCAGGATTATGGAGAAGGCTTGATTAAGCATGTAGTAAAGAGAGTTCTCGAGCATAATCTTGAGGAATTAAAGATATTGAATAGGGACCTTAAGATACTTGAAAAAGTAAGAGACGAACCATTCATCAGGATAACTTACACTGAAGCCTTAGCAATCCTAAAAGAAAAAGCGAACATGGAAATAGAATGGGGCAAGGATTTAAGGACATTTGAGGAAGACGAATTGTCAAAAATCAACGGACACTTTACTATTGTAACTGAATATCCTAAAGTTGTAAAGGCATTCTATATGAAAGAGACAGAATCAAATCCATTGACTGTAAACGGATGCGATTTCGTTGCTCCAGAATGCTACGGAGAGATAATCGGCGGATCCGAAAGAGAATCCGATTTAGAGAAGATCAAGGAAAGATTAAAAGCCCAGGGAGAGGATCCTGAGAATTATAATTTCTATCTTGATACAAGAAGATACGGATCAGTCCCACACGGAGGATTTGGAATGGGGGTTGAAAGACTAATCAGCTGGATATGCAGACTCGAAAACATCAAGGATGCAATACCATTCCCAAGAACAATGCTAAGGGTAAATCCTTAAATTTATTTTTTTATAATTTATCATTTTAGAATTAAGTTATTTTTCTTCTGAATCTTCTTCAGGAAAGTCAAAGGATTCTCTGGTAATTTTCCCAAGAGACTGCAAAGATTTTCTTTTACCTTTATATTGAAGAACTAAATCATCTTCGCCAACTTCTAAAGAGGGCATCGTATTAATTATCTGAAAGCCATCAATTAGTAGATGGCTCATTTCAGTATAATTCCACTTCTTTTCTAAAAACACTAGCCATGTCAGGCCTTTATCTATATCTACAGACATTTTCTTTCCATTGATGCTATAATTAAATTTTCCTCGATTATAACCATTGGAAAATCCTATTGTTCTTTTAATAAATTTATATGAGGAATTGAAGGTTACATATTTTTCCTTATCAGGTATAGAATTATATTTTTCAATTATATAATTATTGCCGCTTGCGTCAATAGCATAATAATCAATGTTTCTCGTGACAACTACTTCTATAGAATCATCAGTATCTATTTGAGGAAGCTTCCAGACAGAATCGTAGGCCATAGTTCTTTTAATCGGAGCCACAAGGCGTTTCTGTAAATCTTTAGGCATTTCAAGGCCATGATACTCTCCATATTCTTCTGCAGGTTTAGAATAATTTTTTAGCTGGGCAATCCTTGCATTTTTCTCAGAGCAGGAATCAAGAGATACAATTGCAGCAAGTGATAGCATCCCAAGACCTAGAAAAATAGACTTATGATAATTCTTTACCAGATTATCAAGCATAAGTAAAGAAAGGAACCATCAATTTATATAGATTATTGAACAACAAGAAATTTTATAAACTCTAAGATCAAATAATATAAATAAATGGTGAGTTGATAAGATATGAATGTAATTAGCGTTTTACTTGGTATAAGCGTGATTTTATTTCTAGGATTCTTTGCAGAATTCTTATTCAAGAGATTTAATCTTCCTGATTTATTGGTATTAATCGCTACAGGATTTTTGATCGGGCCCTATGTATTTAATTTTGTGACTCCGGATCAAATAATAGGATTTGCGCCATTATTCACGACATTCACACTATTATTCTTATTATATGACGGCTCATTCAATATAAGCCTTGAATCGCTTGCAAAAGGCGCTATAAAGAGCCTTCAGATAACGATGGTTAATTTCACATTATCAGTCATAGTTGTAATGATAATAATGTGGGCATTCGGATTTGATTGGATGACAGCACTTCTTGTAGGGTTCATTCTCGGAGGAGCATGTTCCGCATTCACTATGCCGCTTCTCAAGCAGCTAAAAATTGAAGGAGAAACATATCCTATCCTTGCATTAGAATCAGCATTGACTGATGTTTTTTCGATCGTTTTTGCATTTACAGTGATGCAGATAATGACTATTAACACGTTAAATTTCCAGGTAATATTTAGCAGCATCGCTTCATTGTTCGCTGTTGCAGGATTCATCGGAATACTTGCAGGAATCGTTTGGATAGTTCTCGTCATGAAAATATTCAAGGAACATAAGTCATACATGATTACTATCGCTTATTTGATCCTTATCTATGTTTTGACAGAATACTTGAACGGAAACGGCGCTATTGCAGCACTATTCTTTGGACTCATGCTAAAGAATTCAAAAGATATAACAACATTATTCAGCAAGCTCCTCTACAAGGGAGATGACAAAAAGAAACAGGAAGAATTGAAGCAGAAGTATGTAATTGATGTAACAAATTCAGAAGAGGAATTCTTCTATTCACAAATATCATTCTTCCTTAAGACATTCTTTTTCGTATACATCGGACTTTTAATTAATTTTTCAGATACCAGGGCTTTGATAATCGGCGGAATAATCGCTCTTGCTATAATGGCTACAAGACAAGTCAATAAATATTTGACAAAGAGATTCAGCGAGTTTGACCAGCATGTAATAAGCGGGATTTATGCAAGAGGACTCGCGTCAGCTGCAATCGCTCAAGTCGTAGTCGTGAAGATGATTCCAAGAGCTCAGGAAATAGTCAGCATTGTATTTGCAGTAATATTATTTACAATAGTATTAAGCTCTGCAAATATCTATATAGTAAAAAGCAAGCAGGCAAAGAAAGCAAAAGCTGAAAAGAAAGCTGCTGCAGCTGCATAAAATAGATCACAAAACGGACAATTTAGAGCTCTAAAAGCTTGTCAATATCTTTCTTTATCCTGTCATCGTATTCGTAGACTTTCTCTCCTTCATGTTTCTCAGAACTTAGAAAGTGCATCAATTCTTTTGTAATAACTAATTCTTTTTCAGAAGTAAAGCCTGATACTTTTATCTGCCCTATATGCTCTTTTATCATGCTCTCTTCAATATCTTCAGGAGAATAATCTTCAATCCTTAATTCCTCATATTCGCTGCTTAATACTTTTACAGTATTTCTCATGACGTAGAATGCTCCCTGGGCGTAGCATTTCAGGAATAATTCCTTGAAGTTAATATCCGATACTTTACCTGTCTTTAGAGTTCCTGCAACACGGATCAATACAATTGTATTGAGAAGCTCTTTTCCTGTAATTTTATCAAGAATCATTTGATAGACTTCTTCAGGACTCTTGTGATTGCAATCAATCTTTATAG
Organism: Alphaproteobacteria bacterium; assembly: GCA_035626895.1. Lineage (GTDB taxonomy): Archaea > Nanobdellota > Nanobdellia > Woesearchaeales > UBA9642 > UBA9642. The sequence continues at coordinate 12,069 of DASPMU010000030.1, forward strand.
GGAGAGTATTCTTGATGTTTATGTCAATTCTTTCGAAATGACTGTCTCCATGATGAATCAAGGTGTCATTATAGATAAAAAAGCCTCCGACTCCAAGTTCTTCAAGCTCTTCGAAGTTTGCAGGAAATAATGGGCCCGGATAGACGACATTTTTATGGTCTTTAAAGGAATATTTATTTACAATATGAACATGTCCTCCAGAATAATATTCAAAATTCTTTGGCATATATGAAACGTCGGTTGAATCCATGACGGACTTGCTGCCTGGTTTCAATTCAGTAATAGAAGTATGGAACATGAATATTTTCTTTCCTTGTTCTTTCTCTAAATGTTCAAGATCTAATTCCTGATAGTATAATTTCTCGAGCGTCCCTCGTCTTCCTAGAATTCCAGTTATCTTTGCTCCAGTTTTTTCATCTTTTGTGAATCTTAGCTGGATTTTTCCGTCAACAACTTTTCCCTTGAATACATTTTTGAGAAGCCCAGCTTCTTCAAGGACATCAATCATAGTCTTTCCTGATGGGCTGTAATCGTGGCTTCCTGGAATTACATAAACAGAAATTCCCTTGTCGCGCAAGACTTTGAATTCCTTCACGACACTCTTCAGGCCGTCAATGCCTGGAAGGGCAGTATTGAATAAGTCTCCAGCTATCAGAATGAAATCAACTTTCTTTTCGATGCAAATGCTAACTGCCTTGATGAAAGCTTCCGTTGACATATCTTTAAGCTTTGGATCTTTCCAAGATCCTATGTGAACATCAGCCATGTGCGCGAATTTCATTGTATCCTCATTAATTATTCTGAAAGTCCCATATAAGATGTATTTTTCTTATTATCTGTTTTTGCTGCTGGATTTAACGTCCTTGCTGCAAACTCTTCAAAGAACGGAACTTTCACAGGTATCGGGAATTTTGCAAAATTGCTTGATATTATGCATTCTCCTTTGTCAAGGCTTGCGATGTTTCTTGAGTCATTGCTCAAGTCCTGGGACGCGCTATCAATAATTGCCTGCCTCTCCTGGATCATTTCAGTTCCCAGAATTATCTTTGTGTTGATATTTGCCAAAATATCTCTTGGAATTAATGACGGAAGCTGCGTGATCGCTATCAGGCCGACCTTGAATTTTCTTCCCTCTCTTGCAATCGTCGAGAATATATTCGAGCCTTTCTCAAGGATATCTTTGCCAAGAACTCTTGGGGCTTCTTCTAAGACGATTGAAATCACGGGCTTGTTTGCAAGAGTATCAATCATCTTGTAATTTTTGTATCTGTTGAATAATTCTGTTGTTATGAGTGATCCGACCAGGAGTTCAACTTGCCCGCTAAATGCGCTTGTATCAATTATTACAGTGTTTGCTGACTCGAGAGCATCGCAAATATTGCTGATGCTTCCTTCTCCTGCATTGAAATCAAATATACCGTTGCAATAAACTTCGCCATTTCCGACATCGATATCCAGAAGATACATCATTCTTCGCTTGAGAACGTGTATTGTGGCATCATTGAATACTGAGTTTGTTTTCTTATCTAAAAGTATTGCCTCAAGCCACTTTATCCCAAAATCTTTGTAGTATGCATTCATTGCCTGCTCCTGCGCGTCGCTGAAATCAAGGCATCCGAAATGGCTTGGCCTAAGTATACGGATATTTATTTTCAGGCTTCTTGCTCCGACAATGAGGTTTTTTGCAGTATAATAGACAATTTTTCCGCTTGGGTGATTTCTCAAGCCTATTTTTCCATTTCCTAAGAAATATTCGTTATGAGGATCCAAGACTAACAAGCCGTTGTAGTCTTTTCCTGTACAATCCCATAAGATGTTGCTCATAAGGACACTTTTTCCTTTTCCTGTTGTTCCGCTGATTAATATGTGATGAGTGAGCGCCTGGGAGCCATCAAGATTTATATCGACGTCAAGCGCTTTGCTTCCGCTTCTTAATTTTCCCAAAAATATTGGATTTTTTGGAGTTTTCATGAAAGAAAGATCAGAATCTTTTATAGTCCTCACGCTCGAAAATATTTCAGGCAAAGCCTTTGACATCATCACATTATCATCTCTTCCTATCGTGATGAGGTTTTTTAGAAGCGCTAATTTGTAATTTCTCAAGTTCTTGTCCATGAATTCTATATCAGAGTTCTCTTCAAGCATCATTCCGGAAATCATTTCAAGATTTTGCTGTGATATTTGAGAGCCGTACTGAAGATCATATACTTGAAAGAATGTTTTAGATGTAGAACTATTGTTTTCAGGATCCAAAGTCTCGCATACCAGAATTTCCCCCAGTTCAAATTCAGAGTCTGACTTCTGCCTTGCAAATACTTCCCCAAATTTCCCAGAAATAATCTGACCCTTTACAGGATTCTTTTTGGAATCCACTCTAACATCACTCAAGTTACCCACGCAAACCCCCACCTTCTTCTTCTCGAATATTATAGAAATATGACAGGTTTAAAAATTTAGCTGTAAACAAATAAAAGAAATGAAAACAGAGATAAAATTAATTAAAATAAGAAAAATCAATTATTATTGTTCGTATAACGAGAAATTAGATTATTCGACACTAATCCATGATTTCTTATAGTATAATTTGAACCATGCCTTTCAAAGATAACATTTATCGGCTTTCCTTCACTGGACTTTCCTAGAATCTTATAATTATTATATACGATTATATCTAGAAAATTTTCAGTTTCGGAGTCAGATGAAGTTGCCTTGATTTCATTAAATGCGGAATATAGATCTTTAGGCCTCTTTTCTATAATAATATCATTTCCAGTAAAAAGCTTATTCTCGAGCAATTCTGCCATCTTTGGAGCAAAGATATGCCTTGCAAGATTATCTATTTTTATCTCGAAAGTATCCATTTCCCAAGAATTATTCAGGTATGTATTAATTACATATCCTTTGATTACATTCCCGACCTTATTGTCTTCTTCACTTATTTCATTCATGTCAGCCATGAAAGTGTTTTTTATATCTTTATTTCCAAAATTATTCATATTTTTCTCCATTTTGCACTCCAGTATCTATAATTGTTTTTATCATATCTTTTATGAATCTGGAAAGTTAAAATTATTTATAAACGTTTTGCAACAGAAATCGAAAAGAAAAAATCATCAATCACTTAGAAGTCTTATGTTCTTTCCTATATTCGGAATCGAGTATCAGTACTAATATAAAATATACTGGCATTACAAATGCTACAAGACCGTATCCGAGCCATTTGAATAATTCCTGAAGCGTGTAAGTCTGGGCGAGTATTGCGCCGATCGTGACTAGTATTACTGTGGGAATTATTGAGACAAATCCCAGGCCGCTAAAATATGTTGAAAGTTCTTTCTCGCTCATTAATCTCTCAGCGATCAATCCTTGGGCTACTCCGACAACTGCTCCGCCAATAATAGATAATGCAGTTGCTAGGCCAATTGCGTAAAGATTAGGATTATAGAATAATGTCAATGGGAGGAGGGCAACAAGCAAGGTTCCAAACACGAGCATTGGCGCTTCTCCAAGACTCTTTGCGAGTTTTCGAGTCAGGAATGTTCCTGAAATTGATGCTACTAATGCAATTACAAATACTACGGCGACATTCATGAATCCGCCCAGGAATTGGTGCCTGAAATGTTCATAGATAAAAATCCCAAAGAATGAATTTCCAACGACTTGAATTATTGTCATTGAAATGGCTGCAAGCGTTAGCAGGAAGACTTTGCTGTTCTTTATGAAAATCTTGCTGTCTTCTGCTGCAGTTTTCAAGTATTGCCCCATGAACGTCATCAAATAAACTGAGGAGCTATATACATCATCGCGATTATCATCGATAAACGACATCAAGTATCCGCTCAAGATGAACATTATTGCAGTTATCTCAAATGCGATCAAATAGCCGTATATCTTGAAATTAATCGGCTCGGCAAAACTCGCCCAAGAAGGATTGAAGCTTATCAATTGTCCTGTTACAGGGAATATTTCCATGAGAAGGCCTGCAGCAATCATAGAAAATGCCGTAATGAATATCCCAAAATAAGATATGAATTGCAAAAACGTCTTTCGATGTTCTACTTTCAAGACATTATTATAGAATTTTATATATAAATCTCCATGAGCAATAACTCCTATCGATCCCAAAAGCAGCGAAACTGCAAATAGCATAGGGTTATGTATTACAACAGCAAACGCAAGTCCCAAAAAGCTCAGGCCGTATATTACTCCTGAAGTGCTTATGAAAAATTTCCCGAAATATTTAATTCTCGAGTACTCTTTGAGAAATCCTGAGACAAGATAAGTCAATGCAGTTTTTATCCCGTTGACAAATCCTATCAAGAACAATGATGCTCCTGAGATCAAGAATAATATATTTATGAATTGCTGGCTTGCAAATCCGTATCCTACCCTGTCAAATAGTTCCTTTGCGCCAAGAAGCCTATTATTTTTATGACTTGCCTCACTTTTAATATCAACAATATTTTTGAAGGCCCGGTCAATATCATCTTCAAGATAGCCTCGATTTACAAGATTAGTTTTAACAATACTAAGAGAATTGTTTCTCATTAACTCTTTATTCAACTCCTCTTTTAACCCCATACTTAAAATCAGAATTGATAGTATATAAATATTTGGAAAAATTTATTTTACTGAGAATCAATCATTATTTCCTACTAGATTTCTCGGGCAATTGCCAAAAGAGCATACTTTGCCTGTTATCCTGCAATTAAACAATACCATGGTCTTAGAGTCAATCAAAATTTTATTCGGGCAATTCTCCCAGATAGCGCCTTTCCACATCATAAGATCATTGTATTTAAGAGGCCTCATCTTATTCATAGTCGTGAATTCCCTGTCTTCTTTGGTATTTATCCTATCAAGACCTTCAAGTTCCTGAGTCTCCATTTTATGAATTGCAGTAACATATTCTATTTCTGCCCTTTCTAAAGCTTCAATCTTGTTTACTGTAGCTTCAATTGCAGCAATCCTTTGCTTTATCTCTTCAATTGAATCTGTCAGATAAGATTTTTCTGTCATGATGTGATTTTGGAATAAGTTGTTTAAGAAGTTAACTAATTTAATACGTAATAATTTTAGTAATTGCCGCCAGGCTCACATAATTCTTTAATCGTTTGCCGCCTACGAGTCTAGACGCAACAAAATGCTTATGCATTTTTGGCGCAGGAAATCTTCAATTTCCCGCGAAATACATTATTTAATCAAGGGTTCGCTAGCAGGCGGCAATTCCGATGTGATATAAGTAGCAGGAAGCAAGAAATATAATGGCAGTAACCATTCCGTAATAGTCTCATAGGGTCGCGACTATAATCAAAAGATTTATATAGGATTTTTAATGAGATTTACTATAAAGAGGGAGTATATAAGTTATGAACAAAATAACGTTCGCATTCAAGAATATTACCGGCCAGCGCAGCGGAAGAATTGAGCAGAAATGGAATTATGATTCTGGCTCGCTTCTATTGTCATCGCCAATAATTGAAGATATAGATGGCGACGGAAAAAAAGAAATAATATTCGGAACAAAGAATGGAAAAATAGTTTCTATTGACCTTGAAGGAAAATCAAAGTGGGTTTATGACGCAGAAGAGCAGCATTCTCAGGTTGAATTAATGTTTCTGGATACTGACAAAGCAAACAGCATAAACAGCACGCCAAACATCGCAGATATTAACGGCGATGGGCAAAAAGAAATAGTCTTTGGAACTGAAGCAGGAAGAATTTACGTCCTGGATAATAAAGGAAAGCAAGTCTGGACATATAAAACTGAAGGTCCTATCAGGGGAACTCCATTCATACAGAAGTTTGCAAACAACCAGACAGGAATATTATTCGGTTCTGGAGATAAGAATTTATATTTTTTGAACGCTAAAGGCCAATTACTTTGGAGATATAACGCAAAAAGCGAGATAGAATCAACTCCAACAATATTAATATCTCAAAAGCCTCTCATAATTTTCGGCAGCAATGACGGAATGATACACGCCCTTGATTTGAAAGGAACAATAGTATGGCAATACAAGACTGAAGATAAAATAATCGCGCAGGCAGCTTGCGAAAAACTAACGCCGTCATCAGAGCATTCAATAATTGTCGGATCAACTGACGGGATAATTTACTGTTTAAACGATCATGGAAATCTAATGTGGACTTACGAGACTGATGGGGCAATATGCTCGAAAGCATGTATTGGAGACATCAATGGCGACGGAAAAAAAGAGATAATTGTCGGATCATGCGATAACAGCGTTTACACTCTTGATTATTCAGGCAAGAAGCTTTGGAGCTATGAGACAGATTTCTGGATTGTAGCGTCGCCAATAATTGCAGACCTGGATGGCGATGGCAAGATGGAAATTGTTGTCGGTTCATACGATCATAATATTTACGTGCTTGATTCAGAAGGCTCATATGTATTAGATTATGTTCCTGGAGTTTCAGGAATCGTCGCCCAGACAGGAAATTACGGCGAAGCATTAACATCAGGCCCTGGAAAAACCAAAGGCAAGAAGATATGGCAGTACAAAACTGACGGAGTTGTTGTAGGATGCGCATATCTAAGCAGCGATAAGAGCCTGATTGTAAATACAGAATCAGGAAACATCAAGGATTTGATACATAAAAATGAAGATTAAAATCAATCATGCAATATTAAAAAAATAAATTTCATTCAAATCATAAACAAAAAAAGGTGAGCGTCATGGATAGGATAATATCAAAACAAGGAGACATTAAGAGAGTACCTCTTTACATTCAAGGACTAGATGAAGTAATGGAAGGCGGAATACCAGAAGGACACATAACATTAGTATGCGGTTCAGCCGGTACTATGAAGTCTTCAGTATGCTTCAACAGCATATATAATGAATGCTCAGCAAAAGGAAAGATATCAATCTACTTCACGCTTGAGCAATCATACGCGTCATTGCTAAATCATACAATCAACATGGGATATGATTTATCAAAAGTCAATGTCCTGTTGATCAATGATCTTTCAAACATAAGTTCCAACTTGACTCAATTGAAAGGCAATAAGAAAGGAACAGTTATATTTGCAGATCTTGGATGCATCAGAAAAGAAATCAAGGATGCAAAAGTTGCAACGACGCAAAATGCAGGATGGATGAATGTCCTGAAGAACTTGATCAAGAAAGTCAAGACAGAACTTGGACTTGACATGGTAGTAATCGATTCTCTTTCAGCATTGTATGTATTAAGCAAATTCGAAAATCCGAGAATTGAATTGTTCTATGTATTCGAATTTTTAAGAGAGATGAACATAACTTCATATCTGATCTCTGAGACTCCGCTTGACGGAAGCAGATATTCGGAATACGGAGTAGAAGATTTCCTCTGCGACGGTATAATTTATATTAGGTTATCTCCGTTTAGAAGGGCTGTTGTCAGGGAAGTTAGCATCGTAAAGATGAGATCAACCCAAGTCAAGACAGATATCTTCTCGCTGGAATTCAAGGGCGGAAAATTCTACGCATTATACGGCGGACAAAACCCGCTGCTGTAAGGCAGGAATTTCTTTTTTATTATTTTATATTCTTTTAATAATTCTTAGAAAAAATTATAAATCAGCAACCATTTCTACAATAAAGGGGCGAGGGAGATAAGAATGTTAAAATCATCACTCGACTATAAAAAAGAGACATTAAAGACTTATAAAGATAATTCTAAAGAATATGCAGGAAAATTTGATGGCGCATTCAAGTACCACGAAAAATCCCTTGAAAGATTCTTATCAAAATTAAAACCTAATTCAGAAATCATAGATTTAGGAGCAGGCGCTGGCACATATGCTACAAAAATGCAGGATGCTGGGCACTATGTAGTATGCCTAGATAATTCTGTTGAAATGCTCAATATATGCAGCCAAAGAAAATTAAACACTCTTTTGATGGACATGGAAAACATGGATTTAGGCAAGAGAGTATTCGACGCTGGATGGGCAATGACGGCAATCACCCATACTCCTAAATATAAGATAGAAGACTTATTTAAGAAAATAGGAGAAGGAATAAAACATCAAGGAATTCTCTTTGTCGGCGTACATCAAGGATCAGAAAATGACTTAAAAGAAGACATTCCTGGTTCTGGATACTTCAGGCATATGTCAAAATTCATTCCTGGAGAAGTCGAGAAATTATCAAATAAATATTTCACAACATTCGACAATTGGGAAACTGAAGGATATGGTGGAGTCAAGTTCCTGAATTATCTAATGAGGAAGAATTTAAAGCTGTAAATGATAAAATTTAAATAAATAATTTCTATGATTTTATCATGGTTTTTAGCTTTTCTGGAATAGTTGAAAAATATCCAGGCCCTGGAGGATGGTTCTTTGTAATAGTCCCAAAGAATATAGGTGAGAAAATACAAAAATCAGCGCCCAAGATAAATAATTGGGGATTTGTAAAAGTAAAAATGACATTAGGAAAAACAAGCTGGGAATCATCAATTTTTCCAGATAAAAAACATGGATTTCTTATAGCAATAAAAGCAGATATTCGAAAGAAAGAAAACATAAACAACGGAGATAAAGTCAAAATAAAAATAGAGCCAATAATACCGAAAGGATATTAAGCCTCGAAACAACCTTTATAATACTATAAACAATTCTAAGATTGGCCAGTGATGAAGTTATTCTGCCGGTCACCCTTTGTAAAAAAGTGTGACGACCCAAAACAACCTTTATAATACTATAAACAATTCTAAGATTGGCCAGTGATGAAGTTATTCCCGTCTGAAATACATGAGGACGAATAAACTTACTGAGGCCATTTTTATCAAAAAGTATATAAACACTTTGGATTTACCACTTCTAAGCAAGAACATCATCATACGAGGTAATACTAATAAAAGATTATTACATACCGGCTGGGAGATTCTATGAGAGAAGAAATAGATAAGCATAGAAATAGTAGCGATATCCTCAAATTATATAATGAATAGAAATAGGATGAAAAAAATATTATAAGAGAGTAAAATGGATTACAACAGATTAGACGATTCCCAGATGGAATCAGAATTTAAGAGCAAAGAAGGAATTATAATAAAAAGACCTTCCTTAAAAGACTATAATCAGACAATAGGTTGCGCTCTAGAGCCAAATAGTACTCTTCCAAATCTTACAATTAAAGTAATTTATACGCAATCAATATCTGACTATCTTCATGCAAGAGGAATGGTTCCTGCAAAAACAACATACGAAGTAAAGATAGAGAATTTTGTCAAGGATCAAAATTCAGTAAGTTCCAAAAGTCCGGGCAATGATCTAGGAAAAATAATTTCTGATACTGAACAAAGATTCATGAAAATAAATAATCTCGATAGGATAAAGGCCGAGGTTGTTTATACAGTAATTGCAAAGTCAGGAAATAAAATTGAAATAATTCCAAGAGAAATATATTTACCGCATACATACCTTGGAAAGAGGCTCTCAAAATGATAGAAGACATAATATTAAGAAATTACCTTAAAGATCAAGTAGATTATAGGGTAAAGAATTCCAAGAAAAACAGCTTGCCTGCTTCCGCGATAAATAGATATTTTAAAATTATAGAGTCCACAAGCATTAACAATGGAATATGGAAAGTAATTCTCAAAGGAAAAAATTCAAGTATAAGGAAAATTGAAAAAGGAAGCCTGCCCAAATTATTAAATAAAATTGATAATGAATATTATTCATCGAATTCCGACATGCCTAAATATAATATTCTAGCTAAAGTCGAGAATTACAATATAGAGCTTCCATTATATTACTGGAGCGATCACATTAGAAACAAAGAAGAATATATTGCCAAATATTCCTTGAATAAGGCAAATTTATAAAACAATTCTCAATAATAAATAAAGTAACATGAGCAAATATCACGTAGAACTGGATGAGAAAATCTGCATAGGTTGCAGAGCATGCACTGTCGCATGTCATAATTTTGTCCCTAACGGAGATAAAGCCAAAGTTGTAAAACATGAAATAGAGCAGTCAGAGCTCAAGGCAAATAAAGAAGGCGCTGAAGCCTGCCCAGTCAATTGCATAACTCTTACAAAGATAGAAGATGAAGAGTAAATAATTCTACAAACATTCATAGTCAAATATTCACGTAACAATTATAAACCCTTATTAATTAACTATATCATGAATGATTCTAAGCCGATGAATGGTTATGTAGTATATCCTACATATAGGATAATTGAAGACGAAAATAAGGAGAAGAAAGCATTCGTCTATCTATTCGGCAAACTGGAGAATGGCGAGAGTTTTCTTGCAATAAAAGAATACAGGCCATACTTCTATATAAAAAATAAAGATTACAAAAAAGATAATCCTATAGATAAAGCGATCCGAAGCTTCAAGGCAGAAATCGAGGACACTAAGTTCAAGAATTTCAAAGACGAGAATGTGATAAAAGTCTACACAGAGCTTCCTGGAGATGTTTCTAAGTTAAGAAAGAAGCTTGAAGAAGAATTCGGGATAGAAGTCTACGAGGCAGATATAAGATTTTACCAAAGATTCCTTATAGATTACGACATTAAAGGAAGCCTTGAGATCTCAGGAAAATATAAGAAAGGAAATTTCGTCGACAGAATATATGAAGACCCGATTATCCAAAGCAGTGATTGGAAGCCGAATCTTAAAGTATTATCTATAGATATTGAGACAGACCAGAGAGCAAAGCAAATATATTGCGTCTCTCTATACACTGACGATTATAAAAAAGTAATAATTGTTGGAACGGATAAGGATCTAGGAAAGCCTCTCCATAATGCCATAACAGTCGGCAGCGAGCAGGAACTGATAGAAAAATTCCAGGAATTAGTCCTGAAGATAGATCCTGATGTAATAACAGGATGGAATCTTGTTGACTTCGACCTTAAAGTATTAAAACAAAAATTCGATCAATATAAGATTCCTTTCACTATCGGAAGAATAGACTGGCCATGCAAAATAGAAAATAACAATGATTTCATGAAAGATTCAACAGCTGAAGTGCCTGGGAGGATGGTTCTCGACGGCATCGTACTTCTAAAGACATCATTTATAAGACTTGAGAATTATAAACTTGCAACAGCGGCAGAAGAATTCCTTGGCAAGAAAAAAATCATCGGACATGAAAACAAGGGAGATGAAATTGAAAATAACTACAAATACAACCAACAGAAATTAATCGATTATAATCTCGAGGATTCACAATTTGTATATGAAATAATACATAAGACTGGAGCTCTTCAATTAACACTTTTGCGATCAATGATTACAGGAATGACTCTTGATAGGGTAAAGGCAAGTGTTGCAAGCCTTGATAGCTTATTCCTAAGATATTCAAGAAAATTCGGCATAGTCCTAAACAGCAGCAGGTTTGCAGAAAAAGATGAACCTGGACGAGGAGGACTCGTAATGGATTCAAAGCCTGGGCTCTATGATAATGTATTAGTCCTTGATTTCAAGAGCCTGTATCCTAGCATCATCAGGACATTTAATATCGATCCTTATAGCTTTGTAGAAGAAAAAGAACGCCCTGCACATCTAGATAAGGATAAATACATCAAAATGGCAAATGGAGCAGTATTCAAAAATCAGGAAGGGATACTTCCAAAAGTAATAACTGACGTCTGGAGACAAAGAGATGAAGCAAAGAAGAGAAAAGATACTCCTGAAACAATCTACGCGCTTAAAATAATCATGAATTCATTCTACGGAGTATTAAGCAATCCTGCATGCAGGTTCTATAATCTTGAAATGTCAAATGCAATCACTTATACAGGCCAGGAAATTATAAAACTTACATCAAAAAAAGTCCGCGAGCTAGGTTATGACGTAATCTATGGGGACACTGACAGCATATTTGTCGTCAGCGGAACAGAGGATGTTGAAGAAGCCAAGAAAATAGGAAAGAAAATACAAAAACACATCAATGATTTCTATGATGAGTACATACAAAAAGAATATCATAGGAAAAATGCAATGGAGCTTCAATTCGAGAAATTATTCAAAGTATTCCTAATGCCTACAGTCAGAGGATCTGAGGAAGGCGCAAAGAAAAGATATGCGGGAATAATTGCCAAAGATGATGGAAAAGAAGAACTAAGCTTCACAGGAATGGAGTTTGTCAGAGGAGACTGGACGGACGCGGCAAAGAAATTCCAGGAAGAACTTTTCAATCTAGTATTCCATAAAAAAGAAGTTACAGAATACATAAAGAAATTCGTCAAAGACCTGAAAGCAGGAAAATACGATGACATGCTCGTATATAGAAAGAGCATCAGCAAATCTCTCAAAGAATACACAAAGACTACGCCTCCCCATGTAAAGGCCGCAAGAATGCTTGATAAATTGACATCAAATATAATCCAATATGTAATGACAGTAGAAGGCCCTGAGCCTTTAGAAAAACTCGCTCATAAACCAGACTACGAGCATTATATAGATAAGCAGCTAAAGCCAATAGCTGACACAATATTATTTGTCTACGGGCATAATTTTGACGATATGCTTGCAGGAACAAGGCAGACGAGCTTGTTTGGATTTTAGAATTTAATCAATAATAGAAATATCTATTTCTTTCTTACATCTATTATTTTATTAATCAAAGGACTCATATCTTCAAGTATTTTTCTATGATTAAGAACATCTTTTTTATGAACATCAAGTTTTTTCTTTAAGATAACCATATCAATTTTGAGAGGATCATTTTTACCCTCTTTAGTATTTAAATAATTAGTCAAAAAATTGCTCATTACAGAGAATATTTCTGCAAATTTAATTTTTTCAGTCCTTTGATTTACTTGGCAAAGTTCTCCAAATAATTCATAGAATTTTTCGTAAAAGTGCAAATGAGCCTTACTATATTTGTCTGTCATACAGATTAATTAGAGTGGAGTCTTTATAAAATTTGATATTTCGGCTCCAGGAACAAGATAGACAAGCTTGTTTGGATTTTGAGAAAATATTAATTATTATTTTTCTGAAGGAAATTAAAAAATCATTCCATATCTTTCTTTGTTCCGAGAATATGAATTTGCTCTCTTGAGTTCCACAAGTTTTGGCTCAAGATGATCAAAATTGCTTTCCCTAGTATTTATGTAATATTCCAGCATCTTCATCTAGGCATTACTTTTGCGAATGCGATCTCTCCAGTCTCATTGATGTTTATTCGCAGCGGGCCTTTATATGACTCAAATACTGCTTTAGTTCCCCATTGATACGCGCCGCCCATTCTAAGCTGCGGAGAATTGAAATGATCTTCCATTCCACCATCATAACTACATGGAGCAGTTGACGTGTTAAGATCCGACAAGCTATACATTGTTGGTCCTGTATAAGAATACACGGGCTGATCAGTGTGATCTAGTGTCCCTGACGGACCGGCCCAGACATTGAAATATCCGTCGCTGCCTTTAGAGTATTTGATTGCTACAACATAATCATACCATTGATTTGCCTGGATATTTTCAATTATTGTTCCCTTTCCGCCAGGAGCTCTTCCTTCTTTTATCCTGACAATTATTCCCTTAATTGTTGTTCCGCCACTAGAATTAAAATGACCGCTATAGCGATAAACCATATCGAATCCAATTATAGGGCATCCAGTGTACCCTGACGAAGAATTAGATCTTTTGTCCTGGTCACGCCATTGGAAGACTGTATAATTGTGTATTGGCAAAATAGTATAATAATCCGACCATCCCATGTAGACAGTAGTTCCTTCTTTTACCCCGAGATAATTCATCCTGGAATGAAGTTCCACTCTGTTTGCATTGCCATCATGATAGTATTTTACAGATTGTGTTCCAGGACTTCGGAGATAATCAGTTGAACCTATAGTTATAAGGGAATTGTTTTGGCCGCCCCCATATTGCCTGATATAAGTGTCGCTATTTAATGTGATCCAATCCATTCCACTCCATAAAGTTGTGAATGTTGCTCCAGCAATAGGAGTTGTTGAAGTAGTATTTGTTGAATTTAAAATATTCGTTGTTACATTAGTGTTATTTGTCCCGTTAGTACTATTACTTGGAGAATTTATTTGAGGTTTTTTGTATTCTGCCTTAAAATCAATTATCTGCCATCCATTATGGCAATCCCATGCCGCCCGTGGAGCAGATCTTGAACAAGTGTAAACAATTATGTAATTTTCAGAAGTGTTAGTCCTGTTTGTATTAAGCCTTAGAGAATCTTTATTCATAGAAATCGCTGCTGTTGCGCTTGTGAATATCCACTCATTCTTTACTTCTCCCTGAGCGCTTAAAGTGAATTCGCTCCAATCCTGGCCATCGAGACTTACATACCCTTTATTATATATTGCAAAATCGCTCACAGTTATAGTCACATTGACTGTATCAGAGTCATTATTGAAAGTAATGTTCTTGAAGTCGATTGAAAATCTAGCTTCCGGATCTCCAAAACCAGAATAAGAATTATGCACTACATTTCCAGTCATAATATTGTAATCAGAGTTTATTGTAAAAATAAGAATTCCGCTTATTGCCAATATTGTAGCAGTCAAAAGCATGAATGCATGTTTATTACTCATTAAACATTTCTTAAAGAAATCGTATATAAATATTTCCAAAATATACTTAATGAAATATTGCAGTTAGAATCAATACTTCTGAAGATATCCTGGCTGAGGCTCGCTCAATAATCCGTCTTTCTTTAATTTCTCGATGACAGATGAAACTTCGTACTCGCTCATTCCGCGATGCTCGGCTTCAATCATCAGCTTTTCTGTCTGGACTTTTTTCTTGCTGCCGACTAATTCATCAAAGATCGTCAAAATCTTTATTTTGGAATCTAATTCAAAATCGTCAAGCATTGATGATGCTAGTTGTTTTTGCAAACGTACAACATCATCGAAGTCTGTATCATCTAAAACTCCCATTAAAATGTCCCCCCGAACAATATAGTTATAAGAAGAATCTTTATATATTTATCGGAATTAGTATACGATAAGGTATATTAATTCTCTATATTTTTTATTCACTATAGAAATACACTAAAAGTTTATATAGGCGTCAACCAATTAAGAATCTATTAATTATTAACAATTATTTCAAATAGTAATTGATCGTGGGGGTTGGTTTTTTTGGAAATAATAAAAACTATTAGAGATACAGGTATAGAGATAGAAAACAGAATCAAGATAGAGAATGGAGTCTATACACATAGGCAGATAGAAAAAGTTGACGGAAAAGTTTTCATGCGATTCAAGAGCAGGAAGCTATTCGTGAACAATCCTAATTATAGGAAAACAATACAGTCATTAAGATAAATTTTTTATTTTCTTATTCTTAATTGTTTATATCAATACAAAAATTTATATAACTTATTAGCAATCTATTTCTATGAGCGAAATTCCGCAGAAAATAAGCATCGAGAAAGCAAAAAAGGACAAATTATTCTATTTCGTTGCAAATGTAATCGTATACAGAGACGATGGAAGATGTTTAATTCTAAAGAGAAGCGACAAGGAAGTTGCCCATCCTGGAAAATACTGCGTTCCTGGCGGAAAACTTGAATGGTCAGATTATGACATAAACAATCCAACGAGAATAAACGGAAACATTCTCGATTATGAAGATGCAGTAGAAAAGCTTCTGATAAGAGAAGTCAAAGAAGAAGCAGGAATAATAATTGACAAGCATTTCAAATACATCAATAGTATAGGATTTATCAGGCCAGATGAAGTTCCTGCAATACTGTTAAAATTCGCGGCAAGATATGTTTCCGGAGAAATAATTCTAGAAAAAGGATCTTTCACAGACTACGCGTGGGTCAATAGCGAGGAAATCAAAGAATATTCGTGCATCAAGGGTGTTCCTGAAGAGATTGAGAAAACTATTGAATTGTTTAGAAAGCATTAAATTATCTCATCAGCAAATTATTTTCAGGCAATATTATCGAGAAACTCTCTTCTATAATTTTTGGCTTAGGCCTAAATTTAGGTCCTTGGGAAGTATAAGTGACAACTCCAAGCATATCAGTTCCGTCAAGGAGCCTGCTGCAGAATGTACAATAGAAAGTGTCGTTGACAAATACTGAGCCGTCAGGATTATGTCCTGCGACATACAATAAGCCATGCATTGTATCTTTTTTAGTGTTTAGTGCTGAAAGCCACGCCCATTGTTCTGCATGTATCGCCCTATTCTTTTCAAGCTGAGTTCCACTCTTGACTCCAATTCTAAGACATGGGTCGCATACATTGCCTTTATACGATGGATAGTTGTTGTTGTATCCTGCTGAAGTTATCTTTCCATCTTCTCCTAATATAAGAGCGCCGAACTTCATCTTAGTACAGATTGAAAAATCACTCATTCGCATGCAATAATCTATCAATTTATTGCTCACATCGTCAGGAGGATGCACGAAATGCGTCTCTATTACGCGTTCTAAGTCGATTCGCTCAAGCCCGGAAGCTATATGAGGAAAATAGCCATATGATTTTGCAAAAGATTCGCTGCAAAAAGAGTGTTTATGAAATTCTTTTTTAGCATCTGACAAATTCAAAGTTTCAGGCTTCTCATTTACAAGAAAATATTTCGGATGAGAAGCTGGAGTTGCTACATTAGGAGAATATGTAACACATAAAACATCTCCGACATTTAAATCATCAAGAGGTTTTGAACTGTGCCATGTTAAATCTTCCTCAAGTCTTGCCATTCCTTTCTGGCTTGTTTTTTTCCTGTGAACCCTAGGCAGCGGCCTGTAATCAGTCTTGAATTTTTCCATCTCAGATAAAAGAATTCTATTGATCATTGATAGCTAGGAACATTTATTTGTTTATAAAAATAACCTTTTTAAAAGAGGTTTTAGTCCTTAATACAACAGTGCTTTTAAATAGTCTTTAAATGGGCGCGTAGCGCAGCTTGGATAGCGCGAAGCACTCCTATTGAACTGCGTTCAATCCTTAAGAATAGGTTCATAAGTAATGCTTAGGTCGTGGGTTCAAATCCCATCACGCCCGTAAAACAAATTAAGTTCGGACAGCCTTGTGCTGTCCTTGATTGCCTTCGACGCGACCTTAGCAAGGTCGCAAGCGCATCACGCCCGTAACGAAGTGAAGGAAGTGATGTCCCAAACGCAAGTGCGGACACATCACGCCCGTATTGATTTTTTAAGTAACATTTTTATAGATTAGAATTTAGGTGAATATATGAAGTTTAATTGGAGCAAGATTGCTACAGTAATGTTTCTTTTGACTGGATTTATTACGACATATCTAATCGTAAAGGAATATGGGTTCTATGAGCTAATAAGATTGTATGAAAATTTTGATATACTTCTTGTTGTTGGTTATCTGATTGCGACAGTTATAATCTATCTTTGCCTTACATGGAGGTGGCATGCAATATCCCAATCTATGGGGCATAAGATAACTTTCAAAAATTTGTTTGTGTATAAAGTAATAGGCAATGCAATAAATTTCTTCACATTAGGGCCGAGAATTGCTGGAGAAGCTGCCCAAGTTCGCTTGCTTGCAAACCACAAAATAAAACCATCCAATGCTTTATCAACAATAGTTGTAGATAAGATGGTTGAGACTACGACTAGCGGGATATTATTTATCATAGGGTTATTCCTTGTAAGCCTTAAGTATGCAATTCCTCAAAGCACAGGCGCAATTATGATTCTAGGAGGAATTTTATTGACATTAATTATTGGAATATTCTATTACAGGATGCTTAGCAGCAAGCATTTCTTCTTGCATATATTCACTTTTTTGAGATTGCATAAATCGAAAAATAAGTTCCTGAAAGGAATTGAAAAAGGAATAATAGAAATGGAACTTAGGATGATAAAATTCTACAAACGAGACCATAAGGTATTCGTCTTAGCTGTTGCAATAAGCCTGCTAAGCTGGCTTGCTATGTTTGC
>DASPMU010000031.1:0-13151 GCA_035626895.1 Alphaproteobacteria bacterium
CAAGTTTTCTTCCTATCTTGTATTTAATCTCTTTTTCAAGAGAATCCATTACGTGTTTTTCTATTCCTTTTATGTCGTAGATTTGTTTTATCAGAAATGCATCTACGTAATGTCTTGATGCAAAAGGATTATCTTTAGTGTTGTAGAATATTGTTGTTAGCTGCTCCTCTGCATCTCGGGTGTATTGCCCAAGTATTTTTCCATCTTTTAATGTTTTATAATATTCGATTTTCATGGCGGGGAGGGAGTGTGTATGTTAGAAAGTATGTTCAGAGTGTTTATATAATTTATGTAAAATGAACTACTTGAAAGTAATAAAAAAGTATGATAATGTATGACTTTATATGATAGAAAAAGAAATTATTTCGCTAGATATTTATTTATCTGCGCTATTAGCTCATTTATATTAAATGGCTTGTAGATGAATCCCAGAACATTGTATTTATGCAATAAATCATCATTTAAATCATTTGATGCAGTAAAGAAAGCAATCTTTAGATTATTGAATTTCGGATCTTTTCTTAGTTCTGTACAGAAATCTGTCCCGCTCATCTCAGGCATACGCATATCTAAGATCAGTAAATCAGGCAAGTTGCCTCTCTTCAATGTATTAAAAGCTTCTACAGGATTAGTGTATGTAATGGGATTAAAGCCATGTTTTGAAAGTATTATTTTCATTAACTCAATATTATCAGGCTCATCATCAACAATCATTATATTATGCATTTTAAATCCCTCCAACTAAGCTTCGTTATTCCTTTTTATTAATCTTTTCATTTTCTATAGGTATTGTAAAATAGAATACAGATCCTTTTCCTAACTTGGAATCAAACCATATTTTTCCATTGAGGCTTTCTACAAGCCCTTTACATATGAATAATCCCAGCCCGACACCGCCGACTTTTCTTGCCATCGAAGTATCCACCTGATAAAAATTTGAAAAGATAAATTCATGGCTCTCTTGCGGTATTCCCTGTCCAGTATCTTTAACCTCGAACCTCACAAAATTGCCATCTCGGATTATTCTTAATGATATTATCCCGCTATCAGTAAACTTAATGCTATTTGAAATGAGATTTTTTAATATTCGTATAATTTTTTCGTGATCAGTACGTACTATAGGCAAATTTTCTTGAATGTAAAAATCTGCAGTCAGGTCTTTATCTTTGAGATCGTTTTTTGTACTCTCCTTGATTTCCTCCAAGATGTCATTTAGGTTGGTATCTACTATGTTTAGTACCAAGGCATTGTTGAGTATCTTGAAAGAATCAATCAGGTTTCGTATCAAGTGATAAAGTCTTTCAGTATTCTTATTTATAAGATTTACATAATGCATGCTTTTTTCAATATCTGCAAGCAATTTTTCATCCTGTAATAGCTGCGCAAATCCCTGGATGCTTGTTATGGGCGTCTTTAGTTCATGAGCTGCAATAGATATGAATGCATCTTTCTGCCTATTTAATTCCTTTAGCCCATGCGCAACCCTCTCAAGATCTTTATTAACTGAATGAACCTTCGTATCCATCCTACTAAACTCGCTGCTTAAGTTATTATTTATTCCGATAACGTTGTTGTGTACTTCCATAAAAACCTCCGAAATTTAAATTAATTAGTTTTATCGCTTGTTACAGCTTTGTCGACAATTGGTAGTGTAAAATAGAACACTGATCCTTTTCCTACTTCTGAATTAAATCCTATTTGTCCGCCCATATTTTCAATTAATCCTTTGCAGATTGATAGGCCTAGTCCTGATCCTCCAACTTTTCTTGTAAGCGAGGAATCGACTTGATAAAATTTAGAGAATATGCTGTTAAAATTCTCTTTAGGTATTCCCTGTCCAGTGTCTTTGACTTCAAATTTTATAAAATCACCTTCGCGATAAATTTTTAGTGATATGGAGCCAATTTCCGTAAATTTTATGCTGTTGGATATTAGGTTGCGCAGAACCTGCATTGTTCTTTCATAGTCGCAGTGTACTAAAGGCATGTTTGGCTCCATGGAAAACTCAGGTGTCAATTGCTTGCCCGAAATGACTATTGACATGTTTTCTTTAATATCTGTGAACAATTTGGCTGGATCTACATTGCTAATATTTAATTTGAGCTTTCCAAGGCTGAGCCTTGAAGAATCTATAACATCAAGCACAAGATTATATAATCTATCGGTATTTTTATCTATCAAATCTATATAATGATTTCTTTGTTCTGCATCTGATAATATTGCCTCATCTTGCAGCAGCTGAGTAAATCCTCTTATGCTGGTCAGTGGAGTTTTTAATTCATGAGCCGTGAGAGATATGAATTCATCTTTCTGTTTGTCAAGGTCTTGTAGCTGCTTGTTTGCTTCTTCAAGTTTTTTATCCTTTGTCTTGATTTCAGTAACTGACTTTCTAAGGTTCGTCGCCATGGCATTGAATGTCTGGGCAAGGCTTGAAATTTCTCTGCTTGAATGCAAATCAATAGGGTCAATGGAAACATCCAGATTTCCTTTGCTGATTTCACGAGATGCGCTTTCCAGATGAACAATTGGTTTGACAATAATAGTATACGCAAAAAGATAGACGACAACGGATCCTATTGCTATAGACAGGATGCTTACAAGAAAAATTGTCCTTCTTATTGCTTCAAGACCTTGTATGAAGTCGTGATGATAAGCACTTGCTCCTATGATCCAGTCCCATTCAGGAACGTAGACGCTTGCTGATAGTTTCCTTAAAGATTTTTCTTCTCCCAAATTTTTCCATGTATAGTATTGGATATGTGCTTTTCCTTCTTCAGCGTCTTTAGTGGACTTGATAACTTCTTGAACAATATAGTTTCCTTTGTCATCCTGTTCGTTCCAAATGTTTTCTCCGTTCCTTAGCCTATCTTTCGAAACAATATAATTTCCATTGCTGTCGACTACCCATATATACCCCATATTGCCAATTTTTCTATCAGCCATCTTGTCTTTGAGTTCATTTTGCAGCAAGATTTGGAGCTCAGTGCTTTTAAAATCTGTATAATAGCTCACTGCGCCTATGATTACTTCCATGTTTCGTGGTTCGTTCTCCCCTTCGAATTGTACAGATTCTTTAAAATGCGTTATTGCTATAACTTTCAGCACTGGTTCTCCTTTGTTATCATACTCATTGAAGTGATGAACTTTTATCACCGTCTCTTGCTCTCTAAGATTTTCTGCAGCAGAAATAATTTCCTGAAAAAAATACTCTCCTTCTTTGTTCTGCTCATGCCAAACATTGGCGCCATCAAACTCCCTGTTTCTAGAAACCAAGTATGTACCATTATGGTCGAGAAGGAAAATATATCCGCTTCTTCCTATATCGATACTAGCAACTCTATCGTAAAAGATCTCTAGTTCCTCGCTGCTAATTTCCTGCTGGTCAGCAAATACCTGCAACATATGAGTAACATCTATTGCTATGGCTGAAAGCCTCTGTTTAACTAGGACATCTTCTCTTGCAAGTATTCTTTCATTTTGCTTTATGTAAGATTCAGTAACTATTTTCCAGTCCGAAGCTTGGAGGGCGAGCTTTTCCTCTACTTCCCTATAGATTTCCCGCTCACTTATATTATAGCTGATATTGCCAAATATAATTACAGGTATTGTTACTAAAATTATACTGATGGCAAGCAACTGCCATTTTATACTAATATCTTGCATTCTCTCTTATTCCTTGTAATACCCTGCATATTCAAATATTCCTTCCCATTTTTCAGTAACTACGTCCATAGTCTCTTGAGCAGTAATGTTGTTTGTAGTAACATACCTGTTCCAGTATAGCTGGGATACTTCAAGAAGCTGGGGATACTCTGGCACTGCCCAGAAGTCTCTCATCAATGGAAGCGAATCTGCTAATACTTTGTTATATTTTGTAGCGGACAGGAATTTTTCTGATGATAAAACTTTCTTGTTTGGGCTAAAGCCTCCTAATTCTGCCCATTTCTCCTGAACGTCTTCGCGTATAAACCACTTCATAAATATAAGTGCTTCTTCTTTATTTTTAGAGTAGCTGTTCAAAGATAAACCTTGTCCGCCAAGAGAGATCACTCTTCCTTCTGGTCCTGCTGGCATTATGAAGTAATTGGTTACGTTCGCATAAGGATTAAGCTCAGCTCGTTCAAGGTCTGGAAAGAATCCGATGTAAGTAAAGAACATTGGTATCTTGCCTTGTACAAACATATTTTGAGCTTCAGTATAGTATGCATTTTCAAATCCTGGAGGTGTGAATTGGTATAATTCTTTATAAAATTCCAAACCTTCCACGCTTTCTGGGCTGTTTAGATGCCCTTCGACCTTATATTCATTATCTCCAAGAGATCCACCCCAAGCCCACAAAACATTTTGCACGCCCATGGTTATTGGATCGTGGGGAACACCTGTTGGAATTCCAATGCCGTAAAAGCCTTGTTCTGGTCTATGGAAAAATTCCGCAATATCCCTCACTTGGTACCAAGTTTCAGGCACTGCCAAGTCATAACCGTACTTAGCCTTAAATGCAGCTTTCTCTTCAGGGTCTTCAAATAAATCCTGTCTATAAGCCCAGCCCATAGCATCAGCTTCTGCAGGTATTGCATAATATCGTTCACTTCCTCGAGGGTATTCACCATAAGCTTTTACAGTAAGCGGTAACATGGACTCATCGAGCTTGTTTTCTTGGAC
The DNA here is from genome assembly GCA_035626895.1 of Alphaproteobacteria bacterium. Lineage (GTDB taxonomy): Archaea > Nanobdellota > Nanobdellia > Woesearchaeales > UBA9642 > UBA9642. Next base: position 4,663 of record DASPMU010000031.1, read on the forward strand.
AAACTTAGTAAGCTCAATATAATGTCCTCCGACTGCTCCTCTGCCAAGCCACTGAGAATCGCCTATCACTAAGTCGAAATCTGCTGATTTTGATTCCAAGACTCTAAATGTTTCATCTTGGAAATCAGACCAAGGTACAACTTTTATTTCCGCTTTTATTCCTGTTTCGGCAGTAAAGTCTTTCAACAAAATTTCCATAGATTCTGCAGGTGCCCATTCGGCCCAGAAGATAGTTAAGGATTTCTCGGAATTTTCATCACTTTGGATATTTTTTTCCCCTGGCTGCGCGCAACCAACGATAAGAATGGACATAAAAACTATTACGATAAAAGAAAATTTCATTATTTCACCTCTTATATTAATTATTGCAACCACGTTTTTGCTTTCGACTATTCATTGATCATTTGTTTAATTTTCAACCATGATTACTATTTGAATCAAAGTTTACTTATAGCATCTTAATTTCGCGCATTGTAATATATAAAGGTTGCCACGATTACCATCTTATGATCTGTAGTAATCATTCTTGCCATTTTTTGATTTATTGTTGATTAATTTTCTAAAATATCTTTCCGGCAACGGTTAATTCGAATTTGTTCCTTAATGTTTTTTTTCTATGTTCTTATTTTTTCTCTGAAGAGTTATCTTGCACTGGTAATGTGAAGTAGAATGTCGATCCTTTTCCTACTTCTGAATCAAATCCTATTTGTCCGCCCATATTTTCAATTAATCCTTTGCAGATTGATAGGCCTAGTCCTGATCCTCCAACTTTTCTTGTAAGCGAGGAATCGACCTGGTAAAATTTAGAGAATATACCGTTAAAATTCTCTTTAGGTATTCCCTGTCCAGTGTCTTTGACTTCAAATCTAATAAAATCACCTGCACGATAAATCTTCAATGATATAGATCCAATTTGAGTAAATTTCGTGCTATTAGATATTAAGTTGCGCAGAACCTGCATCGTTCTTTCATAGTCGCAGCGTATAAGAGGCAAGTTTGGTTCTATCGAAAATTCCGGCGTGAGCTGTTTGGATGAGATCACTATTGACATGTTTTCTTTAATATCTGTGAACAATTTGGCTGGATCTACATTGCTAATGTTTAATTTAAGCTTTCCAAGGCTGAGCCTTGAAGAATCTACAACATCAAGGACAAGATTGTACAATCTGTCTGTATTTCTATTTATCAAATCTATATAATGATTCCTCTGCTCTGCATCCGACAATACTGCCTCATCTTGCAGCAGCTGAGTAAATCCTCTTATGCTGGTCAATGGAGTTTTTAATTCATGAGCTGTAAGAGAGATAAATTCATCTTTCTGTTTGTCAAGGTCTTGTAGCTGCTTGTTTGCTACTTCGAGTTTTTTCTCCTTCTCTTGCAAACTTATATACGATTCCTTTAACTTTATACTCATATCATTGAAAGTGTCAACAAGGTCGCCAATTTCGTCTCGGGATTTTGCAACAAGATGCTGATCTAGCTCTCCTTTTGCGATTTTAGAGGCAGTTTCTTTCAAATCTAAAATCGGCCTTACAATAAAGTATATGCATACAAAAAAAATCGAGATAGTCAAAAGCGCGATGGCAAAAGGCATATAATAGTTTAGTATTTGAGCCTTGGAAATATTTGCCTCAGCATCTTTTCTATCCCGGGCTAAATCTTTCAAAGAATTATCAATTTCATGTTCAATTTGTTTTCTTAAATTATCCTGGGCTTTCTCGAGTTCTCTTGTTTTATTTACAATTAGTTCTTCAGATGCTCCCTGTTCTTTAAGATTAATCAATTCTAATGATAAGTCAACAATGAGATCTTTATCTTTCTGGATTGCATCCCTAAATTCTGTTTCTTCATGCTCCTCATGCGCATGAGTATTATCATGATAGACTAGGCTTATTCTTTCGAATTCTACAACCCATTTTTCCAGTCTTTCCATATTTGCCAGAAGCTCATACTTTTTTGTCGCAGCAAATGTACCTTCTGCTTGGGCTGTTTCGTTAAGAAGCTGGAAACTAATTGTCTGCGCTTTTATATCGTTTGAGATGCTTTTCATCTCAAGCAATGCTTGAATTTTCGGAGTTTCACTAAGCGCGATATGATTATATGATTCTGAAACTGCATCGAAGCTTTTTATATTTGTATAACTAAAAAAAATAAAACTAAGAAGAATTACCAAAAATATCAACAATATTTTTAATTTTAGGCCGACCCTGATGCTCTTAGTGTTCGTCGTCATGTTCATCTGCGTGTTCAATTTGCTTTAAGCCTTCCTGAGCAATTTTTTCTCCGAGTATTTTTCCCTGTTCATGATCCATCATGTAATGAATGCCTCCCCAAACTCTTGATACGCCGCCTTCTTCTGCTAATATTTCCCATTCTGATTTAGCTTCAGGGAAAAAGTGGATCAGCACTGTTCCTGCTGCACCGGATAATGTCGAATGTCCCGCAGGATAGCTCGGATGATTTGGAGTCGGCATGACTGTCAGGATAGAGCTATCCATCATAAATGGACGTTTTACAAGGTGCGTGTACTTAGAATCAAGAACTGCAATGTTTGCATCACATATAGACATTGTCAGTAGTGCCCTGACATTTATTGCTTTTTCGAAATCAGTGTTTTCCTTTTTCATATAATCGTCAGCTATTTCAAGCCATTGTCCAGGAGGAGTTTTTGTCCCAGGACCTCCTGCCCAAAAAACAACTTTCCTTTTCTGATCGACAGTAACATTGCCGACAGCCGCTTTCGTGATTGCTACCTGTTCTTTGAATTCCTCAGAATCAAAACTTGGCGGAGGAGGTACTCTGAACTGGCTTCCAGATTCTATTACCCATGTCTTTGAACTGCCTTCACTAAGTCCGATACTTGGTTGCGGCCCATTCCAATATTCCCCTCCATCTTTTATTGTATAAGGAGTTAACATTTCACTATCTTCTTTTATTCTATCTTTCACTTTTGCTACTACGATTTTTGCAAGCGCATTCGAATACTCATCACTATCTGCTTCAAGATCTGAACAATCATCTTCAAAGAATAAGCAAAGCACTTCTTTTGAGACTGGATCTAAACTACCTGCAAATTTCCCTTTTTCATTAAAGGAGATATACGCAGCATCTCTTTGGGCAACAGCAAGATACGCATAAATTTTAGCTGTACTATGGCTAAAATCCTCTTTTAATGTATATGTAGCAACCAAATCAAAAGCCTTCGCGTCCCATTTATACAGATCCTGAGTAGCCATTAAATTCTTCGAATCTAAAGATTCTAATTCTTTTAACTCTTGTTCTGAATAATCAAAGTAGGTGTGATAGGTGGTATGACGCTCCTGTGAACAGGATGTAAGAAATATAACCATAGTTACTAGAATAAGGCCGTAAATTGTTTTTTTCATGTGTTTCCTCTTTTAATTTATACTTCTTATAATTATTTAAAATTGGCTATATAAATATTTCGCCGATATAGAAGACTATCTTGAACTAACATTGATAATTTTTATTTTATTTATTTGCCTAAAAATATCTTCTCAACAAGTTTTAGCGCTGACTCTTTGTTTTTAGGGAATGCAGCAAGGCTTAATTTAATGTGAATACACTCTCCAGAATCAGTCAATTCGAATTCGTTCTCCAATGCTTTTTTCCTATCAAGTCTTATATAGAAAAACAACTCTTCGTCAAGCCTTGATTCTTTCTGCCCTTCAATTGTCTTGCAGGCTTCGAGCCCGATAAGGTCTTTAAGCGTCTTTATAAAAGTATTAGTATGAGATTCTTTTGATAATTCAAGGGATAATATCTTTATTTTTCTTCCTTCAAGGCCTTCTACAATTTCTGTCTTTACGGAAAGTTTTTCTTTCTCGAAATCAAGGGGCGCTAGCTTTTTGAATATTTTTTCATAATCTGCTAAGCTTGTTTTATCTTCAGGCTTGACAAATAAGGTAATCTTGGCATTATGAAGCAGTTTCATGATCTTATTTAGATTATCTGCAATTAATATATTTTATTGAAACAATTGAATTGTAATTGATAACTTTTATAAATGTAGCATCCATCTTTGAGAATATGGGGATTTTAGAGATCGGAAATAAGTTTATACACATAGTCCTGCATATCGAAGAATATCTTGGACCGATAGTTGCGCAATACGGCGCTTGGACTTATCTATTCTTGTTTCTTATAGTGTTTCTGGAAACAGGATTTGTGCTCACGCCTTTTCTTCCCGGAGATTCACTATTATTTGTTGTAGGAACAATGGCAAGGCTTGATATATTCAATATATGGCTCTTATTCATACTTCTTTCAGCTGCGGCAATTCTTGGAGATACATGCAATTATTTTGTCGGAAAGATTATAGGCCAAAAAATCATACGCAGCAAAAGACATTTAATAAAAAAAGAGCATCTGGACCAAACCAGGCAATTCTTCCACAAACATGGCCCGAAAACTATCATTCTTGCAAGATTTGTCCCAATAGTTAGGACATTTGCTCCATTTATGGCTGGAGTTGGAAAGATGGATTACTGGAAGTTTTTATCATATAATGTTGCCGGAGGAATATTATGGGTCGGATCATTTTTGTTCCTTGGATATTTCTTTGGAGGAATTCCCTGGGTTGAGGCTAACTTCTCGCTTGTTGTAATAGCAATAGTACTCGCTTCATTCATCCCTCTCATATACATCTTTATACGCGACCATTTCAAGAAACTCAAGGAGAAGCGCTCACTTAAGAAACTCCATGCTAGGAAAAATTAATTAATGCAAACAGAAATTGAATAAAAAATGAAGCATAATTGGACCATAACATCATTACTAGTTTTGTTCTTTGTACTTGCGCAATTTACAGGGCTTGCCTTGCTGAATAAAGAATCAGAAGTTGCAATAAACCCTCAAACACAAGAAACTGTGATATCCTATAATTCTACGGCTATTGGCGATCGTCCTGAAACTAGCGGCGCCGGAAGCCTGATCTATATAATAATTGCAATAGCTATAGGAACAATTCTGGTCCTTTTTATTGCAAGATATGGCAAGACTAATATTTGGAGAACATGGTTTTTCCTTGCAGTCTGGATGGCTCTTTGCGTATCCCTTGGTGTTATGATAAAGGAAAACGTCTACTTGCCTTATGATATAGCAATAATTCTTGCCTTGATTTTGACATCATGGAAGTTATTCAGGCCAAATATCTATATACACAATCTTACGGAGATACTAATGTATTCCGGAATTGGCCTTATTATTGTTCCGTTATTTGACGTGAAATGGGCGCTAGCTCTTCTGATCCTGATTTCAATATATGATATGTATGCAGTCTGGAAGAGCAAGCACATGATTACTCTTGCAAAATTCCAATCGCAATCGAACATGTTTGCAGGCCTTATGATCCCATACAAGACTTCAGGAAAAAATCAAAAAGTAGAAATACTTTCAGCAAGTGAACTTAGGGAAAGTTCATTGAAGTCGCACACTTCAAATAAGTCAAGTTCTGAATCAGAAAAATTAGTCAATACTACTCCGAAGATACGCGCTGGAAAAACAGCCCCGCAAAACGCCATCTTAGGAGGAGGAGATATTGTTTTTCCTCTTGTTTTTATCGGAACTGTCATGAATGATATGATACTTAGACTCGCCAAACTAAATCCGCTAATGTCAATTGAAGCCATAAAAAGCGCGGCATTTTTAGAATCATCGATAATAGTTGTCACTGCAACAATCTCACTCACGCTGTTATTTATCTTTGCAAAGAAAGGAAGATTCTATCCAGCAATGCCATTTTTGAGTGCAGGATGCCTTATAGGATGGGCGATAACTTTGATAATTTAAAATTTAGAATCTAGAAAAATCCTTTCAATCTTTTCTGCTTGAGTTTTATATTATAAATTTCAGGATTGATTGTCATCAATTCTTTTGCGACATGTATCTGCGTTTTTATTATTTTATCATTCTTTTCTTTCTGGATTTCGGCCTTCATTTTCCTGACGAGATCGAGAGGATCTAGATTTATTGCTTTTTTGCTGAATCCGTTTATTATTGCAAGTTCTGGCGCAACATTCTTTATTATATCGATAATTTCTTCATAGTCGAGATATTCGCTGTTTTTGTCATTTATATTATGCAAATTTATTATCAGGATATTTGTATCATTGAATTTTTCTATCAGGGACTTTGTATGCCTTGCTTTAGTGATGTATCCTAGCACATATTTTCCAGTAGTGATTTTGTATGAAATACTATCAAGCTTGCTTCCATAAGAATATGCTTCTATCTCGACACCTTTAATTATTGTTCTTTTATCAGAATCAACATTTACTATCTTGAGATTTTTGGAATGATTTTTCGTCAGGGAACTTTCCTCATGTTTCAAAAATTTCGAGGGGCTTATCAGATGTATGTCCCTGTTTGTATGCTCAATTAGTGCATTGACGTCATTTGTATATATTATGCTGCTGTCGCTTACAAGAATTGCATTGATATTATTTAATTGGATATTTGCCTGAGCGCTTCGAACTACTGTTCCAATGCCAGGATCAATCACAAATATCGAGTCATCATTTTCAATGACTATTCCTGCGCTCGTCCTGTGGTCTTGCATGGCATTAATGTCGCTGACAGTTCCAAGAATTGTTATGCGAGAATTTGAGCTCATGAAAATATTACTTAAGAATCAAATTTATCAATTTTACTACAGAATTATATGCGCATTGAGATTATCTTAGAATTCTTGGTTCTTTTTGTTTGATTGCTCTCTTGCTTTGCTATTTCTATCTTGTAAGCCAAAATATTTGTCTTTTCAGAACTTATTTTCTGCTGCATTTCTATATCTGACTCGTAAGCAAGGCCCTGCTGCGTAGTATAGATTCCATGAAGTTTGCATAATCTTAAATCAAACTCTGGCTTTAATGCATCCAATGCAATAACTCCCATCACGCGCTCAGATCTTTTTTTCTTAGAGCTATCTATAATAATTTGTGCATATTCTGATAATAGTGCCTTATCTCCATCAACAAGTGTAACCCAATAAGGGTTCGTGATTATATCCTTATGTTCCAGAGACTGTCTTGTAGCATATTTTTTATCATCGTATCGTGTGAATTCTCTGCCTTTAAGATCTTCAAATAACTTTCCGTAAATCTTCATTGATCCGTCAGGATTTATCATGCCTTTCAAATCAAGCAATACGCTTCTAATTTCCGAAGCATCAGTTAATATCTTCATTCTCCTATCTTTGTGATATATGCAAATGTCCCCTGTTACAAACGGCGTTTCAAGCCAGAAATTTTTCTCAGAATTATTGGCTGAAGAATTATAGACTTCTAATCTTTTTTCAAGAAGCTGTTTAGTAGAATAAGGGTAATACCCTTGCGATATGATTTCAGGAATGACTCTTGATGGAGCTCCCTCAAAATTCTTATAGATCAAATGATCCATCATAAACCCCAAAAGTTATATTTGAGGAATTCAAAGGTATTTTATAAATTTGATGGATGAATGATGAATACATTTCCTAATTAATATTCGGGACGTTATGTACTGGGTACATAAGAAAGAAAATCGAAGATTTTCGTGTTTGGAAAAATACTTATTTTCACAAACATTTAAAAACGTCCTCTCATTCACAGTCATTGTGCTAGACTGGGCAGTTAGTCCTTGCCTGTTACCATAAATGGACTATAGATGGGGTCGAAGCCTGTAGGGCGGTTCATGCGTGCTTCATGGCCCTGGTTGTACCGTCGATACTCTGTCCTCTTTGATCGGTAATTTTACGAATCGGATCAGAGCAGGAATGCGGCAGTCCTAAGCATTTTTATCGGTGCTTTGAGGGTAGCGGAGTGGAGGGAATTCCAGGACAAACCATGCAGCATGTATGCTATCCACCTATAGGCGTGCACTTTTTTAATTTCTAGCGTTTCTTTAAAGAAAATATCATCGGCTAGCGAGCCATCTATATTATAAAATTTTGCGTTTAGACTCGTAGGCGGCAACCAATTAAAGAAACGATGCGAGCCCGATGATATTTCTTAAAATATCTTCTAGAAAATTTATCTCAAAACATTAGAAATCTTTCCCCATCCTTGAGAAAGACTTATCTTGATTCCTGCCTTGTCACCTTCAGTAACATTCTCAAGTCTTTGTGTTGATGTCTCTACAAGCTCCCTGTTTTGCTTGACTATATTTTCTACATCTAAGACGTATCCATTTAATGTATTATGATATAAACCGCTGACATTGTATGTTATCTTGCTATTTACAGAAAAATGAGTTGAATATTTATCATCAACTATCAATCGTATTTTATTGTCATAATCATCAACTACATATCTTGTTGTTGTCTCCCCACCATTGGCGTTTGTTGTAGTTTCAAGCCTGAGATACCCAAGAACTGAAGTCTCTTCACTGTAGCTTGGACCTGATATTTGGGAGAATCTTTCAAAAGATGTCTTGACAGGAGTGTATGATATTAATGTTACATTCTTTTCAACAATCTTAGGCCCAAAACTTAT
>DASPMU010000032.1:0-4049 GCA_035626895.1 Alphaproteobacteria bacterium
GGATATTTCTTTGCCTTGCTGATATGTATATTTTTTCTCGCTGCTAGATGCTATAGGGGCAAGCAAATGATATCTGGAGAAAGGATATTTTTCTCCTTGTTTTTTATTGAAGGCATGCTTTATTTCAAAATATTCTTTGAAATATCCTGAGTTTTTTCTTATGACATTTAGAAGTGTATCTACGGATTTATCCGACACTCCTTCGCCTTGATTGACTCTATTTAAATGAGTTGGATATCCTCTTATTTTTATCGAGTCATTTCCTTCACTGAGAACTATTTTTTTATATATTTCTGTCAATAACTCACTGTCTTTTCTATATCTTGATAAGAGTGTATTAATAGCTTTCTCTCGTATTTCAGGGCTTTTATGACTATATTTTGATATTAAATCATTAGCGCTGGCCTTTTTTCCATTAAATTCGAAAGAATAATTATCTGTTATCATCTGATATATTTGCGCAAATGAGCTAGATCCTGTAGTGTTTTTTAATGTCAGTATTTTTTCTATTTCTTCGCTCTTTGAATATTTGCTCTCTTTTTTGATTTGCGTCAGATGATATTTGTAGTTTTTTAATTCCTCTGATTGTATAAATTTATCGGCTATTTCATCATCAAGTTTTTTGAACCACAATTCAAAGAATTCCATATCGTTGCTCAAGTCTGCTGTTATCTGTTCTAATTGTGATTTTTTTGTAAGAGTCTCGGAATCTTTATTATTCTCGATAAATTTTAAGAAATAGTATGTATCTATCTGGCATATGGAGCGCTCTATGTACTCGTCGTCCTTGATTATTTCTAAAAGTTTCGAGGCTGATAATTTATTATTCAGGATAGATCTATATTCTTTGAATTTTTCTACCGAGGATTTAATGCCTGATATTATTTCCTCGAATGTTTTTCCGTTGAGGAGTTCTTCAACATTCCACACATCGCCTGTCTTTGTTTTTCCCATTTACTTCAGCTTCTTCAATTCTTCGACTTCTTCCTTGATAATATTAAATCCGCGCTGCCAGAATTCTTCGGATTCAGGATCTGCGCCAAGCTTTCTCATAAGTTCAATCGGGCTTCCGTTTCCTCCTGAAGATAAGAGATCGATATATTTCTCTATGAATTTTTTTCCTTCTTTCCTGTACATGTCAAAGAGTGCAAGTACAAACAGGTTGCCCCATGCATATGCGTAGCAATAGAAAGGAGTCTCGTGGATGTGCGGCATGTAGTTCCATTCACTCTTGTATTCTTCAGGTATTATCATATCGCCGAATTGTTCTTTTAATAATCCGTAGAATTCTTCATCAAGTTCTTCCTTTGTCGCTCCGGCCATTATTTTTTCATGAGCTATTTTTTCAAATATTACAAAATATGCCTGCCTATGTATTGTTGCGTATTGATTTTCAAGAAGCTGAGCGAGGATATCTTTCTTCTCGTTGACATCTTTTGATTCTTTGAGCATCCTGTCTGCAAGGACCATCTCGCTAAATATTGATGCCGTCTCGCATATTGGAGTGGATGCATGCCTCAGGACATCGACTTGTTTTTCAGCTGCAAACAGATCGTGTATTCCATGGCCTAACTCGTGGATCATCGTATATACATCTCTGATATTATCGGTATGATTCAAAAGCAAATAAGGCGTCAATTCCTTAGTTACGCTTTGGCAGAATGCTCCGCCTCTCTTGCTTGGGGCAGGATGGCTGTGAATATGTTTTTCGTCAAAGAATTTCTTTGCCTTCAGATAGAATCTTTCGTCGAATTTCTTGTATGTATCAAGGACTAATTCCTTGCTCTCTGTATAATTATATTTTTTAGTGCTTGAAACTGCAAGTGGAGCATATATGTGGTATCTTGAATAAGGATATTTTTGCCCGGCCTTTTTGTTCAGCTCATATTTTATCTTGAAATATTCGACAAAGAATTTGCTGTTTTTCCTGACTGTATTTAGAAGGGCATCAACGGCCTTGTCAGAAACATCATAGCTGATATTGCGGATATTTATGCTGCTTGTATATCCCCTGATATTTATTCCTTCATTGCACCAATCCATGACGATGTTTTTATATATTTCATTGAGCGTCGTGCTGTTTTCCCTGTATCTTGTAAGCATCATGTTGTATGCCTTTTCACGGAATTGCGGGTTAGGATCCCTGTAGAATGCAAGCACTTGTTCTTTTGAAATTGTCTTTCCAAACCAATCAAATGTATAATTATTAGTTATTATATTGTAGAGTTCAGCGTACGCATGTCTTCCAGTAATGTCTTTGATATGTATTATTTTTTCAATTTCTTCTGTCTTGGTATATTTTTTTGCCTTTCTTATGTCTTGGAGGAAATATTTGTATGCTGCAAGTTCTTTTGATTCGATTAATTTGCTTGCAATCTTGTCGTCTAAATGCATGAACCATAGATTGAAAAATAACAAGTCATTGCCGACTCCTGTCGCTATCTGCTTGAGTTTTCCCATCTTGGCAAGAGCATCGGAATCCTTTGTATTTGCATGAAATTTCAATGCATAATATACTTCGACTCGTCCAAGAGACATTCCTATTTCTTCTTCTAGTTTTATAATTTCAAGAAGCTTGCCTGCCGTTATTTTATCTCCAGAGTCATTTAATATTGATCTGTATTTCTTGAATTTCTCAACATTAGAATTCACTTGCTTGAGCCATTCGTCCATTGATTTTCCCTTGAGTATCGGCTCAAGGTCCCATACTTCACCTGCTGGTTTAGCCTGAGAAATTTGCTTGCTTGAAACTTTATTTGCATTTTTGTTCTTGTTTTTTTTGCTCATTGTGGTTTCAGCTTTTAGTTGTTTAAAAATTTTTAGGAATAATAATCCAGAAGCAAATCTACATCTTCAAGATGATTTGCTATATGCGAGTTATTCAATAATGGAACAACATCTCTTTCATACTGCGTCATGCCTATTCTATTGCTTTCTGTTTTGTTATCAAGAGTTATTGTTTGATATCCTAGCGCCATAGGCAATACATTATCGAATTCCCAGACATCTCCTGCAACAATTACATTTTTGTTTTTTCCGCATATTTCGTCGAGTACTTTTTTGTAATCGGAGCGCCACAGATATATTGATCTAGGGATTTGCCTTGAAATATCCTTATCTAACATTTCTTCAAGCTTCTCCGGTATGCCTTCGATTCTTTCAGCGATGTTGAATTTTTTTGCATTGCCATATAATCTTATATCGTTGATTCCTATGCTTTCAAGTTTTGATTTGACTTTATCCGTTGCAGAATTCGTCACAATTATTGCATCATTATGTTTCTTTAAGAATTCCTGCGCATTTTCCCTAAATACTGTAGCTGAAGCCTTGTATGATGGATAATATATTTCAACTATTTTCTTATTATCCATTAAATTTATTTGATTTTTATATTCCGAAGCGTATGGCGCTCCATTTTGTGAAGCCTTATAGAGTTTTTGCGCTAGAACTTGATAGAATAAATATTGGCTGCTAATTGCAGGCGCAACTATCTTGCCTCCAAAATCTATTCCAGTATCTTCGTATCTTGTGATAAAAGGACTTGTCTGGTCAAACAAGAGATGCACATCATCTAATGGAATGCTTGATTCTTTGCTATATAGCTCGAGGAATTTCTCGACAAATGGCTTTGCCTCTGCTATTTCATCAGTTATCGTTCCGTCGAAATCCAAGATTTTTATTGCCTTGCTCATTAAATCACCTATTGTTTCATTATTTTCTAAACTGCTTCTATTTATATAACTATCTAATTATTATTCACTCAATAATAGTAATAAAAAACAAACTATTTAAATCGACCTTGATTTACTGCTATTATGGCATTACTTGGCGGCTTATTTGATTATGATGGAACTATTGCCGATACAAAAGGAAGGCAATTTTTATGGTATAAAGAGTGGGCCCGCCAAAATAAAGTCGAATTAAGATTTGAGGACGAATCAAAAGTCGATCCCGAAGATCTTGAAGGATTTCTAAAACAATATAATAGAGTAATTTCATCAAAGGATGTAGTTGAAACATACAAGTCTTTCGGCCTGCCGTGCGATTTT
>DASPMU010000033.1:0-2139 GCA_035626895.1 Alphaproteobacteria bacterium
TCTGATTATAAAGAAAAAAAGAATCCTTTCAATGTAGAAAGAATAGTCTGCGATGAGATAAACGCACTTGACAGTGATCCTGCATTCCAGTCCCAGATAGAAAAGCATTCAGAGATGAAGCATATCTTTGACAGGCTCAAGAAACTATACAATCAGTATGAAGAAAAGCAGAAACTATACGATAAGATAGAAGAGCTTGAGCAGCAAAGGAAAAAAGAAAAGGAAGAAAAAGAGAACAAGGAAAGAAAAGACTGATTATATTCTCAATAATTTTTTTTACCAATTTATTCTATTTTACTTTATCATCTCGATCTTCATCAAGTTGATGTTTCCTGAAATATTGAATGGTATTCCTGCAGTTATTACTACAAGATCAAATTCTTTTACAAGTCCTTTTGCCTTGAGCGTCTCAAGAGAATCATTGATGAGCGAATCTGTGTTTTCAGGATAATTGATCAAAACTGGCCTAACGCCCCATGATAATACTAGCTTTCTGAATTCTTTCTCATTTGGCGTGACGGCAATTATTGGTACTAGTGGTTTGTGCCTTGATATTTGCCTTGCAGTGTGTCCCGTACTTGTGCATGTTATTATTGCAGATGCTTTAAGCTCTGCTGAATTGCTGCATACTGATTTGCTTATGCTGTCTGTTATCGTAGGCTTGTATTCTGCTTCTTCTTTGTCTTCATGCAGGATTGAATTTATTTCAAAAGATCTGAACTTGAGATTTTTCTCGGTTTTTCTTGCGATCTTGTCCATTATATCTATTGCCCGAAGAGGATGTTTTCCTGAAGCTGTCTCGCCAGAAAGCATCACTGCGTCGCTTCCGTCAAGTATTGCATTTGCAACATCTGTTGCTTCAGCTCTTGTAGGACGAGGATTTTTTGTCATTGATTCAAGCATCTGCGTTGCAGTTATTACGGGCTTTCCTTTAAGATTACACTTATGTATTATGCTTTTCTGGACGCTTGGAATATTTTCTATTGGTATCTGTACTCCAAGGTCTCCTCTTGCGACCATTATTCCGTCGCTGACGTCAATTATCTTATCTATTAATTCAAGCGCCTGGAATGATTCTATTTTTGATATCATTGCAACATGGTCGGCATTATAATTTGCAAGTATTTTCCTAACTTCCAAAACATCCTCTGGAGTCTTTACGAAAGATTGGGCAATAAAATCTATCCCGTTTTTTATGCCGAATACAATATCTTCTATGTCTTGCTCTGAAACTCCTGGAAGATCAACTATTGCTCCAGGAACGTTTACATTCTTTCTCGTATTGACTTCTCCTCCGATAGAAACTATGCATTCGATATCTGTTCCATTGTCAAGAATCGATTCTACTTTCAATTCGACTGTTCCGTCCGCAATGTATATGTATGAACCTTTGCTGACGATGCTTGGAAGATTTTCATATGATATTCCGATTATCTTGTCATCGCACCATTCTATTTCTTTTGTAGTTATAAGGATTTTTTCATTATCCTTTAATGTGATTGGCTCTTTGAATTTTCCTATCCTGATTTCAGGGCCTTTGGTATCGAGCATTATTCCAATAGGCACTTCAAGATTCTTATTGACTTCTTTTATTGCATTTATTACTTTAAGATGATCTTCATGCGTTCCGTGGGAGAAGTTAAGCCTTGCAATATTCATTCCCTTCTCGCGCATTTTCTCTATCATTTCTTTCGTATTAGAACTTGGGCCTATAGTGCATATTATCTTTGTTTTCCTGTCCTTGAAATAATGTTCCACTCAAATCACCTTTTGCTGCTATAAATTTGACCACTCTAGAGTTTAAATAGTTTGTTAATCGCATTATCTGCCTAAGATTCGCCTTTCTTTCTCGTTTTAGCGTCGGAAAATGATATTTATCATTTTTATCATTTAATTAATTAAGCTAATATGTATAATAAATATGTATAATATAATATATATGTTAAAAGACAGTAAAGTATTTAAATCATTTATATCATAAATTGATTGGACCGGATTAATTTCCAGATTCGAGGAGTTTTAACTAACTTTTAAGATATTCATGAAAAGAGTAAACATACAGCTAAAGGACGAGACGCACACCAAATCTAAGGTGATCGCTGTTCTTAAGGACATGACCTTGAACGAATATTTCGAGAA
>DASPMU010000034.1:0-37354 GCA_035626895.1 Alphaproteobacteria bacterium
TATTAATTATGCTTCTTGTAGGCTTTGCTTTCAATAATAATGTAGCATCAAAATTATCAATAGGATATTATACTCCTGAAAAGACTAATCTTACTGATTCATTCGTCAGCGCATTGTCAGGAAATCCTGAATTTATATTAGTCGAATATAGTTCTGATTCTACGTGCGTGGATATGATACAGCAAGGCAAGGTCCATTTATGTATTATATTCCCAACAGACTTTAGGATAGACAGCAATAATTCTAATGAGCTGCAATTCTATGTTGACCAATCAAGGGCAAATTTTGTATATGCTGTAATCGATACAGTTTCTGAAAAAATTTCATTGACTACAAATCAAGTCAGCTATCAATTAACAAATGATCTTGTCGGAGTCATTGAAAGCACAAAGAAGAGCAACGCGGAACAGCTATCAAGAATAGCTAAAATTAAAACATCAATGACTGACATCAGCTCAAAGCTTGAAGATGTACAATCCGATCTTGAAAACTTGGATTTCCCAGACACTGAGATTGATTTGAGTGGCGTTGATAGTGCTTCAACAAACTTGAAATCAAGCATTAAGAAATTAGACGATGCAGCTGATGGTCTTGTAGAACTTAGTGAAGATGCAATCAATGAATTAGATTCTGCCAGCGATTGCGGCACGAATTGTTCTAATATACTCGAAGACTTTGAAGATGATGTAAATGCATCAGAAACAAGTATAGTTGCATCAGGCAACGCAACAGATGGTAATCTTTCCAAACTTCTTGATTCTTTGACTGAAGTCTCAGATCAGGTTGACTCAGTGATGCAGCAGCTTGAAGATGCAAAGAAGGCAACTGGAGATTCAAGCGATACAATCGGAACTAACATACAATCATTATCAAGCGTCAAGACAAATATTGATGAATTAAAGGCATTGATTGAGACAAGCAACGCTAGAATCAATGGCCTTAAGGTAACAAATGCTGAGAGCATTGTAAACCCGATACAGACAGTAATTAAGCCTGTAAGCAATAAGTCAGGAAATATAAGCTTCATATTCCCGTATTTCATAATATTAATAATAGTATTTATAGGCATTATGCTGAGCAGTAACATCATAATGATGGAGAAGACTAGCAAGGCATACTTCAGGAACTTCACAACGCCAACTAAGGATCTGACATTTGTAATGTCAGTATTCTTGACAAGCTTTGTTGTGGTATCATTGCAGCTTGCATTCATCTTAGGCTTAGCATATTATTTCCTTAACACTACAATCTTCACAAGCTTGCTTTTGACAGTATTGTTAATACTTGCAGCAATTTCACTCTTCACATTGATCGGAATGGTAATTGGCTATGCATTTAACAGCCAGGAAGCTGTAACGATGGCATCGATTAGCGTAGGATCAGTATTATTATTCCTTTCAAATCTAGTATTGCCTCTTGAGTCTATGTCTCCAGTGGTGCAGGGAATTGCAAAATACAATCCTTATGTAATATCATCTGAACTCCTCAAAAAACTCACAGTATTCGAATCATCTTTTGGCCAAGTCTATTTTGATTTCATAATACTTGGAATATATATTGTTGTCTTATTCGCATTAGTAATGGCTGTTGAAAAGGCATCAAAAGTACAGTTCATCAGCAAAAAGCCAATAACAAAGCAGCTCGCGCGCGGAAAGAACCAGCAGATAGAGCGATATTTCAAATTAAAGAACGGCGTATTATTGATGAATGAAAAGGATCTTATTGAAGAACTCAGCACAATGACTGAAAAAGAATTCGAGCAATACGTCAACAAGAAGAAAAACGACTTCGAGACTTGGCTGACTATGAACAATAAAATTGAACTTGCAGACAAGGTTGGCAAAGCAACAACAAGAAAAGAAATGATGGCAGCGCTTGGCGCGAGCAAGGACAAAGTAGATCCAATCGCAGCAGCCGGAATCAACAAGATCGAAAACCTCCGGGACGCAAGAGACAGCAAGAAGAAAAAGGATTAATCTAATTTATTTCTTTCATTACATTTATTAATACTAATTTCATTCTATCTTATATGAGCCAGGATCTAACATTATTCAACAAATTTACATCACAATTTACTGATAAGCCTATTGATAATGTCCACAGGATTGGCAGGAATTTCTACCTTGCTGAGAAGAATTTGATGGATATGAAGCAAGGTGTAAAGAGGGATATATTCTCCGTTGGAACTTATTTAGGGGAAGAAAAGATGGGATTTAGCCCAAGCCCTGCATTAATTGACATGATCTCAAGAATGCCTGATGTTTCTGACAGGAAAGTTCTGATAAATAAGAAAGCAGAATGGCTATTCTTATGCGGAAGAAACGTGTTATCTGATTCTATAATCAAGATGCCTGAAAACAGCGAAAATCCATTAGTTCTTGTGCAAAATGAGAATGATGAAAACCTAGGCTATGGCATGTTCAAGAAAGAAGATACTCTGATAATAAAGCATATTCTTGACAAAGGAAAGTATCTTCGCATGGATGAGAAAGGAAAGCATAAGCGGCATTAACCACTTATATTTTTGAATAATTATTAATTCTAGATAACTTTAAATAGTAATATATACAATATCTTTATTATGATCGGAAGCTTAGCTTCTTTCGTCTTTAATATTCCTGAAAAGTATGAAGTTACTTTTTCTAAAGATTATACAAAATTCTATGTTAATGGAAAATTGCTCTACGATATTAGCAAGAGAGATGGAACGGTAAGAATATCTCTTTCCCAAAAAGGCATAGACTCTTTCATTGATTCTTTCAAAGAAAAATTGCTCGAACCTGATGCGAGATTGTTCTTGCCGCTTCCTCCACCTTATCCACTGCTCGGCATCGGGTCTGTCAAAAACATAGAATCAATTGTTGAATCTGATGAAAATAATTATTTGATAAAATATAATCCTCCTCCTATATCTCCAAGAGATATTGAAAAAACAGCGCTTAAAGCCAAAGATAATTATAAATTAAATTAACAAACATGGGAGGGGTTGACAACTACGGAATTTTTGATTACAATGAAAGCGGTACAAAAATCTATAGAATCGGATCCTGCAGCATGCTAGTTCTCGAGGAAGTTACCGTCTATGATTATATGAAAGAAGATAATTCTTTACTTTTGTCTAAATCTATCAAAGGAATAGAAGAGCTGTTTGATCTTCCAAAAAAAGTTGTAAATCAAGGCATTGATGTCAAACTAGAAGTAGTTTCTGAATGCGGCCTGATGATATTTCGAAATGTTAAGAAATTATCCTTTGGAGACGAGCTAATGCTTAGCAGCAGGATATATTCGTCCTTGTCCGTGTTTAAGGATTATAAAAGATAAATTCACTAAATTTATATTTTAACTATGCATTCTAGGAAAATGATGGCCGATGATTTGACTTTTGGTTTGTTTGGCTTTAACTTAAAAAAATTAAGACCTGAAGAATTTCGCGTCATGCGCAGATACGGCAATACTTTCTTAATAAGAGATTTGAGTCATGAAGAGGGAGTTTTTCTTGAAGGATTAGAACCTTTCTATCTTGCCCAGAAAGTAGATAGTGAAGACTTTAGAAGCAAATGTATTAAAATGTACGAATATGATGATCAATCAAATATCCTTCATATGTCTATTTCACAGAAAAATCTTGATTCTTTGGTTGATATTATCCAAACAGTTCGTAAACTAGAGGAAGGCATAACGCTCAGGCTTCCTGTTCCAGGTAATTATTTATTTCCTTTTCATAATGTCAAAAAAATTGTAGCTTCAGATCAATTATATGAAGGAAAACCGCTGGTATTATATTATACACTGCAAGAAGCAACTGAACCGTCATTAGAGAGAAAGCTTGCATTTATGGGAGGGAGTCAAACAAATTAATCTTTCATAAATGATTGAAACTTTATTTTGCAATAATCAAATTTAAATATTGTTTCTGCTATTTAATATTATGAAGATTCAGAATTCGAAATTTGTCTTCAATTTGCCTGAGAAATATGATGTTACTTTTGAAGAAAACATGCGAAAATTCTATATCAATGGCCGGACGCTTTATGATTATACTTCTGGGAAAGGAATCCTAAAAATATCTATGTCTAAAGAGAACATAGAATCGATGCTCGCTGTTTATGATGGAAAAGTTCCTGAACGTGGACTTCATTTCTTAGTTCCATTGCCTACGTCTCCAGAAATAACTATTTTAAGTTTCATGAGCGTCAAAGGAATAGAATCTATTTTAGAAGATGAGGATAATAATTATCTCATAAGATATGACAAGAAAAAACAGCCGCCGAAAGGCATCGACAATACGATAGCTTTGCTCAATTTCAAGAGCAATTATAGGCCCGGCTAATAATTAATTTATTAGAATATTCAGATCATGCCACATCATGAAACTCAATTTCATTCTCTTTCAAAGCCCTGATCGCCGGAAGTTCTTTTCCTGTAATATATTCAAGGCTCGCGCCGCCGCCAGTTGATACGTGAGTGAACTTGTCTTTCCATGGAAGGATTGCATCCTCAGTATCTCCGCCGCCGATAATTACGACTTTGCCTGAATTTGCAAGGTATTCTGCAATTGTGTTTGTTGACTCGGCAAATTTCTTCATCTCAAAATATCCGAGAGGGCCGTTCCAGAAGATTGTCTTTGCCCTATTTATATAATCCTTGAATAACTGAGTTGATTCATGGCCTATGTCAAGGCCAGTCCATTCTTTTGGCATGTCAAAATCAGGGACGATCATAGTTTCCGAATTCTCAGAAATTTCTTTTGCGACAAGAATGTCGTCAGGAAGTATGATTTTATCATTGTTTAAAAGCATCTTTGCTTCAGCAAGGAATTTTTCTTCATACAAACTCTTGCCAACTTCATATCCTTTAGCCTTGTATAATGTGAAAACCATTGCGCCGCCAAGAAGCAAGTAATCTACCTTCTTTAGAAGTTCTTTTATTACTGCAAATTTAGTACTGATCTTTGCGCCCCCAAGTATTGCAATGAACGGCCTTTCTGCTTTAGCAAGATTGAGATATTTCAATTCTTTCTCGACTAAAAATCCGATGCATCCTGGGATGAATTTAGTTACTGCAGCAGTTGACGCATGCGCCCTGTGCATTGTGCCGAAAGCATCATTTACATAAATATCTCCGTATGCTGCAAGACTTTTTGCATATTCTTCATCGTTAGATTCCTCTCCGGGATTAAATCTCAAGTTTTCAAGAAGTATGATTTTTGACGATTCAGGAAGCTCTATATGTATAGAATCGTTCATCTTGATTACTTCCTGGCCGAGAAGCTTGCTTAATCTTTCTGAGACTTTATTCATAGTAAGCTTTTCGTCAAATTTGCCGTCAGGCTTTCCAAGATGGCTCATCAGTACCAAACGTTTACAGTTATGCTCGAGAATATACTTGATTGTAGGAAGGCTCTCCTTTATTCTATTATCTGAAGTTATATTTCCGGATTCATCAAGAGGGACATTAAAGTCAACTCTTAACAGGACATTCTTATTGTCAAAATTCATGTCTTTGATAGTTCTCATTTCACCCACACTCATAGAATAGGACGATTAGAATGTTTAAAAATTTATTCAAATATCATTTATAAGACGTGAAATTCCATGATTTGATGCGTTTTTATCGTCAACTTTAAAAACGAGCTTTACATGATCATATTGTTTGAGGGGTATTATATATTAAAAAGTGTTAAAGAGGTAATTATCATGGCTAAATCTAAATCAAGTAAGGGATCCACTAAAGAATCAAATAAGGACATAAATAAAGAAGTTGCAAAGGAATTGCTTAAGCAAATTACAGAGAGCTCTAAAGAAAAATCAGGCAAGGAAGATAAGAAAGATTCAAAATCAAATTCAAAAAACGACCCTCTAAAGGAATTATCTCATGTCAAGGAATATTATTATCTGACTCCGGATGACAATATAAGCATTGTTGGCATGATTCATAAAGTCATGGAGACTCTTGAAGTTTATCTAAAGACAATACAGCAAATCTTGCAGCCTGAGGAATTCCATGCATTGTATGAATGCAACGCTTTTGATGATAAAGAAAAGAGCGACTTATTTACAATCTATAAGAAAGCAATAATAATGCACAGAGAGCTTCTCAAGGCCCTGATTGAGAATGATGAGAAAAAATCAATTGCAGCAGTAAAGAAGATACATGAAGAATCATTGCAGATCAAGGGCAAAATGGTTCATACTGTTGAAAAGCTTCAGAAATCTTGGAAGCTCGAGCCTGAGAAGAGAAGATCAGTGCATTATTTCGGATAAATAATTTCGAGTTAATTTACGTTTTTCATATTTATTTTATTATTTTCAAAAGGATGGGTGTTGATACTTATGGCAAAATCTCTTAACATAATAATACTTGGACCGCAGGGATGCGGCAAAGGAACTCAAGCAGAGCTTATAGCAAAAAAATTCAAGCTATTTCCATTATCTATGGGAGATATGCTAAGGCAGGAAATAAAAAAGAAGACTGCCTTGGGCAAAAAGATAGAGAAAATCGTCAATACTGGCGGACTTGTCGACCCGAAGATTACTGATGATATTCTTCTAAAAGTTTCTAAAAGCAAGAAAGCAAAACATGGGATGATCCTTGACGGTTATCCTCGAAGCATTGAGCAATGGTCATTTCTAAAAGAAAATTTCAAGATAGATGCAGCAATAGAAATAACATTATCTGAAAAAGAATCGGTAAAAAGAATGGCATCAAGACGCATCTGTTCCAAATGCGGCCATACATATAATCTTGCAAGCAGGAAACCAAAAAAGACAGGCGTATGCGATATTGATGGCGGCAAACTCATACAAAGAGAAGATGACACTCCTAAGAGGATCAAGGACAGATTAAAGACTTATCACTTAAGGACTGAACCATTGAAAAATGAATACAAAAAAATGGGGATATTGTATACAATAAACGGCCAGAGGCCAATAGAAACAATCCATAAGGAAATATTTAAAATATTAGGCAAACTCTCCAAATGAATATCCAGTCAAACCAATCAAAATGGTCGAAGATCTTAACACAAAAATTGTCGAGTTGATTAGTAAGGTAAGGTCTTACAATCCCAATGCAGACACCAAACTCATAGACAAGGCTGCAAGATTTTCGCATGATATTTTAAGCAACAAGAAAAGGCTTTCAGGAGATGATTTTTTCACTCATTCTTACAATGTAGCAATGATTCTCTCCGACTTGAAACTCGGATCTCACACAATTGTTGCAGGGCTTCTTCATACTGTAATTGATGAAGGAAATGTAAAGCCTGAGACAATAACAAAAGAATTTGGCGCAGAGATATTATCTATAATTCAAGCCCTATCGCGACTTAAGAATGTCAATAAGAATCTGAGCCTTGAGCAGGAAGAAGAGCGCAGGGCAGAAAACATCAGAAGGATTATGCTTGCAAGTTCTAAGGATATAAGAGTAATAATAATCAAGATCGTCGAAAGGCTTGAGAGCATGAGAACTTTGAAAGTATTGCCTTCTGACATGCAGAAAATAATTGCAAAAGAGACTATGACAATATACGCTCCTATTGCGCACAAGCTTGGCATGTATATAATAAAGGCAGAACTTGAAGATCTTTCATTCAGATACTTGGAAAACAAGAAATATCTTGAATTAAAATCAAGAGTTGCAAAAAAGAAGGCAGAAAGAGAACAGGAAATAAAGAGAATAATCGAGCATGTGAAGAATCTTCTCAAACAAAGCAATATTGCTGGAAGTGTTGACGGCAGGGCAAAGCATTTCTACAGCATCTACAAGAAAATCATAAGCGAAGACAAGAAATTCGACGAAATTTATGACTTGATGGCAGTCAGGATAATTGTAAGTACAGTTGATGAGTGCTACAAAGTATTGGGACTGATACATCATGCATGGAAGCCTATGCCTGAAAGGTTCAAGGATTTCATAGCGCTGCCTAAATCAAACGGATATCAGTCGCTTCATACTGGAGTTTTCATAGGACATGGAAGCGTTCTTGAAGTCCAGATAAGAACAAAAGATATGCATCTAGCTGCAGAGGAAGGAATTGCCGCCCACTGGAGATATAAGGGCGATGAGAGAGACAAGAAATTTGACAGGCATATTGCATTAATGAAACAGATCCTTGACTGGCAGAGATATAGCGTCGACGCCCAGGAATTCATTGAATCACTTAAGATTGACTTATTTGAAAAAGAAATATTTGTATTCACGCCAAAAGGTGATCCTATCGCATTGGCAGAAAATGCGACGACAATTGATTTTGCTTATGCAGTCCATACTGATATTGGAAATCATTGCAAGCAGGCAAAAGTCAACGGCGCAATAGTCCCGCTTGATTATACTCTAAGCCCTGGAGATGTAGTTGAAATACTGACTCAAAAGAACGCAACTCCTTCAAGATCATGGCTATCATTTGCAAAATCTGCCCATACCAGGACTAAAATCAGGGCAGCTCTTAATGTAGATGTAGATACCAAAACAAAAAAAAGAGATCCTGCAGAACTTATAGAAGACACAGACTTTCCTGACGATATAATTATTGACGGGAAGAAATTCGACTTGAAAATTCCTAAATGCTGCAATCCAAGAATAGGGGACAAGAACAGGGCGTTCAAGACAAAAGATGGAAAGATAGTTGTGCACAAAGTAGATTGCCCGAATGTCTATACATGCGACATGAGCAAGGAAGTGACTCTCTCTTCTATAAAACCTGAAGCAAAAACTCATCCGCTGCGCGTAGATGTAAAGGACAGGTTGAATGTATTGTCTGACACGCTAAATTTTATTGCAAGAGAAAAATATCTTGTAGATTCCGTCAATACAAGGGTCGGAAGAGATGGAAGGCTCATGATACATATAGACATAATAAAAGATCCAAAACAAAATATCAAGACGCTCATGGAAACACTCAAGAAACAAGAAGCAGTGATAAATGTCATGCTTGAGGATGAAAGACATACTCAGAGATTCACAAGACTAAATCCATTCTATAAGATACCTGATATAAGGTATTGAATAATTTCTCTAATTAGTTTTCTTTAATCGTTTACAAGACCTTTTATTGCAATAGTTGCATACGATCCTTTAGGAAGCTCGAATTCTATTATTGCGCGATCATCAAGAATTTCTATGTTTAGATTCTCAAGCTGGGCGAAACATTCTCTTTTAGTTCCTTCGACGCTTAAATTAGGCAAAGCCCTGATTATGAAACTTCTGCTTGTCAAGCCGAGCCTCTCAACATGTTTTTTTAGATGATGATTCATTGTATGAGTGTCAAACCCTGGAAGATCAAGCTCTGATTCAAGAGATTCATATTGTTTTATATCATTGTAATAAACTAGTTTTCCGAGGCTGTAATCAATTTCATATGACTTGAGATTTTTTACATCACGGTTGTCTATTATTTTATCATGAAGAGCTTCGTTGAATAAATATGATTGCACAGAATGAATGAAAAGCATCAATATTTTTCCAGGAAGCTGCTTGATTGCCCCAATATAGTCATTGGCGTGATTTTGCATGTATTCATTTGAAGATTCTGAGAATGATTCGCTGCCTGAGCATATCAATTCTACTGCATGCTTGTAATTTCCCTTGATAATATTCATTCCTATCTCGAAATTATTGCTTGAAAATCTCTGGTCGTCAAAATAATTTGGCATCATGAATTTTTCCTTGCCAGAATTTAGACGCGACTGTTTATGCTTTAATGCACTGATTTCTTTATCAGATAATTCACGGACTGTGATTACAAATTTATTTCCCTTAAGTGTTCCAAGACTAAGAGGTTCGTCACTAAAACCTACGTGATGAAGCATGAGATTCTCTTCTTCAATTTTAATTCTGTCAGGATTAGCGTAACTAGAATTAATTGTCTTCCCAGGGATACTTATGTACTGAGTAGTTTTTGCATGCCGATCTTTTGTTCCGGAATATTTTATCAGGCTTGATGGGATATTGAATTTTTTGGAAATTATTGAAATGGCATGCTCTGTATTCATGTTTATTTTTACTAATTTGTAAACTGAAAACTGGCCGTCATCATTCCATTCCTTTAACGGAATTTCTTCGACTATGAAATCTTCGGGAACATGCTTTATTATCATGAATATTGGCATTATCTGTACTTTTATAAATTTAGTTTTAAATTCCAGTAAAGTTTAAAAACATGGCTTGCATTAATAAACATGCAATGAAGATCGGCATTAAAGAATCAAAATATGCATTCTTTCTCTGTTTTATACTAGTAATCATTGCATTTGTTATTTATTTGATGCCAAGCTCGCATCCTTCAGAACCGCTGGCGGATTTTTCAGGATCAGTCATAGGCAATAGTTTTTCTTCTCCAAGATTTAATATAACTACAAAAATATTTGCTTTCTCACGATCATCTGACATGGCTTTGCTTAAAATAACTGTCACAGATTCTGCAATATATCGCTACGGATATATTTCTCTAAACGGCGGACAATGGCAAAAAATAGAATTGAATGGTTCCGGGCTTAAGGAAGATTGGTTTGCAGGAAGAGCAACATTGCTATATGCTCTTAAGCCTTCAGATTTGGGAATTGTAAATGGATCATCATCAGAAAATTATATAATCGTATATTCCTGCTCCAAGATTATTGCAGGATGGGATTGCCACGGAAATAAATGGCAGATAGAACAGTTCAACATCACTATCGCGGGCAATATTTCTAATTCTTCCCAACCTCAGAATCCAATTATCAACAACACTAATACTACTAATATTAATACAACTAATACTACTATTCCTCCAGATACGATGTTGCTTTATGATTTCTCCACAGGACAGAATGCTAATGATCTTTCAGGGAACTTAAGAAATGGCATAATTACAAATGCCGAATACAATCCTGCAGGCGGACCTTCCGGTAAAGGATCTCTAGTGTTTAATGGCAATGATTATATTGCAGTTCAGGATAGCGCAACTGGACTTTGGCGTGAAGATGTAATAAGCTTTGAAATCTGGGTAAAGAAAAAATATAACAGCACGGCAGCAGAATATGCCTTGGCAAAAAAAGACAGCACAGGGACATCCTATGGCCTTTATGCAATAAACAATGAATGGAAATTTTTTGTCGGCGGCTGGACTGTATCAATAAATACTCCGATAGTTTATGATAAATGGACGCATATAGTCGGAAGCTATAACCGGTACAATAGCTCGATGACATTATATATAGATGGAAAATATAATGGAACAAGAAAGCTAGGCTGGGCTATTCCTCAAACAAATTCTGTCGACTTGCTTATCGGCGGAACACGAAAGACAAATTCTACAGGATTTGTATCGCCATTTAATGGAGAGATAGCAAGAGTTGCAATATATGACACATATATAGATGCCCAGCAGGCTAAAGACTTGTATGAAAAAGGCACGTATACTAAAAATAATATAGTGCAAAAACGCGACTGGAAATTATCAGCAGAAGCAGGAAGCAGTTCTACTCATCAGACAATAACTCAAGCAGATTGCGATTATATAATACCGGTATCTAAATCTGGAAAAATCCCTCTATCAGATCTCTTGGGAGTAGAGGGCGGAGATACAATATGCCTGGAAGCCGGAAGGCGCAGAGGAATAGAATTTGCAAATATTCATGGATCCCCAGAAAATTATATCCGCATTGTAAACTATGGCGGCGCTGTAATAATGGATCAGGACAATGGCGCACTAACAATATCAAACTCATCATACATTAATGTTACTGGAAATGGTCATATTGATCATAAATATGGAATAAAGAATGTGTATGCATCAATATTTGGAGTTATATTTACTAGAAGCACTGACTTTGAAATGTCTTATGTAGAAGTATCTACAGCATTATTTGCAGGCGGAAGCTTCAAGACAGAACCTAGCTGCAATCTTCAGAATAATCTTGGATATTTCCTGCAAAAAAACGCGAATCTTCATCATAATTATGTGCACGACACTGATTGCGAGGGATTTTATATAGGACACACTTTCCAGGATGGGTTCAACAGGACAGCAGGATGCATGGGAACAGTGCTGTATCCTCACGCCTTGCAAAATACCATGGTTCATGATAATATATTTGTCAGGACTGGATGCGAAGCCATACAGATAGCAGGAGATCCTAATGCAAAAGTCTACAATAATGTTATTGATACTGCAGGATGGATGAACCAGACATTTGCAGTAGGGCAGACAAACGGAATACAAATAGGCGGCAAAATGGGCGGAGATTTCTATAATAACAGGATAAAGAATATCAGGGGAGCTCCATTAATAATATTTGCAGCCGAAGATACGCGAATATACAATAATATAATAGAAGACAGCGGAAATATCTACATACATTCATTGACTAGCGCTCCTAACGGAGTTCGGATATACAACAATCTATTCAAGAATGTCCAGAGCAGGGATAATCAATGGGGAACATTCGGGATAATGAATAATAAATCTTTCTTCATAATAGAGAATAATATTGTAGTCCAGGATGCAAGCAGGCAGCTTGTTGCAAGAGTGTGGAAAAAAGAAAATGTCACAGAAAGAAACAACCTTATTATCTCTTCCATAGCTGATGCCGGCCTAGATAGCAATTATAGGCCTCTATCTTCAAGTCCTGTTATTGATGCAGGAATAAATGTATCGCTAAGCTTTGATCTGGATAATAATCCAAGGCCAGTAGGACTGTATGATATAGGCCCATACGAATATCAGGAGTAATTCTCAAATGGAAAAATCTTATATAGACACTATCCGCGATAAATTCCAGGATTTGAAAGACTCTAATGAAGAACTAGATAAAGAACTTTTGTACTTTCCTGAATTAATACAATTATTATGTGACATGCTCGATAATGATATTGTTGATAAAGATTCAAGGATATTGATAAACGCGGCGCTTGGATATCTTATTGTTGCAAATGACATAGTCCCGGAAGATGTGTACGGTCCTTACGGCTACATGGATGACATGTATGTTGCATGCATAGTTCTTGGGAAACTCAAGAGCAATTATCCTGATTTGATCAATAGATTATGGAACAATGATGTTTCTTTCAGCAAAGTATTAGAAGACTGCACTTACAAAAGCGAGAAATTCTTAGATGAGAAAAACCTTAAAGAAAGATTGCTTAGATATTGCGGGCTTAGTGATTGAAATTTTATTTCAGCATTGGCGCGCTCGCATCGCATGTAAAATAGAATTCCGCCTACGAGTCTAAAACGCAATAGATAGCTTATCGAGGGCTCGCTAGGCGTCAATGCAGTATCATAAAAAGTCTTCAATCCTGCAATTTCAATAACTTCTTTGTATCCATTGCGATCTGCAATTCTTCGTTTGTCTCGAGGACAAATACCGTGACTTTAGAATCTTTGTTTGAGATAATGAATTCGTTCTTTTCATTTTTCTTATTATCTAATTTGAGTCCTATATAATCGAAGTTTTCGAGGACTTTTTTTCTGATGTAATGAGCGTTCTCTCCGATTCCGCCTGTGAATGCAATTCCATCTACTCCTCCGAGTTCAGCAATATATGCTCCGATGTAATGAGTCAATCTGTCAGCAAACATATCCATTGCAAGCTTTGATTTAGGTTCTTCTTTTGATTCGTAAATATCTCTCATGTCAGAATGCCCGCTTATTCCAAGAAGCCCTGATTGGCTGTTTAATATTTTTCTTATCTGTTCGCCTTGCATATTATAGTTTGATTCAAGGTAAGGGATTATTGCAGGATCAATGCTTCCGCTTCTTGTGCCCATCATCAGGCCGTCAAGCGGGGTGAATCCCATCGTCGTATTTATTGATTTGCCGTTTTTGATTGCAGCTATGCTGCAGCCGTTGCCAAGATGGCATGTTATTATCTTGCTTGATTTTTTGTTTGACAGTTTGTAATAATCAGAAAGCAAATTTGAGATGTATTTATGGCTTGAACCATGGAAGCCGTATTTTCTTATCTTGTATTTTTCATAATACTCATAAGGAAGAGCATACATGAATTTTTCAGGAGCTATTGTAGAATGGAATGCCGTGTCAAATACTGCAACGTGCGGGCAATTAAAGACTCCCATCGCTGCCTCTATGCATGAGATATTTGCAGGATTATGAAGAGGAGCAAGATTTGATATTTCTTTTAATTTATCAATAACCGTATAATCTATCAGTACTGGTTCTGTATAGATTTCAGCGCCGTGGACTACTCTGTGTCCGACTGCATTTATCTCGCTGATGTCTCCTATAATATCATTATGCAAAAGCTCATTGATCATCAAAACAACTGCTTCATCATGATTTTTTGCATTTGCATTCTTTGTTATAGTTTCTCCATTGATTGTATATTTTATATTACATCTGTCAAGGATATTTATCGCGTCGACCACGCCTTTTATGTATACATTCTTTGAGTGCAAGTCAATAAGCTGGAATTTTAAAGAAGAACTTCCACCATTAACTACAAGAATCTTTACTTGGTCAAGATGCTTTTGTATAAGATCTTCAATTGTTTCCAAATCTTCATACCTCAAATCGTCGATTGATTCTGCCAGTTTGCGCAGCTTGAAGACATATCTTATCCAATTTGAGAAGTCATTTTTCTCATCATTAACATGATATTCGAATGTCTTTTTGTCTATTGTCTTTAGAAAATGCACTAATTCATGCAGATCCTTGATTACTTTGTTTCCATGCAATACGAAATAATGTTCTGGATTAATCTTCAAACTATGCTCACCCCCTTCAATTTTAATCATAAGTAATATGATGATATAGTCTGAGAATAACGGCTTTTAAATGTTACGGTGTCAGTGTGGAAATGTGTGATTTTTCCTTTTAGAAACCTTTCTTAGGAAGTACTACTTTCCAGTATTTCAAATCTTTCTTTTTCTGCCACCATGAATAGAATTCTAAATGTACTCTTCCTTTGAATGTTATTTCTAAAAGCTTCTCATCAATGCATTGCCTTAAAGTCGAAGATTTCGGCTCAGGAAGTTCTTTATCGTAAGGATCAATGCCTTGGCTGAGCATGACTATGCTGTTATCCGGTCTTATCCGCTCGTATGCTAAAGAGAATCCCATCTGATTTTTTGTGTAATAGCTTTTTAGATCAAGATCGTACGCCTTATTTGAATCTATCAAAAATTCAAGAATCTTATTTTTTAGATGGACTTTGAAAGTTAATTTTTTATCTCCTAAATTTTCATTCAGTCTGCATTTGCCGCCATGAGAACCAATATCTCGTATGAATATGTTTGTACATTCATAATTATTTAATGCAGTCCTAAGATTTTGAAAATCTTTTGTCCTTGGCATCCAGTATTGTTCCATTTTAGTTAAGTTTTGTTTCGGGTTTTTTGATTTGTTTTTTCTGCTGAATTTTCTTGATTGTCTTTGTAACTATTTTTCTTGGAATAATTCTTGTAGCATTGATCAGTATTTTATTTTTTATTCCCGGAATTGCAATCCTTTTTTCCTGAACCAAGGCATTGTATGCATACTCGGCAATTTCTTTAGCGTCAGGGATTTTCTCGTTTAATACTCGCGCATTCTCGACGCCAGTTACAGTCGAGAAATTAGTCTTTGTAGGACCGGGACATAATGTTGTGACTTTGATATTTGTATTGGATAGCTCTTCGGCTAATGCTTCAGAGAATGATAAGACGTACGCCTTTGATGCATAATATACTGCCATGAGAGGGCCTGGATTGAATGCTGCAGTGCTTGCGACATTCATTATTCGTCCGGAATTTGCTTCAAGCATTTCAGTCAAAAACATCTTTGTTAGATGAGTTACTGCCGTGACATTTACCTGTATCATTTCAAGTTCTTTTTCAAGATCTGTGTCCTTGAATTCCCCGTGGACTCCAAAACCTGCATTGTTTATTAGCACGTTTACATGGATATCATCTGCCTTCACAGCATCATAGATTGCCGTCGGGGCATTATAATATTTTAAATCCTGTACTATGACTTTTACATTTATTGCGCAGGATTCTTCAAGCTGCTTTTTTAATTCGTTCAATGTGTTTTCAGACCTTGCTACAAGAACAAGATTATGGCCGTTTTTTGCAAATATTTTTGCAAGTTCAAGGCCTATTCCGCTTGAAGCTCCTGTGATTAGTGTTGCAGTTGATTTTGGCATAGCTTAGCGAACTATTTATGCAATATAAACTTTGCCATAGTGTTAAATATACAATATCAAAACATTTAAATATAAGGTATGATAGTGTAATACTAATTATTGTAATTTCGATTATTTTTTATGAACAAAATAAGGAAATTAGGACTCATTGGTATTATTTCTGCTTCTCTACTTGGGTGTTCATCGGAAAAAATCTATAATAAAATCGTTAGGGATGATAAAGTAGCAAAAGATTACGTTTTGAAACAAAATAGCCAAACTATTACTGTAGATATGCCTCCAGAGATACAAGGAACAGTGTATACACAAAACAATGAAAAAGAAATAATGTTTTTTTCATATGGCAGGGAATATAGATTGGAACATTCTCTTGTAGGAAACCTGGATATTTATCCTATATCTAAGAATGTCAATCATCCTATAAAAGTTGTCATGTATTATTCCAGAAAAGGATTTTTCCAGCAAGCATTATTTGCATACGATCCGTACAATAACGGATATGTTGCAATGGTTGTACAAACAGATTTCAATGGTGATGGCTTTGTGGATGTTCTTATGCTAAGACAGGAATTAAGAAATGACAGCCAGGGAAAACCGACTGGAATCTTGAAATTAATGGACCGTCCGCAGTCTATTTTAATGACTGATTTTACAAAAGCAAATGCAAGCTTAAATAATAAGTATTCTGATAAATAATTCTAATATTATGTTTCTTAAGCCTTCACTTCCCTCACTGGACATTTCTTCATAGACTATATAAATAAGACTTGACTTTGGTATATTATTAGGCTAAGTCCATTGCCTAAGACCTCGTCCCCTGAGCATATAAGCAGGCCTGAAAACAAAGGAAATTTGAAAGAATTTCCTTGAGTCGAAAATCTTACAGATTTTCAACAGGCCGCTGTAGAGCTCCATAACGGGATTTGAAACAAAATGCGATAAGCAAGAGGTAACTAAGATGGAAATAAAGAAAACACAAATAAGAATACCATCAGTCAATGATGTGATGGGGAAGAAAATGCCTGAAACAAAGTTCAGGGCTGGCGCAATTGCCGCAACAATCTGGTCAAACGAAGCGACTGGCAAGGACGGCAAGAAAGTAGTGTATCATTCTGTAAGTTTTGAGCGCAACTACAAAGATAAAAACGATCAATGGCAATCTACCAGCAGCCTGCGGACTCAGGATATACCTAAGGCCATACTTGTTCTAAGCAAGGCATATGAGCACTTAGCGTTGAATGCTGAAGATAATGATGATAGCATTTACTGATTGATTACTTGAATGTAGTCGATTAAATTTATTTTTTTGATTTGATTTATTTAGTTATAGCGATAGCTATGCACTAATGATTAACAAAAACAAAACACAAGGTGATTTGAAATGGCAAGAGCACGAAGAGCAGAAGAAAATGAATTAGATAATGATGTAAATATCGATTTAAAGAATGTTCAAAAGACTAAGGAAATGTCTGTAACAAGCCTTCCTGGCGTCGGGGCAGCAACTGCTGAGAAATTATCTCTTGCAGGATTTGATACGCTGCTTGCAATAGCTGTCGCAACTGTCGGCGAAATTGTTGAAGCATCAGGAGTCTCTGAGATTGTTGCAAGAAAAATAATCCAGGCGTCAAGAGCATCAATGGACATGGGATTCATGTCAGGAGATGAAGCGCTTGCAAAGAGAGCATTGATTGAGAAAATATCAACTCATTGCGAACCATTTGATGCATTGCTTGAAGGCGGCTTTGAAACTCGCGCCATTACAGAATGCTTTGGCCAGTACGGCTCTGGAAAGACTCAGATAGGACACTTGCTTGCTGTATCCATACAGAAAAAAGATCCTACTGCATGCGTTGTATATATAGATACAGAAAGCACATTCAGGCCTGAGAGGATTGTACAATTTGCAAAAGGACTTGATCTAGACCCTGATACAGTTCTAAAAAACATCAAGGTTGCGCGAGCATATAACAGCGACCATCAAATGCTTCTTGCAGAAAAGGTAGAAGAATTAATCAAGAACGGGCTTAATGTAAAATTAATAGTTGTTGATTCTCTCACTGCTCATTTCAGGGCAGAGTTTGTTGGCAGAGGAACGCTTGCAGACAGGCAGCAGAAATTAAACAAGCACATGCACATACTTGCAAAGCTTGCTGACATGCATAATTGCGTAGTCTATGTGACTAACCAAGTCATGGCAAAGCCTGATACATTCTTCGGAGATCCGACAGAAGCTATCGGAGGAAACATAGTCGGACACAACTCGACATTCAGAATATACTTGCGTAAAGGCAAGAAAGGATCTCGAGTGGCGAAATTAGTTGATGCGCCAAACATTGCTGATGGAGAGTGCGCATTCTTCGTAAAGGAAGGATGCCTTGAAGCTGCAGTGTAAATGCATATATTAAATAAATTATTTTCTTTTATTTTTCTTTAAATTTTTAAACAACAATTCCTTAATCATTCTATGAAAAACCAATATCTAGCATTGCTTCGAGGAATCAACGTCGGAGGAAATAACATCATAAAGATGGCCGACCTTAAGAAGTCATTCGAAGACATGGGGTTCTCTGATGTTGCAACATTCATCCAGAGCGGAAATGTGATTTTTTCTGACTCTTCCAAAAATACTGATTCATTGACTGAGAAAATTGAGAAAGCTTTGTCGAAGAGATTCAATTACAAATCTTGCGTTGTATTAATATCCCATGAAACTTTGAAGAAAGCAGTGAAACTTGCGCCAAAAGATTTCGGAAAATATCCTGACAAATACAAGTATGATGTAGTGTTTCTAAAAAAACCATTGACATCAGCAAATGCAATGAAAGAAATTAAACTAAAAGAAGGAGTAGATGCAGCTTATGCAGGCAAAGATGTAGTATATTTATCAAGATTAACAGCAAAGGCGTCAAGCAGCTATATTAACAAAATAGCCATGCTGCTTATCTATAAACAAATGACAATAAGAAACTGGAACAGCACGACAAAACTTCTTGCATTGATGGATAAGAGAACATAGTTATAGCTTCTTTGCAATATAATTTCCACCGGCAAATAATGTATTCCAAGCTATTTCTACTGCACTATAAAATGGCCTTAAATATTTCTCAGTATTTGGCTGGCTGAATTTCTTTATTGCAATATAATCAGCAGCAAGATAAGGCACTGTTCCAATGGCCAGAGTAATTAACCCCGCAACATTGTCTTCAATCGTAATTGGAGATTCATTTTTTACTGTCAATATATTCCAATAAGTCATGTTGACTGGCAAATACATTGCGGTAACGATTGCTGAATTCACCCAAGTATGTTTTACTACATTGTCTTTAAGACTTTTCCATGAGTTGCTTACTTTATTTGTGACTTTAGTTGACCATTTAATCATTTTAGGCTGCAAGTAACTATATCCTGCAGCTGCTATGCTTGTAAAAACTATATCTCTTAGAGTTACATTAGGATTATCTGTGAATTGCTTGGCAATGATGTCTCCTCCGACAACTCCTATTGCTGTGGAGATATAATTTGTCGTTTTAGGATATTCATTGTATGCTTTGCTGTACATTTTTATAGCTTTATCTATTGCCTGATTTTGAACGTTTTTTATTATATTTTCTAAATCCATTATAATTGAAATAATATGATAAAGATAAATATATCTTTAATATTATTTAACTAAATGACAATATTTATATATAAAAAGTTATAAAGTAAAATTATGACTTTAGATTTATTAGATTCCAAAATTCTGGCTGCATTAGATGAAAATGCAAGATTTACTGAATCCGAAATAGGAAAAAGGGTGCGCGCAAGCAAGCAAGTTGTAAAATATCGGCTAGAAAGACTTGAAAATAAGAAAATAATTGATAACTACTATATTATGCTTGATTCAGGACGACTGGGATTTGATTCTTACTATGTTTTCATACAACTCACAGGATTAAATTCGGAAGAAGAGAAAGAAATTTACAAGAAAATTTGCAAACTCCCAAATATTGCCTGGCTCGTTACCGGGGTTGGAAGATGGGATGCTGCCTTATTATTTTGGAGCCAAAATATTTCTGAATTCAATAGCCAGCTTGTAGAATTAAAGTTGCTACTAGGAAAACATTTGCATGAATACACTTTTACGACTCTGATCCAGGCAGAACATATCAGCTATAAATTTCTTAAATCAGAGTCAAAAAATAGTCTTAAAACGACTTCTTCTAAAAATAGAAAATTTGAATTCAATCAATTAGATAAGAAAATACTCCACTCATTAAATCATAATGCGAGAATGCCTGTTACGGAATTGTCTTTGGCTATAAAGCAGCCATTGCATAAAGTACATTATCGTCTAAGACAACTTCAAAAAGAAAATATAATACAGGGATTCAAGCCTAAGATAAACGTGCAGACTTTAGGAATACAATGGCATCTTGTTTTGATATCGTTTAATAGTGTTCCACAGGAAAGAATAAAGAATTTTATTTCTTTTTGCAAGAGCCATAAGAACGTTTATTATTTGACAAGCACCGTTGGAAAATATAATATAATGCTTGATATTCATGCAAAAAATACTCAGGAATTCAGGGAATTTTTGTTCAATATTAAAGACTCATTTGCTGATGTGATTTTGTTATATGAATCGATGCTTATATTTGAAGAATTATTAATAACGTACGTTCCTGGAGCATTAATGAAATTAGAGTAAGAATAGATGACAAAACTTCTCTCATTGATGGATAAGAGAAATTAAATTTTTTCGTTTAATTTTATCCTGATAGGCCTCAAATCTAACAATCTATCAAATAGATTTGGTTTATAATTTCCGTATATGCTTTCAATAGGAGATACATATACTATATTGCCGCTTGATTTCCTTAATAATTTCTCTGCGTGCCTGTCGCCAGATTTGCTGATATATTCATCTATTGCATTAAACTTACTAATTTGGCCTTTGGCATAATATTCATTTTCCACGTAATTTAGCGCATCGCCAATAGGCATTGCTAATAACTTATCCATTTCTTTATTGAAATTATCCATTGTGTTTTTGGAATATTCTTCATCGAATTTTTTGACTTTTCCAGAATCACCGCAAAATAATAGTGGTACGTCGTAATTATTGCAATAATCTTCGACAGCATTAACAAAATAGAATGTTGAAGCAGGAGACAGATATCTATCTAAAGTTTCAATATTAGAACGAGGATGATCCTCTAAATAATGTTGAAATATTAAAGAACGACCTTCAGCACTAAACAATTTGCTCATATGGGATAATTGTTCCTTATGCTCTTCTTCAGTCTCGAAAATTCCTACGCATTGAGGTTGCAGTTTTTTCAGCATTGTGGATAATCTATAATATCCATTAAAATCTATTAATGAAATTCCAAGTAAAGTTATCATTTTATTTCACTTATTCCCATTAGATTCTTTATTTTTTTTCAAGATTGTTCATAGATCATTCAATTTTACTCTTCCAAGGTTTAGATCTCCCATTCTGTCAAAAATATTAGGCATATACGCTCCGTATACTCTGTCTACTGATGAAACATACACAATATTTCCTTCGGCTTGGCGCAATATTTTCTCTGCATGCTTGTCTGCTGTTTTATTAAAAAAAGTCTGTAATTTTTTGTATGCTGAAGGATGATTTTCCTTATCATAATATTCTTTTTCTATGTAGAGTACTGCCTCTTCGGGGGAAAGCGTGAATATTTTTTCAATTTCCCTCAATATTTCTCTCCTGTTATTTCTTGCATATTCTTTTGCAAAGATTTTCTTGTCTTCATTGTCGCAAAACAAGATGGTAGCATTGTTTTTAGTAGAATAATCATGCACGGCCTTTTCTATATAATTAAGAGAATGATTCTCAAGGAACATATCTATTGTTTGAGGATTATGATTTGGTATTTTTGATCTTGTGACATGCTTTATTATTTCTATTCCGCGCGGACTGATGAGTTGTTTTACGATTGAAATATGCTCTAGATAACTTTCTTCTGTAAAATCTATTCCTATAATATTTGGCTTTAACTTGCCTAGAGCATTCGTTAATCTATCGTATCCGTTAAGATCTATGAATGCAGTGCCGACTAATGTTATCATATTTTTGTTAGAACTTAAAGATTTATAAAGTTTTCGTCAAGTTGTTACTTTATAGTGATTACTTGTTTAAGTATTTTCTATATCTATCATCATCGAAGAATTTCTTTGCGTACTCGCATGATGTCTCGACTTTTACTTTATTATGCTCGAGAAATCTGACTACTTGTTCCATCATTTGTCTTGCAACTCCCTTGCCTTGGAGAGTGCGGGGAACGAACACATGATCTATGTCGAGCGTGTTGCTATCTATGACTATGTAATGCACGATGCACTTCTGGCCTTCAACTAACGCCGAGAATTCATTAGTCTTAGGATCGTGCGTTAAT
Source organism: Alphaproteobacteria bacterium (assembly GCA_035626895.1). Classification (GTDB taxonomy): domain Archaea; phylum Nanobdellota; class Nanobdellia; order Woesearchaeales; family UBA9642; genus UBA9642. Next base: position 22,541 of record DASPMU010000034.1, read on the forward strand.
TCCATCTAGAATGCACCTTTTCTGTTCGGAGAGTCCTTTGGTATTTCCTGGCCAATGTCCCACATTTCAACTATTTTTCCGTTCTTTATTTTGACTATGTGAACTACGGATCCTTCCCATACTTTTCCTTTCATTTTCATCTTAATGTAAGAATGCGTTGCAACTGTATCTTTTTCTTCAAGAATTTTCTTAATTATGAATTTCTTGTTCGGCATTTTTTTATCACTATCCTTCATTCCATCCATCAGAGATTGCCTATCATGAGGATACCATACATTGTGATGGATGAATTTCTTATCGACGTACTTTTCATATGCTTCATCAACTTTGCCTGCAGCTGCAAGCTTCAGAAAATTTTTAGCTATGTCTTTGTTTTTCATGATTCAACTATAGAATAAGATTATAAAAATGTTGCGAATGCAACATCTTTGAACGAAGTGATCAAATGTTGCGAATACTAATGTGTTATTTTCTTTGTACTGGAACATAATCTTTGTTGCTGCTTGGACGTATGACTTCTTCTAAACCATCGCTATTTGTAATGCTTAGTATTTCTATTTTAGGAGGATATGTAGTTAACTTCTTTTTGCCTGGCTGTTTTATGTAAAGAGGCATTGCCTTGAAGGTTATATCAAAAGGCTTTGTATATTCTTTATAGGGCAATACTTTATCTATGTCATTCTGCCGCTCTTTAAGAAGAACAAATTTAGGGTTGTAGTACATTACTCCGCTGATATTTTCCCCTTTATTGTCTTTGACTTTCATCTCGCATTTATGATAATATTTATTTTCAGCAATACTGAAATTTCCTAAATAGATATTTTCCAGAATGACTATATTATTATTTTCCATTTCTGGAGGAATTCGTGATTCCATGCTTATTTTTTGATTGAATTCCAATATTTTCAGCAGTTCGTTATAGAATTCCTTGAAATCTTTTTCAGACAAATTCATATCAAGTACTGTTTCTTGAAACCAGTCATTTAATTTCTTGTTATACTCAGAATCTTCTCTGTCTAATTTGCTGACTAAAGAATAATTGTCAATTAAATCTGCTATATCCTCTGCTTGCCAGAATTTATACTGCCCTATTTTTTTATGAGCATATTCTTCCGGCAGTTCAATTTTAACTGGCCCTAGAATAATTGTATTTGCTCCAGAAATCCTATCTACTATTTTATCTATTGCACTGACAGTTTTCTTGTCATCTAGCAATTTCATAAATGCTTTTTCCTCACCTATTTTTGAAAGCAAGATTACTTAAATTCCCAGAACTCTATTATTTTCTTTGGCTGCTGGTATGGATTGAAATGTTTTTCGAAGACTTTTATCTTGTATTCGTTGAAGTATGCTTCCATTACCTTTGAAACCAGATTGATTGAAAACCCTAACTCGTTATAGATGTCCTTTGCAGCATCATATATTACCGGGCTATTTATTATCTGCTTGAATCTTTTCTTGTCGCTCCAAGTGATCTGGCTGCTAGCGAAGAATTTGTTCTTTTGGAAGTACTTTTGTATAGATGCCAAGTCTTTCTTGATATTTCCTGAAAGCTTGTTCTTTCTCTTGAATTCATCATATACTTTCTTTCCAATGAATTTTAATATCAACTGGATCTTTGGCTTGTCTCGTAATCTCTTGTAGAATACCCTAAACATAGCGTAAATGTAAACGTCAAATACTTTTGGATTCTGTATGTTTTTTGTCTTCAGCTTTTTTTCAGCAAGCTTTTCTGAGAACAGATTGGATATCTCTTTTTTGTAGATTATCCTAAAGCCTGGAACTTGCTTGTCAAAAACGGTGTAGCAGCTGTTCATTACTGCTTCTGCAAAAGTTTTACTAATCAAATATATCAACCCCAATTAATGATTATTTTATGATATCTAGTATATTAAACTATCGGTTCTACTCGAGGGGCATAATGGTTATTTAAATACTCTTTATAAAGGGTTTATAAATATGAATCCTTCCATAGAGCATACATTAGTGCAAATTTGCCCTTTTTAGGCCCAGAATTGATAAAGATAAACCTCACAGAATGCTCCGAGGACGAGAAGCACAATTCCGACGAGTAAGAACACAGAACCATCTTTTAATACATATTTGAACTTTACAGAGCCTAGTTTCTCCCGCAGTACTGCCTGGCTCATTATGCCTCCGGCAATTATAGTAAAGAAATATGCCCCGACTTCTAGGAACATATGCGGCGTCACTTGAAGGAATGTCAAGAAAAATTCATCGAAATTTCTTGTGACATACGCAAATACTACTCCCCATACGGACGCGTTCCAGGCAAGGAAAAATATTGATCCAGCTCCGAAAACCAGGGAAAGCATAGCAAATATAATCAGCACTTTGAAATTATTTGATAAAATAGACTGGAAATCAAGCCCTCCTGTAGCCTGGCCAGTATTCACGCCGATAATGTTTAATTGACTGTCAAATATTCCATTGACCAGTAGATTTGGAAACTTAAGACTAAATAAGGCGTAAGCCAAAAATATCCCTAAAAACAGCATCAAGTATACCTGAAGGACATCAGAATGATCCTTGAATATTTTTTTCAGAGAAAATTTTTTCGAATCGCTATCCTGTTTTTCCTCAATTGCAAGAATCTTTGATAGCGATGGTACTAATAATAATGATAAGAATGCAATGCTTGCAATACCTTGGCTTCTTGGGAATATTATAAGCGCAGCAATTATTCCTATGACGGAATATATCAATCCAATAAGAAATGCGTATCTTGGCTCCTTTTCAAGCCAATTCGGCTTTAATATATTTTCAAGCATAAATAATTATGCGAAGAAGTTGTATATAAATATTGCTTAATCTTATTTCTCCCATGGAAAAACAAACCAGATATTGCTTTTTTCAATCATTCCAGTAGCTATGACTTTTGACTCCTGCATATGCCTGCTTATCAAAGTTACTTTATCATATTCTTTATATTTTTCGAGGGTATTTCCACTGTCTATTATATCATCGACTATCAAAGTTTTCTCTGTAATGCTTTCGGCATAAGGGATCCCGGTTTGATGGCTTATCATGACTGCAGGGATTAATCCTCCACGAGGAAGGCCATAGATGCCGGTATATTTTTTTGAGTCGATTTGCAAAGCCACTTTAGCCACAAGATATTCAAGATGCTCCCAACTTACATAGAATTTTGGAACATTTTCTTTCTGAACTACTTCATCATTCATCTTTTTATCTGAGAGACCTCTTTTATATACTTTTAGTCATCTTTCACTCTCAAGTAGAAAGTTTTATATATTTCTTGACCTTGAAATAAATCTGGGTGGTTTAAAATGACATATTCCATTGAAGAAATTCTTGAATTTGAAAAAACTCTTGATGCAAGAGCTCAATCTTTAGTTGATAAAATAAATAATCTATGCGCGCCTGCAAGAGAGAGAAACAAAAAGAAATTAGAATCATATGCAAATCTTGTAAATCTTCCTCTTATCGGAAAATTATATCACAAAAAAGGACCGCAAGGAATTGAAGATGAACCAACTTATACTAATACTGAGTGGTATAAAACCGAAAGTAAATCAATAGAAGAAGATGCTGAGAAACTGGAAAGAAGAAAACACGCTCACCCGAAGGTTTTTGGAGACGAAAAAGTAACGGCCGGATGGTGGGGAGATCAAGGATCAGTATTTGAAACAGAAAGAGAAGCAGTTTCATTAGATTACTTGTATGGTAGGATAAGAATATTTGTTCCTGATAAATATGATTTTTCAACCGCTGCCGGAACTGACAAGACAAAAAAAGGTTTATATGTTTTTGACGAAGCTACAAAAAAAGTTGTTCCTGCCAAAGGTCTTCAATGGAGCTGGACTGCAGGTGTAGGAACGAGATATACTAGCAAGCCGGAACCAGTTTATTATTATTATGGCTGATTTTTTTTTCTAAATCTTAGAATTATTTTCGTATTGCTGCACGGATTTTTTTAATTTCTCTAGTTTTACCTTAGCGTATGCTTCAGAATACATTTCTTTGAACCTTGCGACAGCAACTATATATTGAGGATCTTTGGCAACATCTTGAGGTATCCTAATAAACCAAAATCCTCCAACTTTGTCATCCAAAGAAGCATTGTTTGTCATTTTAATCAAGGAAATCTTCGCTGACTTCAAATTCGTCATCAAGGTCTGTTGACTTGACTGGCTTTTCCACATTAGAATTTGAATATTTAGGCTCGGATTTTGTCATGCTTGCAATTGATGGCGAACTGGATTGTACAGTAGTTGTTGTGCTTGCAGTATTTCCGCTCACGCTTACTGCAGGCTTTGATTCCAAAGTAACTTCTCTCATATGATCAAGCATTTCTATTTCCTGCTCTGGATTTAGATCTGTGAAAACTATTTCAGCATTGAACTCCATTCTTCCTGTGATGTTGTTCTTTGCAGTTCCAAGAACTTTTATCTGTGTTCCAAGCATATCTGTCTTGTACTTTTCAAACAGCATCGGATTTAATCTTATCTCATTGAACTGCTCATCATTTAACTTGAGCAATCTCTGTGATTGATTTTTCCAGAAAATAGTCCTGATGTTGCTTGTTCCATCATCAAGATAGACATTCATTACATAATTGTAAACCGGGCTTTGAGAGCCGTGCTCGTCGCATGCAAATGCGTCTTCTCTCATGCGCATTCTCTTGTTGCACTTAGGGCATGATTCGAAGAATTTCACGTCAAATACTTGAAGTATTGTTCCCATAACTTCAGCGGACATGCCATCAGTTAATTCCTTGATGTGCTTTTTAGCGTAATCTTTCTTTTCCCTTGCGTTGATTGTTACATTCGGCGGATTGATTGTGATTCCTGAATTATCTCCAAGATGCAATTCTTTTCTTCCCGCGTTGTCTCTTACATATGCCCCGCGGATCTTTACAACATCTTCGTCTTTTATCTGGGCGAAAGAATCTGTCTTCTCATTCCAGAAAACAACTTTGATTGTTCCTGTCTCATCTGCAAGCATCAAGTTTGCAACTTTTCCTTTCCTCTTTTCAGTATTGAACTCGCGCATTTCGTATTTTCGCATGACTTTTCCTGTGATGTCAACGCTTTTCATGCCGACCATTATATCTTTGATTTTTAGATTGCCGGATACTTCAAATAATTTTATGCCATGCTCGTTTGCAATTATATGAGCTGCGCCTTCTTCAGAAACAAGGCCATAGAGCTGCTCTATCTTGGATTTTATCTTGCTGCGAACTTCAGACTCAGAAAGTCCTGTATTTTTAGTTATTTTAGAAACGATATCATTAACTGGCATACTTATCATAAAAACAACCCCCACACTAATTAATGTGTTATACAACTGGTTTATATGTGTTACGATTTGTATTTAAGATGGAGCTCCCGAGGGTAAATTTAGTGACTTAGTGATGACACTATCGAATTTTTTGTCTTCTGCAGAAGCAGATACTCCGATACATTTTATATCCTGAGAACCTAGATTAATTCCTACATCAGAATTTCGATCATATGGGCCGTAATTTCCATTGAAATCTGTTATTTTCTTGACTTCTGAATCAGCGCATTCAATTGATGAAGTATAAACTGTATATTTTATTGGAATTGAACCATAATAAGATGATCCATCTATATTTATTCCTACACTTCCCCATGATAATTTTATTATATTTTCATTATTTGCCTGGCTTATCTCTGGCATTCCAGATATTAATGCAAGCGCTGGCGAGAGCATGTTCTTTGGGATAACGCTTATCATGTTTTCATCAATTTTTATCTTCTGATCATCTGCTAAATTGTCTATTTCGTTTCCGTCAATATCATTTGCAGTGACTGCAATGAATTTTTCTGAATCAGCCTGCAACTCGTTATAGCTTAATTTTCCATCAAGTATGTACATGAATTTATCTTCATCAGAAAGATAGTAGAGTTTCTCTTTCTCAAGTCCTATCTTGACAGAATTTCCTGAAGCGTCAACTGCATTGTATTCGAAGGAACAATATTTTACATCATTTGATGAATCTGATAGCTTGCAAATCGGATTATTAATATCGATGCTCTTATAGGATTCGTATTTTTCATCAACAATGTATAATGATTTGAATTTTACATCTTCTTTCAAATATTGAGTTTGCGCCTCTTCAAGCTTTGTTTTATCCGAAGACATATAGATATTATAATGCGTTATATCCCGCTCCTTTCCAGGAGTCCATTTAAGGACTATAGAATTTTCATCATGTTGCATATTTCCATAGCTGACGCTTTGTATTCTTTTAGGCGCAACATTATCTCTTATAGTTATGGCAAATGGAATCACTATATATTTCTCTACAACTTTTTCATTAGTTTCATCGTATGCAGTATATTTTTGATTAGTATCAAGGCACATCCTATATGTCTTTTTTACAGCGCTGCATTCTTTAGTGAATGAACTAGCTCCCTGAGTCATCTGGCCTGCTTTTTTGTAGAATAATATATCTGAAGCAGAGAGACTGTTTTTAACTAAATCCTCTCCATTTGCGTCATATATTCCATGATCAAAATAGATATTTTTTACATCATCATTGCTATCGTAATAAGATAAGGCAGAAGAATCATCATCGCTTGAAATGGATTTTATTTTCACGACGTTATTGGAGAATTTGCATTTGCAATTATCATCTAAGCTTTGCATGCATTCATTTAATTCTTCTGCAAATTTATTTATCTTTGCAATATCAGTATTTTCATCGCATTGATCGCTTAATTTGATGTATTTGTATTCTTGTGGGAGATTTAAATTCCATTCTTCTATTTGCGATTTGATGCAATCATTCTTGTTTACTCCTTCAGCGCCGCATGTCTTTGATGTTTCCTTGGCAAAAACTACAAGCATGTCAATTATCTTGAAATCAAATCCTACGTCTTTGCTAAGAGTAGGCCTTATAGAGTATACTCCAAGTATTCCATGATTTAATTCCTCTTTTATTTTGACATCATTTGTCCCGGCGTATCCCCAGCCGTTTGCAAGCCTCATGACTTTTTCCACGTATTCATAGTCTGGTTGATTGACGCATCCGCTTGTCTGCTCTCCGGATTTTGGAAGATCATTGCTTCCTCCTCCATTATATCTTCTAAGAGCTGCCTCCCATCCGCTGTATTGCTTATTTATTGGCCCGATGCATTTGCTTTGATCGCATCCGCCTTTGCATGAAGACCAATATCCTTTTGCCCCGTTATTATTTTCCCCATAGCAATTCTTATTGCATACATAATATATTGTCTTGTCGCTAACACTTTCATAGTTCGCCTTGAGAACAGCAACTCCGGCCCGTATCTGGCACTTTGCATCCTTTTTGTATTCTTCCCATGTACATTTATCTTCGAATTTGATTCCATCAAAAGTTGATTTAGTGACCTGCATCAGGCCCGCAGCAAGTCCGCTATCTGCATCTAAATTTCCTCCTGATTCTTGCGTAATCAGGCCTAAGATTAATTCACGAGGTATATTATTTTCCTCTGCAATTTCATTTATATATTCAAGGACGCCAAGTTTTTCAAGATTTAATTTAGCCGCGCTTATTTTATTTCTTTCAGATTCAGTCAAATCTCCTGCAACGATCAAATCAACTTGTTTTCCGATATATTTTTTTGCAGTAAACACTAAGGCATCATCGATGAATTCATCAGAGTCTGAATTCTGGTCCGTTGCACTAAAGCTTATAGTATATTTTATCTCTGATGATTCCGGAACTAAAAATAAACAATCAGTTGTTCTTTTTGATTGATAGATTTTAGGATCAGTTGTAAAACTGCATGAGAATTCTATATCTGTAGTTGGATTTTTTTCTGAATTCTTATATGCATTAATTGTTTTCTCGAACATATCAACATATTCCTTGCCATCTATTGTATACTTGGCAGTCAGTTTAGATTTTAATATTACGCAATTATCGGCGTCGTTCTTGACATTTACAGTCGCCTTCATTATTTGATCGCTTGTATAAATGGAATTGGATATTTTTGCGCCAGTTATTTCCCAATCAGTATCATCTGAAACTATGCATTCCTGAGAACTTGCTCCAGAGAGTTCTGCAATGTTTATAGAAATATCGTTCTTAGCAGCTTCCTGGACGTCCAGGACGAATTTATCCATATCAAATGCAGGTCCTGGATCTACCTTGTTTTTCAGGACAATTTCAACGTGCCCAATGATGTGCGTTCTATCAATTGGGATATCATATTTCTTTGCAAGTATTGCAGTCAATGCAACAAGATTTTTGTATTGTTCTTCAGGGAATTTTGTCCAGCAAAGATTGTTTGCGCCAGTATCTTTTCCTCCGATATTATAACTTGGATAGAATATCTTATCAGGCCTTCCAGTCTCGCAGCTTTCCTTGTTTGTGTTTATTGCAACTTCATAAGTCTGGCCATTATCTTTTTTCTTTTCGATTCGATCATATGCATAATTCACAACTTCTATTCCGATTGACTTGCTGTTTATGCTCTTGTATTCTTCTTTTGCGCAGCCATACTTATCGCTGTCGCATCCTCCATGATATGAAACGTCAGAATCTAGTACTGCTTGTATTGTCTTGAATTCATCTTTCTCAGCTCCGACTATGTAATGCGAGCTTGCTCCTTCGTTTGGAATAGAAAACCTGGACATTGCTCCAGCTATATCATGCCCTGCAGTGTAGTGTATTACTATATATTCTATCTTCCTGTTATTTGCCGTCCTAAAATTTCCTGACGCTGGAGGAATCAGCGGAATTCCTTCTATATCTCCTTCAGCTCCGAGATATTTTCCATCAAGATATGCTTTAACATCTTCATTTGATTTTACATCATTACTATTCAATGTATGAATCTTATAGCTCTCCTTAGGATATGCAATTATCTTTGTGCTGCCCTTTGAAATATCGTACTTATAATCATAATATATAGGCTGCAGCAAAATATTGTCAAAATATTCTTCAGAAGCAAGAGATTTGCTTAAGTATGTCAATTCACCAAAATTCTTGTCGATAATCGCATTAAGCTCGAATTCTTTAGATCTAAAATCCGGATAACAATTCTTATTTTCAGAATTCCATACTCTATAAATATAATTGCCGCAATAATTAACTTCCCCGGCATCAATTGCCCCGTCATTGTTTTTGCTTGCAATAACTGGCTTTGGATTGCCGTAAAAATATTCATCAAGAGCATTTGATACTGCAAGGCTATAAGCGCTGTCAACGTATGTTGATACACTGTCTCCAGTAGCAATAGAATCCATTATTGCAGCCTGATACGTTCCTATAGCCTGGTTCTCTGCCGTCTCCTTGAACATATAATTAAGAAGGATAAATGAAGTTCCTAATGCTATCGTAACAGCTATTATTACTGATATAATGAATATCTGCGCTTTCCTGTTTTTATTTATATTTTTCATTCTGTTGTAGGACAAGTTCCGCTGTCATAATACACGTTGATGTCTAGCCTTATTACTGCTTTCTTATCGCCAGGCGAAGGAATTATAGCTTCTGAAACTTGGGAACATTTACTGTAATAATTTTTTCCTGTCTCATCTGTAATTCCTCCCCTGCCTTCATGCAGTTCTATTTTTCCGATTGTTGTAAAAAATAAACTATCATCATCAATTTGAAGATATATTGCTCCTACCGGATATGTGCCGTATTTTTTTAATTGAGAAAAATAATTTTTTGCAAGAGTGTCTGACCTGCTGTAATCTCCAGTATTATAGTCTTCAATTATTATCTGGAAAACTGTCTTTGTAGAATCAATTCCTATTGCAGGAGATTTCAAGAATGATTGAAGCATGAAATTCGCGTCATTTTGGGAAAACTGGGCATGTATCTCCTGTATTTTTGGCTCTTTCTTATTTGCTGCAAATAATATGAAAAAAAGCAATACAATGAGGGCAAAAACTAATATTGCCCAGAAATCTACAAGCATATCTTCTCCACGCTTATTTTTTATTAGTCTGTTTTTCATTTTATGAATTAGGCACTATGACTATTATTTTCAAAGTGCCATATTTGTAATTTCCTTTATCGTAATATGTGACAGGATAAGTCTTAGGATATTTCGTTGCGCCGCCTTTTCCTTCTAAATCTCCTGATGCAAGAATATTGAGATTATCATACTGGGCCTTGTTAAGATAGATTGTCTCAACGATTTTTCCTTCGACGTTATCGATCAGTTCGATGCTTGCTGTTGCATGCCTTTTTATCGGATAATTTATTTTTGCGTTGATTGTCTCATCGTTGAATTTCTTCATGTCTACAATCCCTGAATATACTCTTAGTGTATTTTCATCTTCATACATTATTGCATCAGAATACAATATCCTGCTCACGACTATTTCAGCTTGTATTTCTTTAGTATCTATTTTATTGAGGATAAAAAAATTTATCAACATAAAAAAGACGACTAATGCAACTATAAGAAAGCCTATACGAAATGCATTCTCCATGAAATATTGCACTTGTCCCTTTTTTCTTATGTCTTTCATATTTATTTACTATTATCCGTAAAATTCTTTTATGGCTTCTTCAAGATGCTTGCTAAATTCCTGATCTGTAAAAAGTCCGGAATTAAAATCCATAACGACAAAATATCTATAGCCGCTTTTTTTGCTTTCAAACAGATCTTCATTTTCAGAGATTATCGAAGAATCAAAAGGCCTAATCTCTATTTTGAGATCCGGATTTGATTCTAGCATCTTTCTCATTATGATGCATCCCATTTTCTCGCTTATCGCCTTGTTTGAAGTATCGTAATATATTATATTTTTTGACTGGACTTCGCTTGCTTCTGATATTGCTATGAGAAGATCATTCGTTGTTCCAGGAGTTTTCAAAAGCTCTGTTGCATACCTTGCTCTGCCGATCAGGCTATCTTCAATTGCCATGACTTCAAAATGCATTTCTGCGATATTTCCTTTAGTATCAATTGATGGACATGATATTGTTTTTGCAATATAATCATTTCTCAGGCTAAAAGAATTTCCTTCTTTGTATAGCACTACATAATCGCTTGCGATTTCTGAATTTATTATCTTAATATCACTATCGGTTGCAAAAATGTAATTTTGCGGGAATCTATCCTGCTGCGGCGTTCCGTCATAAATGAAATAAGCATTATCCCTAAGCACAATATTTAGTCTTAGAGGATCAATCATAAGGCCGTCAGTAACAATATTTCGTTCTATATCCTTTAATTCATAATTAAGAACAAAATCTCCCTGATTTATCATAAGAAGATCAGTCATCAGGGCAAGGTCTGTACTATGGTATTTTTTCCAGTAGACAGTGTTATTTGCTATTCCTCTGACAGCAACAGTCAAGGCTATTATTACCATTAGAACTACAACTATCTCCCACATAGTGAACAGAAGTTTATCTTCCATGCCTCTTTTACCGATACCCCTTTTTGTCAGACGCATACAGTAAATTTACCGACTAAACGTTTAAATATGTATCGCTTTTTAAGAATAAAATTGACTTAACTGTTCCAGTAACGCACTATCAAGGCTCACATAGTATGTTTAATCGTTTGCCGCCTACGAGTCTAGACGCAACAAAATAATATATCGGGGGTTCGCTAGCTGATAGTGCTGTCGATTATTGAGTAGATCTAGCAGGTGATTGATTATCCAGAAACACACTTATATGCAATCTCGAAATTCTTTTCTATTTCTTTAGAACAACCTTCTTCATCATTATGATATGTTATCCAATGATGGTCTCCCTTATAAACGAATTTCAGGCCACACTTTTCAGTGTTTTGAGTGATGAAGGTCTTGCAATTGGCATTATTTCCTTGCTTGCATGCCATGAATGTGTTTTTTCCCTGAGAGAATTTTTCTTTGAAGTATTCGACGCAATTCTGCTCATTAGTATTATATGACAATAGATAATAATCATACTTAGAGTCAAGGATTGTTAAAAATTTAATACTGCATTTTGTTTTTATATCCTCAGTAAATATATCATCAGTGTTTTTTACAGAACCATCCAAGGAGTCTAATTTTATGTAGGCGTCCCAGCTTGTAACGCCGCATGCCGGATTAAGATTGCAATAATTTTGATTGTTAAGGCACATGTGATAATATTGATAATTTACATTGCTCTCATCAGTGCTTAAATATTTTTCAACTCCTGCTATTTTGTTGAAGTCGCTGCAAGTCTTGTATGTAGTTCCGCATTCAGACTTGATATCTCCAGCGCTGCAGTCAACATTGCATGATCTGTCTTTTGGATCATACAAGCATTTGACGCCTGTTGATAAATAATTTTTATCTGCGACATTTCCGCAATATTGCCTGACTCTATCAAGCTCTGATCCAGTTGTGAATCTCACAATCTCATCATCTCTTTTCCCGTAGCAGAGATTTTGTTTATCGCTCGTGCATATAGGAACGCTCCACTTTTTATGTAATTCTCTGTTTGTATTAGTGTCATTTAAGATATATATGAAATTCTTATTTGTTGAAGCTGATGATTCTGTATACCTTATTATAAGAAGAGGCCTGTATCTAGTCGTATCAACATGCGTGCCGCAAATAATTCCTCTGAAATCATAATATGCATAGTTAATATTTACTGGCTTTGCAATAGGCTTGCAGCTTACAACATTTTCATTTCTGTTTTCTTGATCTTTTTCCGGCCTGCCATCATATAAGCATATGCAAGGTTCTCCATTACATATTGAGGGCCTATAATATTTGTTCTCAACAGTAGTATAGCTAGCCCCTCCTGTACCTGCGCTTGATGGTGAAGTTCCATCAACACTAATAAAATCTGTGCTAGGGCCGCCGTAGAAATAGATCATGCAATATCCTTCAGAAAGGTATAATGTCAAAGGAGTCATATCATAGCTTAATGGAGTTGCGCTTTTGGCGTTTATCACGCTTGCAAAAGTATTGAAGCTATCTTCAGTAGATTTATCCGCGCTTGGAAAAAATGATGCCCAGACTTTTGATCCAAAAGAAGTCACAATGATTATCATTATTACAGCTACAACTATCAATACTAGCTGCTGTAGCGTTATATCTCCATTTTTTCTTCCAAGAAACATTTTCACCAATTTTTTTATAATCTGCAAAATCCAATTTTTGAAATGCAAAGCTAATTATGATATTATGGTTAATTTGTAAATTTAATAGTAACGGAATCATCGTCGTTGCTGCTGAGTATTCCTCTTGCCCGCCCAGTATCTGTCGACTTGCATTCTGCAGTCGTGCAAGTTGCATAAGGATAAATTGTCCAATAATCATTATTTTTAGCATCTGCAGCTGAAATCTCTAGATTGACTCTTAATCTGTCCGTTTTTCCTGTTGTAAACTTTATTGAAGGTCCAGTATATCTTCCAGGGCCACGTATATTCTTTGCGTTTCCATTTATTACAACTACTGCGTCTCCATAAGTTAAAGTTTCGCCATATATGTTTTTAACGTCTATTATTACAACAACCTCATGCTCTTCTCCAGGTTCGCATAATATTATTCCATTGTTATCTGGGTCTTTCTTGCATGATCCGACTGAATCGAAATCAATAGAGATGACTTCGAAATCATATTCAGTGTTTCCTCCATAGCCGGCAGGAAGTATTACATCATCCATGTTTTCATTCTTGGGGATGCAGCACTTGTTTGCAATTCCTTTGCATCCGAGATTTGTAAATTCAAGCTCTGCAGAAAGATCGCATGACTCTTTGCATACTCCTTTGCTGCCTGTAAGTGCGCCGCATTGCTGCACAGCATCAATACTATCTCCGGCTCCATGCAAGACATACGCCCACAGGAAATAAATTCCTATTCCTATGATTACTGCCATTAGAATAAGGTTTGCCATGTTGTCTGTTACAACATTTCCTTTCCTGTTTTTCCTGAAATTATTTATGTTCATTTTTTGTTTTGATTAATAGTTTTTATATTATGATTTATTTGACGCAACAATATGTACTGCCGCTGCCGCAATAATTTCTTATGCAAGTTCCATCTTTCTCTTTTAGGATGCATTCCTCATTTGTGCATCCGCATGTGAATGTTCCTTTCGTGTAGAAATTATCAATATCTTTCTGTCCGTTGACATCGCACATTGATTGAAACTGCTTTGCATTCTTTGAGCAGAATTCGCAATGATTGATGCACTTTAATGAAGCGTCACAGTAGCCTCCGCTGCATACATCGCCAAGCTTTTTTCCTTCACAGCTTGGATCTATATCATCTTCATCAACTACAGGGATGCAGCATATCTCATCTTTCTGGCATCCTGCAGCCTTATCGCTTAAAGCAGGAATTTGAGTTCTAAAATCGCAGGTTCCTTTAGTACATGTTCCGCCGTTTGCACTGCAAAGCAGAACCTTATTGCTTCCGGCTGTAACTCTCCCGTATGCAAATACCAGGACTCCAACTACCATGACTACCAAAACTAATTTTGCAAAAGTATTGAGCTGGCCTGTTTTTGCATTAATCATTTTATTAACTTGCCCCCGGCAATTTAACGCAGCATTTCTGGCTTGCGCCGCAAGTGTAGCCTGAAGTTATCGGATGAGTGTCAGGACATGCATTTGCCGGGCTTGGAGTGCTGCTTACTGCATGGCAAATTCCGCCCTGGGCGACACAGTCTGTCCCTTTATTGAATCCTCCAAAGCCTCTCATCAAGAAAAATGCAAGTATCAATAGAACAAGGAGTGCAATCGCGGCCATCACTATGACATTCATAGTCAGTTCAACGCCCTTGCGATTAGCCTTATTGCAATTAAATAACATAAACATCAACCCTTAGATTATTATCAAAATATATTAAAATTAGATAAAATAATTATAAAAAAATGC